>NZ_JAAALL010000029.1 GCF_009906315.1 Kineococcus vitellinus | reverse complement strand
AGCACGGCCCCTCCGGTCGTGATCTTCCTCCAGGCGCCCAGCGCCTGGAGGAAGATCACGGACGCGGGGTGGGGTAGCGTCGGCGGGTGCCGCGGATCGTGCTGGAGGACCTCACCGACCCGGCGCACGCGGACCACCTGCGCGACTACACCTCGCTGAAGGACGTGCAGCTGCGCGCCCGCCGCGAACCGGCCGAGGGGCTGTTCCTGGCCGAGGGCGTCGAGGTGGTCCGCCGGGCGCTGGCCGCCGGCCACCGGCCGCGCTCGTTCCTGCTGAGCCCGGCGCGCCTGGCCGACCTGGAGGACGTGCTGCCCGCGGACGCCGTCGTGCTCGTCGCCCCCGTCGAGGCGTTCGCCGCCCTCACCGGCGTCGACCTGCACCGCGGGGCCATCGCCTCGATGCACCGCCCGCCCCGGCGCTCGGTCGCCGACCTGCTGGCCGCGCTGCCGCCCGGCCCGGCGCGCCTGGTGGTCCTCGAGGACGTCGTCGACCACACCAACGTCGGCGCCCTCTTCCGCTCCGCGGCCGCCTTCGGCGTCGACGGCGTGCTCGTCAGCCCGCGCTGCGCGGACCCGCTGTACCGGCGCAGCGTGCGGGTGTCGATGGGCACCGTCCTGCACCTGCCGTGGGCGCGCGCGGAGGACTGGCCCGGCGACCTGGACCTGCTGCGGCGGGCCGGCTTCACCGTCGCCGCGCTGGCGCTGGGTGAGGACGCGGTGTCGCTGGCCGACTTCGCGGCGCCGCAGCGCCTGGCCCTGCTGCTGGGCACCGAGGGCGACGGGCTCAGCCGCCGCGCCCTCGGCGGCGCCGACGTCGTCGTGCGCATCCCGATGGACGAGCGCGTGGACAGCCTCAACGTCGCCGCCGCCAGCGCCGTGGCCCTGTGGGCGACGCGCGCATGAGGCGGGTCGCGGTCCTGGGCGCCGGGGCGTGGGGGACGGCCGTCGCCGGCCTGGCCGCGCAGGGCGGGCCGACGCGGCTGTGGTGCCGCCGCCCGGAGCTGGCCGAGGAGGTGCACCGGCTGCACCGCAACGCCTCCTACCTGCCCGGCGTCGACCTGCCGAGCGCGCTGGCCGCCTCCGCCGACGTGCGCGAGGTCCTCGACGGCGCCGACCTCGTCGTCCTCGCCGTCCCCCTGCAGCGGCTGCGCGCCCAGCTGAGCGCCTGGCGCGAGCTGCTGCCGGCCGTGCCGCTGGTCAACCTCGCCAAGGGCGTGGAGCAGGGCAGCGGCCTCTTCGGCGCCGAGGTCGTCGCCGACGTCCTCGGCACCGGTGGCGGCACCGGTGGCGGCACCGGTGGCGGCACCGGTGGCGGCACCGGTGGCGACACCGGCGCCGGTGGCGACGCCGGGCAGGCAGTGGCGGTGCTGTCCGGGCCGAACCTGGCGCTGGAGATCGCCCGCGGGCAGCCGGCGGCCACGGTCGTCGCCTGCGCGGACCCGGCCGTGGCCGCGGCCGTCGCGCAGCGGCTGGGCACGCCCTCCTTCCATGCCCACCCGGTCACCGACGTCACCGGCGTCGACGTGGCGGGCGCCCTGAAGAACGTCGTCGCGCTCGCGGTCGGCATGGTCGAGGGCGCCGGGCTGGGCGCCAACGCGCGCGCGGCCGTCCTCACCCTCGGCCTGGCCGAGACCGCCGCCCTCGGGGTGCGCCTGGGCGGGGAGCAGGCGACCTTCCTGGGCCTGGCCGGGGCGGGCGACCTCGTGGCCACCTGCACCTCCGGGCTCTCGCGCAACCACCGCGTCGGAGTGGCGCTGGGGGAGGGGCTGGCGCTGCCGGCGGCGCTGGAGCGCTCCGGCGGCACGGCCGAGGGCGTCTGGACCGCACCGGCCGTGCTCGACCGCGTCGGCGAGCTGCCCTTCACCCGCGAGGTCGTCGCCGTCCTCGACGGGCGCAGCACGCCCGCGCAGGCGGTCAGCCGGCTGCTCGCCGCGGGCTGACCAGCCGGCGCAGCGCCAGCAGCGCCGCCGGTGCGTAGGCCGCCGCCAGCACCGCCGGCGCCTCGATGCGCAGCGTCGTGACGCACCCGCCGGGCACGGCGAGCACCCGGTGCTCCATCCCCGCGCTCACGCCGGCCGCGTGCACCACCCAGCGCCAGCTGCGGGACGCCTCGTCGACGGCGGTGACGCGGAAGCGGACCCGCACCCCCAGCGGGGCGTGGACCGTGCCCGCGACCCCCGGGGCGATCCGCTCCGCGGACGCCTCCACGGAGCGGACCTGCGGCGACCAGGAGGACCAGCGCCCGATGAGCGCGTAGTCCTCCCACGCCGCCTGCGCGTCGCGGCCGCCGCGGGCGAGCAGCATCACCGAGGGCTCACCGGGAGCTCACCGGGCGGGCAGGGCGATGTCGGCGACCTCCGCGCCCGCCAGCGCGGCCAGGTCCGCACCCCGCACGACGAGCTTGGAGCGGCGCACCCCGGAGCCGATGAGCACCCAGTCGCTGGCGGCGACCGCGGAGTCGACGAGGATGCGCCAGCCCGCGGGCAGCCCGACGGGGGTGATGCCGCCGAACTCCATGCCGGACTCCGCCACGGCCCGCTCCTGCGGCAGGAACGAGGCCTTGCGCACGTCCAGCGCCTTCTTCACGGCGCCGTTGACGTCGGCGCGGGTGCTGGCCAGCACCACGCACGCCGCGATCCGCTCCGCCCCGTCGCGCTTGCCGGCGACCACGACGCAGTTGGCGGACCCGTCCAGCGGCACGCCCGCCGCCTCGACGAGGGCCGCGGTGTCCGCGACGTCGGGGTCGATGGCCAGTGACCAGGCCCCCTCCGGCAGCGCCCGCAGGACCGCCTCGGGCAGCAGCCCGGGGTGCTCGGCGGCCGGGAGCAGCTCCAGGTCGCCCGCGACCCGCTGCGCGGCCGCCGGCACCCGGGCCTGGTCCGTCGTGCCGCTCACCGGGAGTAGACCGGCGCCAGGGTGGCGCGGGCCAGGACGTGACCGAGGCTCGCGAAGGCCGCCACGGTCGGGGTGGCGCCCTCCGGCAGGCCCAGCGACTCCACGTCGAGGGCGTGCACCGCGAAGACGTAGCGGTGCGGGCGGTCGCCGGGCGGGGGAGCGGCGCCGGTGAAGTCGGCGGTGCCCATGTCGTTGCGCAGCACCGTCGCCCCCTCGGGCGCCGGCTGCCCGCCCGCACCCGTCGGCAGGCTCGTCACGCCCACCGGCAGGTCCACCACGGTCCAGTGCCAGAAGCCCGCCGGGGTCGGCGCGTCCGGGTCGAAGCAGTTGACGAGGAAGGACCTCGTGCCCTCCGGGAAGCCCTCCCAGGCCAGCTGCGGAGAGGTGTTCCCGCTCGCGTGGCGCTCGTCCATCGGCTCGCCCTCGGCGACGTCGGTGGAGGTCAGGGAGAAGGAGGGGACCGCCGGCAGCAGCGAGTACGGGTCCGGGGCCACGGGGCGCTCGAGGTTCATGGCCGCAGGCTACGAGCACGAGGAGGACCCCGCACCGGCGGTGCCGGTGCGGGGCCCTCGAGGTTGCTGCGGGTCGTGCGGGGGTGGTGCGGGGTCGTGCGGGAGCGGCCTCGCGGCTCAGGCGGCCATCAGGGGCGCGCGCAGCGGCAGGTCGGTGCCGACGAGCACGGCCTGGGAGGCCTTCATCGTGCGGTGGTTGATCACGATGGGGGCCAGCAGGTTGACCGTCGCCGTGGCCGGGTCGTCGCCGATGTTCACCACGTTGAGCACCGCGGCCTCCGTGGCGTCGCGCAGGTCGAGGGCGGCGACGGTCTCGTCGTCGATCTCGGGCGCGTAGCCGGGGAAGAACCTGCCGGGCGCCACGACGACCAGGCGGATGCCCGTGCCGTCGGTGCTGCGCAGCGAGTACAGCTGCCCGGCCTCGTCGAGGGGGAGGAGGTGGAAGCTGGTGTGCTCGGCGAAGCCCATGATCGGGGAGACGAACTCGATCGTGGGGGCGGTCACGGGCGCGTCGGTCATGAGGGTCACTCTAGGAACTCCTGGGGGCGAGGGCAGGGTCGGAGGGTGGGTCGAGCGGTGGGGCGTGGGGTCGGTCCAGCGCGGGTCAGCGCAGGAAGTCCATCAGGGTGGGCTGGATGACCTTGGCGGTCGAGGCCAGCGCGGCCTGGTAGGCGACGTTCTGCAGGTTGAAGTCGACGAAGGCCTTGGCCATGTCCAGGCCCTCGACGTCGTCCAGCTGCTGGGTCAGGAAGGCGCCGTGGGCGCGGTTGGCGTCCTCGGCCAGCGTGAGCTGGTTGTCGCGGGCGCCGATGGTGGCCATGGCGTTGGTCGCCTTGGTGATCCGGCCCTGCAGGGTGGTCAGGCCCTGAGCCATCGCGGCGGTGTCGTTGCCGGTGACGGCGGCGACGAGGTCGTCGAGCTCCTTGAACAGCGAGGTGGCGCCGTCACCGAAGACCGTCGAGCCGTTGACGTTGACCGTCATGTCGACACCGGGGGAGACGGTGCGCCGGACGGCTCCGCCGTCGTCCGTGGTCGCGTACGACGCGGGGTCGAAGGCGACGGCGGAGTCGGTGGTGCCGGCGAAGACGGCGCGGCCCTGGTGCTGGGTGTTGGCCTTGCCGAGGACGGTGTTCTTGACCTCCGCGAGCTCGGCGGCGATCGCCGCGCGGCCCTTGGCGTCGAGCGCACCGTTGCCGGCCTGCACGAGGCGGGCGTGGGCGGACTGCAGCGCGTCGACGACCGCGTCGAGGGCGCCCTCCTGCACGGACGTCCAGCCGCGGGCGTCGGTGACGTTGCGCTCGTGCTCGGCGCTGACGGCGACCTGGTCGTTGAGGCGCAGCGCGGCGGCCGCGCGCACCGAGTCGTCGGAGCCCTTGCTGAGGGTCTTGCCGCTGGACAGCTGCTCCTGGAGCTTGGCGGTCCGCGCCTGGGCGTTCTGCAGGTTGGTCAGCGAGCTGGTGGCGATGCTGCGCTGGGTCACTCGGCCGAGCATGGTGGTTCCTCCTGTCGGATCAGCGGGGTCGTCAGACGCCGGTGCGCTGGATGAGCGTTTCGAGCGCCTCGTCGATCGCGTTCAGGACGCGGGCCGCGGCGGAGTAGGCGTGCTGGTAGGAGACGAGGTTGGTCATCTCCTCGTCGAGGTTGACGCCGGCGACGGCGTCACGGGCGTTGGAGGACTTCAGCGACACCTGCGAGGCCAGCGCGGCGCGGTTGTCCGCCGACTGGGTCGAGGCGGCGATCGTGGTCGCGTTGGTGCGCCAGGCCGCCTTGGTCGAGTCGAACGTCGCCAGGACCGCCTGGGCGACCTTGCGGTCGGAACCGCCCGCCGCACCGGCGAGGCCGCTGCTGTCCTTGAGCGTGCCCGGGTTCGCGGTGAGGCCGGTGGCGATCTTGAGGTCGTGCGCGGTCAGGGTGGCGCCGTTGCTGGTGAAGAAGTCGCCGCCGACGGCGTCGGTCGGGTTGTAGGCGGTGTTGACGGCGTCGGTGAACTTCGTCGCGAACGCGTTCAGGTTGTCCCACTGCTTCTTCAGCGTCTCGTTCGCGCCGTCCAGCGTGGCCTTCAGCGAGCCGGCGACCGGGCCGGTGCTCTGGCCGCCGACGGTCACGGTGTACTCGGCGCCCTCGCGCACCTGCGGGTTGCCGCCGTCGGTGTTGCCGACGACCATGCCGTAGGAGAACTCACCGGTGACCAGGGTGGCGTTGCCGACGAGGACGTCGACGGTCCCGTCCTGGCGGTGCACCGAGCGGGCGCCCGTGATGGACGCGAGCTGGTCGAGGACCTGGTCGCGCTGGTCCATCAGCTCGTTGGCGCTGCCGCCGGAGGCCAGGGTCTCGCGGATCGACTTGTTGAGCTTGGCGACGTTCTCGGCGGCCGTGTTCGCCCGCGTCGCCAGCGTCTGCGCCTGCAGCCCGAGCTGCTCGTACTGGGCCTGGATCGAGGTGTCCATCGTGGTGACGGTGTCCAGGACGGCCTGGCTGCGGGTCACGACGAGCGAGCGGGCGCCCTCCAGGCCGTCCGTGCCGGCCTTGGCGAGGTCGTTCCACGCCGAGGTGAGGTTCGCGAGGTCCTTGCTCAGGCCGCTGGTGCCGGTGTCGCCCAGGGCGGCCTCGACGCCGGCCCAGACGTTCGCGGCGGTGGCCAGCTCCTCGGCAGAGGCGGCGTCCTGGCGGGCGGTCGCGGTGGCCAGCGCGTCGGCGACGCGGGTGATGCCGTTGACCGTCACGCCGTCGCCGGCGACGTTCTTCTGCACGTGCTGGCCGGTCTGCGGCAGGACGCTCGCGGTCTGCTCGACGCGCTGGCGCGAGTAGCCGGGGGTGTTCGCGTTGGCGATGTTCTGCCCGGTGACCTCCATGCCGCGCTGGGCGGCGTTGAGGGCGCGGGCGGCCTGGTTGATGCCGGAGAAGGTGCTCATCGTCCGGGTTCCTCTCAGAGTGCTTCGTCGACGAAGTGGGCGCGGGATCCACCGGTCGACGCGACCGTGTTCTTGCCCTGGGCGGTGTAGGTGTCGAGGGGGGTGTCCAGGCCGAGCAGCGTCTCGCGCAGCGCACGGGCACCGGAGTTCAGCAGGTCGCGGTTGGCGTCCGCGAGGTCCTGGATCTCGGCGGTCAGGGTGAGGAAGGCGTCGCGGTGGCCGCGGAACAGCTCGCCCCACGGTTCGGGAGCGGCCGCGGCGAGGGCGCCCAGGCTCGGGCCGGGCTCGATCTCGAGCTCGGCGGCGACGGCGTCGACCTCCGCGGCGCGCAGGACCTCGGTGGTCCGGATCTGCTCCATGACGAACTCGACCTCGCGGGTCGCGTGCGCCAGCCAGCGCGTGCGGCCGCTGGCCAGCACGAGCTGCTCCTCCTCCAGCTTGAAGAGCAGCAGCTCCAGCAGCTCCCGCTCCTTCCAGAGGATGCCGGAGACCTCGGCCAGTCCCATGCGTGTCCTTCCCCGATCCCTGTCCATCAGTGGTGCCGTCGGTGGTGCTCGAGCCTCCATCGGCGGCCGCTACCACGAGCTGAGGGCTCGCAGGGGTGGAACGAGCGCGTCCGCTGGCTAGGATCGGCACGAGGGGGTGGGCACGTGAGCGTCTCGATCGGCACGTCGCTGCCGCTGCACCTGGAGGACCTGCCGCACGACGACGACGGCCCCCGCATCGAGCTCCTGGACGGGGGGCTGATCGTGACGCCGATGGCCGGGCCGGCCCACCAGTACGTGGTGGGGGAGCTGCAGGCGCGCCTGCGGGCCGCGGCGCCGGCCGGCTGGGTGGTGCTGCCGGGGGCGAACGTCGCCCGCCGCGGCCTGCACGACCGTCTGCTCATCCCGGACGTGGTCGTCGCCGACGCCGCGGTCGTCGCGGACGACAGCCCGTACATCGACCCCTCCGACGTCCTGCTGGCCGTCGAGGTGGAGTCGCCGTCGACGAAGTCCACCGACCGCCTGCTCAAGCGCGAGCTCTACGCGCAGTGGCGGGTGCCGCACTACTGGATCGCCGACCACTCCGCCCGGACGCTGACCCGGCTCGTGCTGACCGCCGACCGGCGCTACGAGGAGGGTGCGGGCCAGGACGGCTGGCTGGCGCAGCTCGACGCCGCAGGCATCTGGCCCCGCTGAGTCAGCGCCGGCCGCGCCGGCTCAGCGGCCGTCCTTGCGGATGAACTGGGCGTGCTTGGTGGGCTTGCGCAGCGCGTAGGGGCGACCGTCCTCGACGGCCTTGCGCAGCTCGCGGTGCATCTCGCGGCTGTTCTCCTCCATCGCCCGGGCGACGGCGGCCTCGTTGATCCCCATCTCCTTCTGGTCGCGCAGGACGTGGTCGTTGCGCCCCGCCTCGTGCTGGACGGTGAGGAAGTTCTTCGCGCACAGCGCGTAGAGGGCGCTGATGCGCTCGTCGTGCTTCTCCGCGTAGACGTCGAGGTACGTCGGGGTCAGCTGGCCCTTCCGGTACGCGTACTCCAGGTCGCGGACGACCTCCCACAGCGGCTTCACGCCTGTCCCTCCAGCCTCTGGAACCACTCGCGCCACGGAACCCTCCCGTGGTCGTGCACGCTTCAACCTTCGACCACGGCAGGGGGTCTGCTGAGCCGGCGTGGACCGATCGGGGGAGACGTCACCCGGTCGGTACTGATCATGACGCCGCGTGGTCGGACGGGGGGCTGCGGGCCTGAGCGGGCACCCGCAGCTGTCACCCGTTCGGCGCTCAAGTCACCCGGTCGGCGCTGCCGAGAAGTGGGGTGTGACCGCAGACGCCGCCATCGCCCCCGTTGAGCTCACCGACGCCCAGCGCGCGGAGCTCGTCGAGAAGCACCTGCCGCTCGTCGGCTACATCACCAGCGAGTTCATCGGCCGGCTCCCCTCCCACGTGAGCCGCGACGACCTCACGTCTGCCGGTCTCATGGCCCTCTTCCAGGCCTCGAAGGCCTACGACCCCTCCACGGGCGTCCCCTTCAACCGCTACGCCAACACCCGCATCCGCGGGGCGCTGCTGGACGACCTGCGCGGCGCCGACTGGGCCTCCCGGGGCCTGCGCAGCCGCCAGCGCAAGCTCAGCCAGGCCGAGGACACCCTCACCGTCGAGCTCGGCCGCACCCCCACCGCCTCCGAGCTGGCCGCCGTCCTCGGCGTCTCCGAGCGCGAGCTCGCCGAGACCCGCGACGAGGCGCAGCGCTCCATGGTGCTGTCGATGCAGGGCTTCACCGCCGACGGCGCCTCCCTGGACGACCACCTGCCCACCCACACCCCCGGCCCCGAGCAGGAGCTGCTGCACCGCGAGCGCCTGGGCTACCTGCGCTCCGCCATCGCCTGCCTGCCCGAGCGGCTGCGCGTCGTCGTCGAGGGCTACTTCCTCGCCGAGCGCCCCATGGCCGAGATCGCCGAGGAGCTCGGCGTCTCCGAGTCCCGCATCTCCCAGATGCGCGCCGAGGCGCTCGTCCTGCTGCGCGACGGCATGAACACCCACTTGTCCCCGGAGATGGTCAAGCCCGCCGTGGGCACCGGTACCGGTGCTGCGGTGAAGCGCAAGGAGGCCTACTACGCGGCCGTCGGGACGCAGTCCGACTTCCGCGCCCGGCTGGCGCTGTCGGCCTTCGGCGCCTTCGCCGCGCCGGCGGTGGCCCGCACCGCCTGAGGTACTTGCCCGTCGCTCTGCCCATCCGCATCCTGACGAAGCGCCCCGTCACCCTGTGACGGGGCGCTTCGTCATTGGCTCACCTCATCGGTCCGGCTGCGCCTGCCCCGTGCGGGTGCACCGGAGGCGAAGCGTGACGGAGCGCAGCTACACCTCTCCACTTGATGCGCCGATAGGGGGATGTGGGCGGGCGAACACGCGTCGCCCGTTGTCGCCCGTTGAGAGTGAGGTGCCCGTGGCTGTTGCGGACGTGTTCATCAGTGGCTGCTACATCGTCAAGGACGAGGAGGAGCTGCTCGGAGCATCCCTCGAGTCGATCAAGCCGTACGTCGACGAGGTCATCGTCTACGACACGGGCAGCCAGGACCGGACCGTGGCGATCGCGGAGGCGGCAGGCGCGCGAGTCGTGCGCGGGTACTGGGACGAGGACTTCGGAGCCGCTCGCAACCGTGCGCTGGAGCACTGCTCCGGCGAGTGGTTGCTCTGCGTGGACGCGGATGAGCAAGTGCGCGGGGACGCCCGGGCGTGGCGGCGATCGTTGCGTCTGACGAACGCGGACAACCTGCTCATCGAGCAGGTCTCTGACAGCTGGGGCGGAGCGGGCAGCGAGATACGGATCAAGGCCTCCCGTGTCCTCCGCCGCGCCACGTGCAGGTGGGAGGGAGCACTGCACGAGCAGGTCGTCGGCCGGTGGGGCCAGGTGCAGGTCGAGGTCAACGAGGACATCCACCTCGACCACGGCGGCTATTCGGTGGTGCGCCTGGGGGAGCGCTCGAAGGGAGAGCGCAACCTCCGCGTCGCTCAAGCAGCCTTGGTGGATGGGCTCAAGCGTGGCAGCGGTGACATCACGAGTCTTCGGGTTGATGTGCTGCGCTCCGCGGCCCTCGCCGGTGACCACCGACATGCCCTGTCAGTGCTGAAGGACATCGATCCAGCTCGCCTCACGCCGGCCCATGGTCTGCTGCTCGCGCACACAGTCATCGACAGCTCCCTGCGGACGCAGCAGTCGGAGACCGCTCGCACCTGGTTGGAGCTGATGCGTGGTTGGGGCGAGGATGAGAGCACGTGCCTCACCTTCGAAGCTCGCATCGCAGGGGAAGGGGGAGACTGGAAGTCTGCTGAGTCGCTCCTCCGCGCCGCGGCGGCGAAGGACACCGGCCGCGGTTCTGCCTTCGGCCAAGCTCATTACAGGGACGCGCTCATCACGGCACTGGCACGACAGGGACGCGCGCGTGAGGCGGTCGACATGCTGATCGAACATCTCCCGACCGGAAGGACAAGCCTTCCGGCGATCCCCACCATCGAGCTCGTCAACGAGGTGCCCGGGGCGATGGCGCGCTTCGTGCGGGCGCTGCCCGCTGCGCTTGAAATCCCCTACGTCGCGCAGTTGCAAGTCTGCGTGGCCGACTTCGCGGCGGACTTCTACGGGCAGCTGTGGACGGCCGGGCGAGCGCGCCATGCCATCCTCGCTGCTGTCGGGAACCAGTGGCCGTCCATGACGTTCAACGCAGCCCTGTCCTGGTCGCTCCGGTACCGAGAAGCGGGTCTGGCAAGCTCGTGCCCGCTGCGGCGCATGCTTCTCAGCGAGGCGCAGGACGCTGAGACACGGATCCTCTGCGGTGCGGTGCTGCACGAGATCGGCGAGCGAGACCACCTCGACGTGCTCGAGGAGCTGCTGGCTGGAGTAGCCGACGAGGCGATCCCTCCGCTGCTCGAACGACTGCGTCAGGTTGCTCCGGCCTTCGCCGCCTCCCTCGTGCCGGCGTGATTCCGGCTTGAGGTCGGTCAGCATCACCCGTTTGCCGCAACGACCGCTCTAAGGTCCCGGGCTCCGGGGCCGATGAATGAAGTGTCAGGCGGGAACAAGCGCCTGACAGGGCCGGACCACGGATGGACCGGCTGCCACACAGATGGACCCCAACTCACGGAGGAACGATCATCATGGGTCTTCGCGTCAACAACAACATCGCGGCGTTCAACAGCTACCGCAACCTGCAGGCCACCGACAAGACGCTGAACTCCTCGCTGGAGAAGCTCTCGTCCGGTCTGCGCATCAACAAGGCCGCTGACGACGCCGCCGGCCTCGTGATCTCCGAGGGCCTTCGCTCGCAGATCGGCGGCCTGACCGTCGCGGCCCGCAACGCCCAGGACGGCGTCAACGTCGCCCAGACCGCGGACGGCGCGCTCAGCACCTCCACCACCATCCTGCAGCGCATGCGCGACCTGGCCGTCCAGTCGTCCAACGACACCAACGACACCAAGTCCCGCGCGGCCATCCAGTCCGAGGTCGACTCCCTGACGGCCGAGCTCACCCGCATCTCCGACAAGGCGTCCTTCAACGGCGTCAGCCTGCTGGACGGCACCTTCGCCAGCAAGGTCTTCCAGGTCGGCTACGCCTCGGGCGACACCATCACCGTCGACATCAAGTCGGGCGCCACCGCGGCCGGCACTGTCGCCGCTGTGTCTGGTGTGACCGGCACGAAGAGCGTCTGGACCTCCGGCTCCGCTCTCGCGGCTGCGACCCAGACCGGCACGTGGACCATCGACAGCCAGACCGTCAACGTCACCACCGGTGACTCCGCGGCCGTCATCGTCGGCAAGATCAACACGGCGCTCGGCAGCACCCGCGCTTCGCTGGACGGGTCGGGCAAGCTGGTCATCCAGGCCGCTGCTGTCGGCACCGCCACGTTCAACGTGGCCGACGGCACCGCCACGGCGCCGACCGGTTCTTCGGCGGCTGGTACTGCTGCGGTCACCGCCGTGAAGGGCCAGCCGGCCGTCAAGGCTGACTCCTTCAGCGCGGGCGGTCTCGGCCTCGGTGCGCTCGACCTGACCACCCAGAGCAACGCTTCGACCGCCATCGCGACGATCGACGCGGCCCTCGCGACGGTCAGCAAGGCCCGTGCCGCCGTCGGTGCCCTGCAGAACCGCTTCGAGCAGGTCATCAGCTCGGTCAACGTCTCCATCGAGAACCTGACCGCGTCCGAGTCGGCGATCCGCGACACCGACATGGCCGCCGAGATGACCAAGTTCACCCGCAGCCAGATCCTGTCGCAGGCCGGCACGAGCATGCTCGCGCAGGCCAACTCCTCGCAGCAGAACGTGCTGTCCCTGCTGCGCGGCTGATCACCCCATCCGGGCGGCGTGAGCTGACCGGCTCATGAGGCGGGGGACATCGGAGAACCCGGTGTCCCCCGCCTTCCGCCCGTTACCCATCCAGTGACTCGAAGAGGGGGGCCGTGATGTCCACGACCGTCTCGTCATCCACCGTCGATGGTCTGGTCAGCGGCCTCGACACGTCCAGCATCATCTCCAAGCTGCTCGCTGCGGACGCCGCACCGCAGACGCAGATGAAGTCCAGCGTCAGTGCGGCCCAGCTCAAGATCACGGCGTACCAGTCCGTGAACACCAAGATGCAGGCGCTCGGCACCGCGGCGGACGCCCTGGTCAAGGCGACGGGGTGGACACCGACCACCGCGTCGTCGTCCAGCAGCGCGGTCGTGGTCACCGCGGACAGCACTGCATCGGCCGGCTCGCTGAGCGTCTCGGTCGACAAGCTGGCCTCGGCGCGCTCGGCCGTGTCCGGCACGTTCTCGCTCGGCGCGGACGGCAAGGTCAGCGACGCCACGGTCGGCAGCTCGATCGGCACGCCGCTGGACATCGTCCGCAGCGACGGGTCCTACGTCACGATCAAGCCCAGCGCGGGCACGCTCGACCAGGTCGTGGCGGCGGTCAACAAGGCCGGTGACCTCGGCATCAAGGCGGTCGCCATCCGAGTGGGGGAAAACTCCTACCGGTTGCAGATCACCTCGACCAGCACCGGCGCCACCGCGGGTGACTTCAAGGTCGTCCCGCACGGCACCCGTCCGGACAGCCTCGACGCAGCCCACCCCAAGAAGTTGAGCGACGGCAGCCGGACCGAAACCTACGCCACGGTCGGCTCCGAGCAGACCGGCTGGGCCTCGCTCACGCCGGCAGCTGACGCCCAGGTCACCCTGGGTACGGGGACCAATGCCATCACCGCCTCGTCGTCGACCAACACGTTTACCGGGCTCATGCCGGGTGTCACCATGACGGTCGGAGCCACGACGACGAGCACGCCGGCGTCGGTGACCGTGACGAGCAACCCCTCCGCCGTCGCCTCGGCGGTCGAGGCGCTCGTCGGCGCCGCCAACGCGGCGCTCAACGAGATCACCGTGCAGTCCCGTGCCGGCAACGTCGGCTCGGACGGCAAGGTGGTCGGTGGCGGCACCCTGCGCGGCGACAGCACCCTTAGGGCCATGAAGTCGCAAGTCCTCGACGCGGTGACCGCCGCGCTCGGGGGTGGGGAGTCCGCGGCGAAGTACGGTCTGCAGTCCACCAAGGACGGCGCGCTGACCTTCGACAAGGACGTGTTCACCAAGGCGTACCAGGCGGACCCGGCCACGGTGCAGAAGCGCCTCGCTCCGTCGAGCCTCGACCCGGACGCAGCACCCGGCGTCGTGGAGCGGCTGGCGGCGGTGGCCAAGAACGCCACCGACGCCGACAAGGGATCGCTCACCACGGTCATCGCCGGTCAGAACAAGACCATCAGCGACCTGACCACCCGCATCGCGGACTGGAACGACCGCCTGGCGGCCAAAAAGGAGCGGTACCAGAAGTACTACTCCTCCCTGGAGACCGCGCTGGGCAAGCTGCAGAGCCAGTCCTCCTGGCTGCAGGGCCAGCTCGCCTCGCTGGGCTGACATGAGCGGACGGGCCGGACGCTTCCACGCGTCCGGCCCGTTCGTCGTCGCACTGCAACGTGTGCGCTGAAGGGCTGCAGTGTGCCACGGAAGTGCCGATGGAGTGTCAGGAACCGGGAAACCCACGGAGGAACCACCGCATGACCTCAATGACGTACGGCCGGCGCTCGGCGAACCGCTACCTCAACGACGGCCTGGAGACCGCGACCCCCGCGACGCTCCTCGTCATGCTCTACGACCGCCTCGTCCTGGACCTCGAGCGCGCCGAGCAGGCGCAGCGCAGCGGCGACCGGGAGACGGCGCACAAGAACCTCGTGCACGCCCAGGACATCGTCCTGGAGCTGAAGACCAGCCTCAAGGCGGACGCGTGGGAGGGCGGCGAGTCGATGCAGGCCCTCTACACCTGGCTGCTGCAGGAGCTGCCGGCCGCCAACGTCGGCGGTGACGCGGCGCGCACCGCCGCCTGCCGCACCCAGGTCGTCGAGCCCCTCGCGCAGACGTGGCGCCAGGCCGCCGAGGAGCACCTGCGCTCGGCGCCGGCCACCGGCCACGGTGTCGCGTGAGCCCTGCCCGCAACCCGGCCGAGAGCCAGCCCGTGGAAGCGCACTGGCGCGAGGCGTGGACCTCCGCGTTGCACGCCGTCGAGGTCGATGTCGCCGCCGCGGAGACGCTGCTGGACAGGCTGCACGCCGGGGACGAACCACCCGAGCAGCCCCCCGCCTCCGAGTGGATCGCGCCGGCCCTGCTGGGCCACATCCCCGCCGAGTTCGCCGACCGCGCACGGCTGCTGCTGCAGCGGCAGGTCGAAGTCAGCGAGCGCTTGGCGTCCGCGATGGTGCAGGCACGCTCGCAGCAACGGGCCCTGACGATGCTGGAACCCCCCGAGCGGCGACCGGTCTTCGTCGACACCGCGGTCTGAGCACCGCTCGGTGACGGCGGCCGCGTGCCGGGGGTGCCGCCGGACGGGTGAGGTGGAACTCCGTCGCTGACGCAGCGTCGCGACCCGCCGTCCTACCGGGTGGTGAGCCACCGGCGCGGTCATCCAGCACGTCGCACGCGCCGATCGACACCTCAGGACCGGTGGACGACCGGTGCGGGGACGACGACCGGTGCGGTGACGGGGAGCGAGTGATGGGTGCAGGACGACGGCGGTGGTTCCCGGGGATCTCCGCGATCGCCGCGGTGAGCACGCTGGCGGCGGGAGCCGGTGCGGTCGGGTTCCTCGCCGGGAACCCGGTGGCCGTGGCGAGCGGGTTCGGCCCCGGTGACGGCCTGCACCGCTACGTCGTGCGCGCCTCCGACCCGGCGCTGGGTGTGACGGGGCTGCCGTTGGTGGATCCCGCGCTGTTCGCGTCGGCGCTCGCCGACCTCGGCGACGGCGGCCACCTCGACCTCGTGGACGAGCGCACCTGGTACGTGACCGCGGAGTCCTCCCGGCCCGTCTCGCGGCCGGGCGCACCGCCGGCGGCGGAGGTCCCCGGGCGGGTCGGGGAGGACCTGCTCGCGGCGCTGGAGGCGGCGCCCGGGGTGCGTTCGGCGCAGCCGCTGCCGGACGGCACCGCCCTCGTGGCGACCTCCGGCACGGCCGGCGTGCTGTGGGCCGTGCCCGGGGTCACCGACGTGGACGCCTCCCAACGGGGCAGCGTCGCCGCGAGCGACCCCGGCGACCCGTACTTCGCCGGCTACGGCTGGAACCTGGAGAACACCGGGACGAACACCTACCAGCAGGCGGCGGTCGCCGACGTCGACGTGGACGCCACCGCCGGGTGGGACGTCAGCACCGGGCGGGGGATGGTCGTCGCCGTCGTCGACACCGGCTACGACTCCGACCACCCCGACCTCGCGGGCGCGCTGTGGACGAACCCGGACTGCGCGGACGACGCCGACGCGGACGGCATCAGCGGCGACTGCCACGGCTGGAACTTCACGACGAACACCGCCGACGTCGACAACGGCGCGGGCGGGACCCACGGGACCAACGTGGCCGGGGTCGCCGTGGCACGCAGGGACAACGGGCACGGCTCGGCCGGGGTCGCGCCGGACGCTCAGGTCATGCCGCTCGTCATCGGCTCCGGGTCGAACGTCGACCTGTACCTCGGCGCCCGCGCCATCCGCTACGCCGTCGACCACGGCGCCGACGTGATCAACGCCTCCTGGGGCGGGCAGGCCACCGGCGGCGCGCTGCTGAACCTGCGGCTGGCCGTGCAGTACGCCGCCGACCACGGCGTCCTCGTCGTCGCCGCCGCGGGCAACGACGGCGGCGACCGGGACACCTCCCTCTACCACCCGGCCAGCTTCACCGAGGAGAACGTCGTCACGGTGGGCAACCTGGGGGCCGACGGGTCCAAGGCGGCCAGCTCCGCGTACGGCAGGACCAGCGTCGACCTCTTCGCCCCCGGCACCAAGGTGCTCGCGCCGTGGAACGACGGGGACTACCGCCTCGTGGACGGCACCTCCATCGCCGCGCCGCAGGTCGCGGCCGCCGTCGCGCTGTACCGCTCCGTGCAGCCCGCGACCGGCACGCCCGTGGAGCGGATGCGCGCCCTGCGCGCCGCGCTGCTGGCCGACACGACCCCGCAGCCGAACCTGACCGCGATCTCCGTCACCGGCGGGCGGCTGTCCCTGGAGCACCTCACCGCCGCCGCCGACACCACGGTCCGCTACGGCTTCAGCGCCGCCGGCACCGTCGTCGGCGCCGAGCAGCACCCCGTCGTGCGCGTCGACGGCGGCACGCAGCCCGGGCGCTACGCGCTGACCGTCGGCCTGCTCGCCCAGGAGGACGGGCAGCTGTGGGGGATCAGCGGCGCACGGGTGAGCGTCGCGGGGCAGCCGCACACCACCGACGCCCGCGGGGAGTTCAGCCTCGACCTCGGTGCGTCGGCGTCGGTCGCGCGCAGCGTCACCGTCGACACGGCGCTGCCGCGGGGGCGCTACCTGCTCACCGCGCAGCTGCACCGCGACGGCGTCGCGCTGACCCGGCCGTGGGCCGCGCCGCTGCTCGTGGCCGCCGCGCCGGCCGGCACGCCCACGGCCTCCCCGTCCGCCGTCTCGACGAGCGTCCCGTCTGCCTCCTCCTCGGCCTCGCCGTCGGCGACGACGTCCCCCGGCACGGGCGCACCGACCGCCGGCAGCGCACCGAGCGCTTCCGCGAGCGCCCCGTCCAGCACCCCCTCCGGCACGCCCAGCGCCCCGTCGGCGGTGACGTACCCGGCCACCGGCCGCTTCCGGGTGACGCGGGTGGACCCGGCGCGGGTGTCGACCGCCGGGGGCGACGTGGTGACCATCACCGGTACGGACCTCGACCGGGTCGGCACGGTCCGCGTCGGCGCGACGGCCACCGCGACCGTCCTCAGCGCGGCCCCGACGTCGCTGCAGGTGCGGGTGCCCGCCCGCGTCGCCGGTGCCTACGACGTGACGCTCTTCGAGCAGGGCGGCAGCGACCTCGAGCGGGCCAGCGTGCTGGCCGGGGCGCTGACCTACGAGGACGCGGCCGGCTCCGCGCCGCCGTCCAGCGCCCCGACGACCGCCCCGACTACCGCGCCATCCGGCGTACCGACGGGCGGTTCCGGCGGCTCGTCCCCGTCGAGTACGGCTCCCGGCAGCGCGCCGTCGAGCAGCTCCAGCGTCCCGTCCGGCAGCCCGTCCGCGCCGGCGGTGGGCGCGTCGCCGGTCCCGACCCGCACGAGCCGGGGCCTGACGCTGGTGCGCCGCGACGACCTCGGCTCACCGGACGCCGCGTTCACGACCGGGGCCTGCGAGACGAGCTGCGCCGGGGCGCCGCTCTGAGGGTCCCTGCGCACGAGCGACCCACCTCGGCGACGGGTGCGCAGACACCCGTCGCCGACGTGGGTCGGTGACGACGGGTGCGTGGCCGTCCCTGGAGTGGGCGCCCCGCCCGTGGCACTCGCGCACCCCCGCCGACCTGGTGTCCCGGGCCGTCCGCGAGGCTCATCAGGGGAGTGTCGGGTCCGCGGCGTGCGAGGGGGTGGGATGAGTGATGACGCGTCCCACCGGCACCCGTAAGGTGGGACTCATGAGTGTTCAGGCGCTGAGGATCGACTCGAAGCGACGGGCGGTCGTCCCTGCTGAAGTCCTCGCCGCGGCAGGCATCGCGGAAGGTGCCGAGTTGATCCCGCACGCCGAGGGGCCCGGTCGCATCGTCTTCGAGACGCGCGCTGCCATGCAGGCCCGCGTCCGCGCGAAGTACCGCCGCAGGGACGGTGCCGTGTCCGTCCAGCAGGCGTGGGCCGAGTACCACGACGAGGAGACCGACGCCCTCGACGAGAAGGGCGTCGAGTGAGCGGCGGTCCTCTCAGCGCCACTCCGGGCGTCCCGCCGGCGACGCCCCTGCTGCTCGACGCCTGCGCCGTCCTGTCCTGGCTCGACCCCGACGAGCAGGAGACGGTCGACAGTCGCGTCCGCATCGACGACGTGTTCGCCACCGTGGACCTGACCGACGTCAGCATCGCGGTTCCCACCCTGGTCGAGGTGGCGACGGTCCTCAGCCGCAAGTTCAGGCTGGACGAGGAAGCGCGCAGCATCGGCGACGACCTCGACAGCGCCGGGATCCGCATCGTCCCGTTCGGCGTCGAAGAAGCCTCCCGGGTCCCGGACGTGCTCCACGCGGAGGAGATCACCCGCCAGGTCGAGCTGGACGCGGGCCGCAAGGTCGGTCGGCTCTCGCTCGGGGACCGCATCGCGATGGCCGCAGCCGAGTCCCGACACGACACCCTCGTCACGACGGACCAGTTCGTGGTCCGGGTGGCCCAGCGCCTGGGGTTCGACACCTACGACTACCGAGCCGGCTGAGCTTCGCCTCGCAGGCGGTGCGGCTAGGACGGGGCGGGCGCCGCCTCGGCCTCAAGCCGCGGCGGGCAGCGGTGCGGGGCGCGCCAGGTGGTAGCCCTGCCCCAGCTGGACCCCGAGGCCGCGCAGCGCGGCCAGCTCGGCGGGCGTCTCGATGCCCTCGGCGACGATGCGCGCGCCCGTCGAGGCTGCGAACGTCACCAGGCCGGCTGCCAGGGCGCGCCGGGAGGGGTCGGCGTCGATGCCGCGCACGAGGCTGATGTCGAGCTTGATGAAGTCCGGCAGGATCGCCAGCACGTGCCGCAGGCTCGCGTACCCGGCGCCGGTGTCGTCGACCGCGACACGCAGGCCGTTGCGCCGCAACGGCTCCAGCGTCGCCAGCAGCGCGGCGTAGTCCTCGATGGCCGCGTGCTCGGTGATCTCCACGACGAGGCGCTCCAGCGGCACCCCCTCCAGCAGCCGCGCCAGCGCCGGGGAGGTGAGGGTCGCGGGGGACAGGTTCACGGTGAGGAAACCGGGCAGCCGCGGCAGCCCTCGCAGCGCGTTGGCCACGGCCCGCAGCTCCAGGTCCTCGCCGTAGCCGACCTCGGCCGCCTCGGCGAACCAGCGGTCGGGCGCGGGGGTCCCGGCCGGGAAGCGGCTGAGCGCCTCCGCGCCGACGTGCTCGGCGCTCAGCAGGTCCACGATCGGCTGGTACACCACGCGCGGGCCGCCGGCGGCGTCCAGGTCGTCCAGGCGGGCCAGGCGCGCGCGGCGCACCCGCTGCAGCTCGTCCTCCTCCTCGACGAGGTCCATCACCGCCTCGGCGACCGCCCGCAGCACCTCGGCGTCGCGCTCGCGCAGACCCTCGTCCGGCTGCGCGGAGACCGCGCAGAGCGTTCCGTACAGGCCGCCGAGGGCGTCGGTGCCGGGCAGCAGCACGCCGAAGCGGTCCCCGGCCAGGCGGGCCAGCAGGTCCCCGGCGCGCAGCCGGGACTCCACGGTGCGCGCCGCCCGGTGCAGCAGCGCGTCGCCCGCGCCGAAGCCGTCGCGGCGGTTGACGGCGGTCAGGTCGTCCACGGCCAGCAGCACCAGGGACACCGGCAGCGCGTGGCGGGCCGCGCGCTGCTCCTCGGTGCGCAGGGCGGCGTCCCAGACCTCGCGGCCGGCGACGCCGGTGACCTCGTCGACGTGCTCGGTGCGCGCGCGCTCGGCGGCGCGGGCGCGCTCGGTGACCTCCAGCTCGGCGGCCAGCAGCGCCCCGAGCAGGTCGCCCTGCAGCCGGACGCTGGGCAGCGCCTCCTCCAGCGCGGGCGCCGACCCGCTGCCCACCCCGCACAGCGTGGCCAGGACCTCGCCGCCGGGGGAGGTCAGCGGCACGCTGACGACGGACACCCGCGCCGGTGCGCCGGCCGCGGCGAGCCCGGCCAGCGAGTCCGGCAGCGGCCCGCGCAGCACCGGGTGCGCGCCCTCCTCCACCACGCGCCGGCAGTGCGTGTCCCGCCACGCCAGCGCGGAGCCGGCGCTCAGCCCGAAGACGGGGTCGGTGGCGGCGAGGACGACGTGCTCGGCGCCCTCGGCGCGCGCGATCCACCAGCTCTCCAGCCCCACCCGCCCGGCCAGGTCGACCAGGGTGCGCTCCGCGGCCGCCGCGAAGTCGGCCACCGGGCCGTGCGCGTGACCGTGCGCGGGTGCGGGCGCGGTGCTGGGTGCGGGGGGAGTCGGCACGAGCGTCGTCATCGGCGCCCGCGCCGGTGTGCTTGAGCGGTGGAGGGGGTGTGCAGGGGCCCTCCCGGCGGCGCCCGGACCCCTCCCGGATCTCGCCCGGGTCGCGCACGGGTGTCGCGTGCATGTCAACGTCGCGTAAAAAGCGTGTGGCGTGCGTAACCCTCGGGCATCCTCGGCCGATGCTCAGTCAGGGCGTGCATCCGATCGCCCGGACGCGACCGACGGAGACGACCATGCCGAGCACCCGCACCACCCTCGCCGCCTGCCTCGTGCTGCAGGGCGCCACCAGCCCCGCCCTGGACGAGGACCTGCGCGGGCTCGTGGACGTCGCCGACGAGGTGGTGGTCTACGACACCGCCGACCACGTCGCGCCCGGCACCGCCGCCTTCGACGCCACGCTGCACCCGGCCGTCACCGTGGTCAGCGGCTTCTGGGCCGACGACCGCGAGCGCGCGCAGCAGGCGGCGCTGGCGCACGTGGAGTCCGACTGGGCGCTGTGCGTGCTGGCGGGGGAGAAGGTGACGGCCGCCACCGAGCAGCTGCGCCGGCTGCTGCAGGAGGCCGTCGACGTGCCGGCGATGTCGGTGCGCGTGGACGACGTGGTGCGCGGCACGCACCGCTCGGCGCGGCTGCTGCACAGGGCGCTGCCGGGTGCGGCGGCCTTCGGCGGGGACCTCGCCGAGGTGCCCTCGGACCTGCTCACCGTCCGCCAGCCGGTGGCCACGACGGCCGGCGTGCCGCGCCAGCGCGGGGTCTTCGACCGCGTCTGAGGGGTGCAGGGGGCCGGGGGCGCCCGCGGGGGCCGCGTGGTGCGCGGCCCCCGCGGGCGGCCGCCGGGCTAGGCTGCTCGCGCAGCTCCAGGAGGTGATCCACCCGTGCCCGAGCAGACCGCGTCGCCCACCTCGACCGTGGGGCGGGCCCTCAGCTGGGAGGAGTACGAGCGCCTGCCGGAGGACCCGCGTGCGGAGTACATCGACGGGCACCTCGTCGTGAGCCCGAGCCCGTCGGGGCGGCACCAGAAGATCGCCCTGCGCCTGGCCTTCGCCCTGCAGGCCGTGCTGCCCGCCACCCACGACGTCAACACCGCGTGGGCCTGGAAGCCGCGGCGCGACGAGTTCATCCCCGACGTCATGGTCTACCCGCTCGCCGAGGCGGAAGGCCGCCCGGACGCCCGGTTCACGGGCATGCCCGTCCTGGTGGTGGAGATCCTCTCGTCCAACCGCGGCGACGACCTGGTCTACAAGGCGGGCAAGTACGCCGCCGCCGGACTGCCCCGGTACTGGACGGTGGACCCGCGCGACGAGCTGCTCACCGCCTACGTGCTGCAGGAGGGCGTGTTCGTCCCCACCGCCGTCCTCGGGCGCGGCGAGCGCGGTGAGCTCGACCTGGGCGTGGCGCGGCTGGCCGTCGACCTCGACGCGCTGCTGGGCTGAACCGGCGCGGCACCGGCTCCGCGGCGCGGAGCGCTGCTCAGTCGCCCGACAGCGAGAAGTGCTGGTAGTCCTTCAGCGAGCTCCAGTCCCCGCCCCAGGAGAAGCCGCGCTCGGCGAAGGCCCGCACCGCCGCGTCCCCGGCCAGGACGACCCCCGGGGCCGGGGTGCGCTGCACGAACGCGCGACCGGCCTCCGGCAGCACGGTGGTGCCCCGCACGTAGGGGTTCTGCACGGGGTTGAGGTCGACCGCGGTGCCGTAGGAGTGCTCGGAGAACCGCGTGCCGCCGGTGACCTGGCGGCAGTTGAACGCCGAGGTGTTGTTCGCGGCCATCGAGGCGTCGTCGGAACCGCCGAAGACGTCCACCGGCTGCGCCTGCGCGATCGGGAAGCGCGCCGCGTACAGGTCGCCGAGGACGTCCGCCACCGGCTGCGCGACGTCCTCGCGCACGACGAGGCGGCCGGTGGCCACCCGGCCCGCGAGGTCGACGTGGGTGAAGGTCACCAGCCGCAGCTGCTGCGGGCCCACCGGACAGCCGGGGCGCCAGCTGGCGGGCAGGTCGGCGGCGCCCACGGGGGTGATCGCCGCGGTGTAGGTCGGCAGCTGCGGGTCCGCCGCGCTGCGGGCCCCGCGCTCCACGGCCGGCGCGTCCTGCGCGGCGGCGGCCGGCCCGGCGGGCACGGCGGCCGCGTCCGCCGCGCCCGCGGGTGCGCAGGCGGTCAGCGCGAGCAGCGACAGCCCGGCCAGCCCGGCCAGCCCGGCCAACGCGGTCGGGGCGGAACGGCTCCGGTCGTCCATCACCGCACGGTAGTCCAGGTGCCGCGCCCGCACCGGGGACGCGCTCAGGCGGCGTGCTCAGGCGGCGTGCGGGTGGTGCGCCCCGGCGCGCTCGCCGTCGCGCAGGTCGACCTCCGCCGGGAGGGGAGCGGTGCCCGGCGCGCCGGCGCGCCGCTGCACCAGCTCGGCCACGGCGAAGAGGAACACCACCGGACCGACCATCTCGCAGACCTCCTCGAGCGCCATGATCGTCCCGAGGAAGACCCCGTCCTCGCTGAAGCCGACGCCGCTGAGCGCGCTGGCGACCATCTCCAGGCCGACGGAGCCGCCGACGTAGAGGACGCCGCCGAGCACGACGAGGGCCGCGGTGCGCCGCGGCAGCGCCCGCAGGAAGCGCAGGTAGGCGAGGAGCAGGACGAGCACGACCGGGCCGGCCGCGGCCACCCACGCGTACTTGAAGACGCCCTGGTCGCCGACGAGCGAGCTCATGGGGCCGATGAACTTCTCGTGCAGCGCGACGAGCTCGTCGAGGGAGAGGTAGGCGAACCCGGCGCCGAGGACGGCCCAGTGCCGGCGCCAGCGGTCCCGGCGCAGGTGCGCCTGGCGCGCGACGTCGAGGACGACGAGGCTCACGACGGCCAGCAGGACGGAGGTGAACCACGCCGGCAGGTTCATCTCGGTGTTCGCGTCGACGAACTTGCGGGCGGAGAGCACGACGGGGGCGTCGACGCCCAGGCCGGCGGTGAGGAGCAGGAAGGCGTAGTTCAGCAGGAACAGCGCGGCGGCGGCCGCGAGCAGCACGTGCAGCAGGCGGCGCGGGGTGATGGAGACGGTGAGCACGGCGACACTCCCGGTCGGGGCTCCGCTGAGCTGGCGGAGAGCGGGCGCTCAGGTTAACCACGGATGAACCAGTGGTGAACCGGATGGACTAGCCCGAACGGGGGACGCTGAGCGCGTCCTGACCGCCCGTGGAGGACCGGTCGACGGGCGGTCAGGAGTTCGGCGACGGTGGGTCGCCGGCACCTCCACAGCGGGTCACCTCGGTGCGCGGACGGCTCCCGCCCGCAGTCGTCCGTCCACCAGGTCCAGCACCCGCCCGGCGCGCTCGACGCCCTCGCCGCGGTGGGCCAGCAGCAGCACGGCCGTCGTGCCGCGCGCGTCCAGCAGGTCCGCCACCAGCGCCGCGCCCGTCGCCTCGTCCAGCCCCTCCGACGGCTCGTCGAGCACGAGCACCCGCACGTTCGACAGCAGCGCCCGCGCCATGGCCAGCCGGCGCCGCTCACCGCCGGACAGCGGCGCCCCGCCGTCCCCGAGCGCGCTGTCCAGCCCGGCCGGCAGCGCCGCGCACCAGGCGTCCAGGCGCACCCGGTGCAGCACCGCGCGCAGCGCGTCGTCGTCGGCGTCCGGCGCGGCCAGCCGCAGGTTCTCGCGCAGGCTGGTGGCGAAGACGTGCTCGTCGTCGCCGACGCGGCCCACCACCCGGCGCACGTCGTCGCCGAGCAGCTCGCCCGCCGGGACGCCGTCCAGCAGCACCCGCCCGCCCACCGGGTCCAGGAAGCGCTGCACCACGGCGGCCAGCGTCGACTTGCCCGAGCCCGAGGGCCCGCGGACCGCGACCACCTCGCCGGGCGCCAGGTCCAGGTCCAGCCCGCGCAGGCACGGCCGCTCCCAGCCGGCGACCACCCCGCGCAGGCGCAGCACCGGCCCGCCCGGCAGCGGCGCCGGCAGCGGGCGCGGCTGGGCGGGCTCACCCGCGGCCGGCGGCGTCGCCAGCAGCGC
>NZ_JAAALL010000299.1 GCF_009906315.1 Kineococcus vitellinus | reverse complement strand
CCCCCCGCTCGACCCGCCGGCCACCCCGCTGCGCGCGGCCGGGGCCGACCTCGCCGGGCTGGAGGTCGCCGGGCGGCAGTGGGCGCGGTGGTGGGCCGGCGCCTTCCCCGGCGGGCCGGGCGCCCTGACCTCCATCCTGCCGCCGCGCTTCGAGGGCCTGGCCGGGATGCCGGAGCTGCGGGGCCTGGCCGAGCTCGGCATCGACGACGCGGTCGGCTGGGCCGCGGCCGCGCGCGCCCTGGAGGAGCGGGTCCTGCGGCGCACGCCCACCGCGCTCTTCGAGACCAACGTCCTCACCGCGGTGGAGCGCGAGCTCGGCCGGCGCATCCGCCCGTTCTCCCTGGAGGTCCTCGTGCTGCCCGTCGCGGGCACCGGCAGCTGGGACGTGGCCGGCCACCCGGTCGTCTCGCTGGGCCTGCGCGCCGACCGCGACGCCTACCTGGAGTGGCTGCGCGGCCGGCTCCTCGCGCTCGGCCGCGCCCGGTGGGGCGGCGGGGTGGGCGGGGGCGATCGCAGCGGGCAGCCCTGACGCGCCGCGAGGGCGGCCCCGCAGACGGGACCGCCCTCGCGCGTGGGGTGAGTGACGGGACTTGAACCCGCGACTTCCTGGACCACAACCAGGTGCTCTACCAGCTGAGCTACACCCACCACGGCACGGGCGGCGCTGGCGCGCCGCGGACGTGACAGGGCGAGGATACACGGGTGGGGGGCTGGTCCGGCACGCCGGACCACCCGTTCAGGCCCTCAGCGGCCCCTCGGTGGCGGCGGCGGCCGCCTCCGCGTCCTGCGGCTTCAGCTCGAAGCGCTCGCCGGCCGCCCTGGTGGTCTCGGAGTCCGGGCCGGGCTGCGGCACGAAGAGCACCTCCCGGTAGTACTTCAGCTCCTGGATGCTCTCGCGGATGTCCGCGAGCGCCCGGTGGCCGCCGTGCTTCCTCGGGGTGTGGAAGTACACCCGCGGGAACCAGCGCCGGGCCAGCTCCTTGAGCGAGGACACGTCGATGAGCCGGTAGTGCAGGTGCTCGGTGAGCTCGGGCATGTCGCGGGCCAGGAAGGCGCGGTCGGTGTGCACCGAGCTGCCGGCCAGCGGCGCCTTGCGCGGCTCCGGCACCCACTGCCGCACGTAGTCCAGGACGGCCCGCTCGGCCTCGGCCAGCGTGCGCCCGGCCGGGATCTCCGCCAGCAGCCCCGAGGAGGTGTGCATGTCGACGACGACCTTGTCCATCGCCTCCAGCGGGGCCTGCGGGGGCTTGATGACGACGTCGACGCCGTCGCCGAGGACGTTGAGGTCGGCGTCGGTGACGAGGACGGCCACCTCGACGAGCGCGTCGTCGCTCAGGCTCAGCCCGGTCATCTCGCAGTCGATCCAGACGATGCGATCGGTGACCTTGTCGTTGCTCACCGGGCCAGCGTAGAGGCCGGGCCGGGCCCGGGAGGGGAGGACCCGTAGGCTCGGCGCATGCCGGCGCAGCAGGTCAGCGCCGCCGCGCCCCGCCCCTCGCCGGCCCGGCGTCCGCGGTCGCTGCTCGTCCCCACGGTCTTCGTCCTGCTCGTCTGCGGGGTGCTCAGCTTCACGGCCGTCGCGATGGAGGTCGGGCTGTCCGGCGCCCTGCCGGCGCTGGCCCTCGCCGCCGTCCCCGTCGGCCCGGTGCTGGCCACCGTCTGCTGGCTGGACCGCCACGAGGCCGAACCCCCGCACCTGCTCGCCTTCGCCTTCGGCTGGGGCGCCTGCGTGGCCAGCCTGGGCGCCCTGGTGCTCAACTCGGCCTCCTCGCGGCTGCTCGACCGCGCCGTGGGGGACGTGACCAACACCTCCGTGCTCGTCGCGCCCGTCGTGGAGGAGGTCCTCAAGGGGCTGGGGGTCCTGCTGCTGCTGCTGCGCCAGCGCCGGCAGTTCGACGGCGTCGTCGACGGCATCGTCTACGCGGCCTTCGTCGGCGTCGGCTTCGCCTACCTGGAGAACGTCCTCTACCTCGGCCGCGCCCTCGGCGACGACCAGCCGGCGTCGCTGGTCGTGGTGTTCGTGCTGCGCTGCCTGGTCTCCCCGTTCGCGCACCCGCTGTTCACGATGGCCGTCGGGGTCGGGCTGGGCCTGGCGGCCCGGCACCGCTCGCCGCTGCGGCGCGTCGGCGCCCCCGTGGCCGGTCTGGTCGTGGCCGTCGTCCTGCACGCGCTGTGGAACGCCAGCGCCGGCGCGGGGGCGGGCACCTTCGTGGAGCTGTTCCTGCTGCTGCAGGTGCCCGTGTTCGCCGCGGCCGTCGCGGTGGCGCTGGCCGCCCGGGTCCGCGAGACCCGCCTGGTCGCCCGGCACCTGCAGGTCTACGTGCGCACCGGCTGGCTGGCGGAGGCGGAGGCCGAGCAGCTGGCCTCCGCCTCCGGTCGCCGGCGGGCCCGCGCCCTGGCCGCCGCCCGCGGGGGCCGCCCGGCGGCCCGGGCCGTGCGCGACTTCCAGGAGACCGCCACCCAGCTGGCCTTCCGCCGCGACCGCATGCGGCGCGGCACGAGCGAGTCGACGCCCGAGGAGGAGCTGGAGCTGCTGCGGCGGCTGTCCGGCGAGCGCGCCCGCGTCGTGGGCCTGCTCCCGCACTGGCCGCCGGTCGCGGCGCGCTGAGCACGGGCACCGGTGCGAGCACCACCGGCTGAGACGCACCTCACGTGTGAGCCGGGACACCGTCCGCCTCCCCGGGCGGCGCCCCGGGCCCGCGAGGTCGTAACCTGCTGCGGTCCGGCACGCGACGATGCACGAGGAACAGAGGGTGAGTCCGTTGCCCGCAGCGAACCGCTACGACGCCGTCCTCATCGGCGGCGGGGTCATGAGCGCCACCCTGGCGACGATGCTGTCGCAGCTCCAGCCGGACTGGTCGATCCTGGTCCTGGAGAAGCTCGACACCGTCGGCTCCGAGAGCTCGGACATGTGGAACAACGCCGGCACCGGCCACTCGGCGCTGTGCGAGCTGAACTACACCCCGGCCCGGCCCGACGGCACCGTCGACATCGCCAAGGCCGTGCAGATCAACGAGCAGTTCCAGCTCAGCCGGCAGTTCTGGTCCTCCCTCGTCGAGAGGGGCGTGCTGGCCCACCCCGGCGACTTCATCAACTCCGTCCCGCACATGAGCTTCGTGCGCGGCGGCGACGTGGAGTTCCTGCGCGCCCGCTTCGAGGCGCTGTCGCAGCACCCGCTGTTCGCGGGCATGCAGTGGTCGGACGACCAGGCCGAGATCGGCGAGTGGGCCCCGCTGCTCACGGCCGGCCGCGCGCCGGGGGAGCGGGTCGCCGCCACCCGCGCCGACGCCGGGACGGACGTCGACTTCGGCTCGCTCACCACCTCGCTGTTCGCCGGCGCCGCCGCGGACGGCGTGGAGCTGCTCACCGGGCACGGCGTCAAGGACCTGCGCCGGCGCGGGTCCGGCTGGACGGTCGTCGGGGAGAGCTCGGCCGGCACCTTCGAGGTCGCGACGCCGTTCGTGTTCGTGGGCTCCGGCGGCGGCGCGCTGCACCTGCTGCAGCGCAGCGGCATCCCGGAGGGCCAGGGCTTCGGCGGGTTCCCCGTCAGCGGGCAGTGGCTGCGCTGCACCAACCCCGAGGTGATCGCCCAGCACGCCGCGAAGGTGTACGGGCAGGCCGAGGTCGGCGCCCCGCCCATGTCGGTGCCGCACCTGGACACCCGCTACTCGCACGGCACGAAGGCGCTCATGTTCGGCCCCTACGCGGGGTTCTCGCCGAAGTTCCTCAAGAAGGGCTCGCTGCTGGACCTGCCGCTGTCGGTGCGCCCGCACAACCTGCTGCCGATGCTGGCCGTGGCGCGCGACAACGTCTCGCTCATGACCTACCTGGGCAAGCAGATCGTGCAGTCGATGGACCAGCGCATCGAGGCGCTGAAGGTCTTCCACCCGGCCGCCCGCGAGGAGGACTGGGAACTGCTCACCGCCGGCCAGCGCGTGCAGGTCATCAAGAAGGGCCCGCGCGGCGGGGTGCTGCAGTTCGGCACCGAGCTCGTGCACGCCGCCGACGGCTCGGTCGCCGCGCTGCTGGGCGCCTCGCCGGGCGCCTCCACGGCCGTCGACGTCATGCTGCGGCTGCTCGCGCAGTGCTTCCCGGCCCACCAGGAGGCCTGGCGCGAGGGGCTGAGGGCGATGGTGCCCTCCTACGGCACCAAGCTCTCGGAGGACCGCGACCTGCTGACGCGCACCTTCGAGCGCACCCGGGACGCCCTGCAGCTGGTCGCCTGAGCTCACCGCTCCCGGGCCGGCGACCGCTCGGCGTCCACGAGCGCGTCGACGGCCCGGGCGAAGGCGTCGCCCGGGCCGCGGACGACCTTGCGGGCGAACGGCGCGCCGCTGGCGCGGGCCGCCGGCACGTCCCCGAGCCCCAGCGGCTGCGGGTGGGCGAGGTCGTCGCCGACGAACGCGGTGTACGAGGTCGGCGCGGCCGCCACGCGCAGGGGCGGGGCGGCGTGCAGCACCGAGTGCGCGAACGACTCGTCGGGCAGCAGGGTCGAGGCGAAGAAGGCGCGCAGCGCGTCGTCCTCCCCGGCCGCCAGCAGGGTGGCGACGGCCCGTCGCGACAGGGTCGCCCAGAACGAGCCCTTGCGGTAGGGCAGCGGGGGCGCCGCCTCCCGCCGGGGGTGCGAGAAGACCCAGGTGCGCCCGCCGGCCAGGCGCAGCGGCGCCCGCCGCCCGCCGAGGCGCTGCAGGCGGGCCGCCGCCCGCAGCAGCGTCGTCGCGGCCGCCCCCTCGGCGGGCACGCGGTGCCAGCAGCGCCTCCACCGCTCGTCGTAGTCGCGCTCGTCCGGCCGCAGCAGCGCGTCGGCGCCGGAGGCCACGACCTCGCCCTCCCAGGCGGCCAGGTCGCGCACCGGGTGGTCCTGGCCGGAGACGACGACGGTCCAGTCGGGGTCCCAGCGGCGGCGGGCCTCGGCGAGCGCCTCCAGCTGGGCCGCCACCAGCGACCAGTGGCCCCAGTGCGGCCGGATGCGGCTGAGCAGGACCTCCGCGCCCGCGGCGCGGGCCGCTGGGGCGTCGAGGAAGCCGGGGCCCTGCGCGTGCCGCAGCAGCACGTGCGCCGACGGGGACAGCTCGCGGACGCGGCGCGCGGTGGCCAGCACGGCCTCCGCGTCCACGTGGCACAGCAGGACGTACGCGAACGTCTCGGCCACCGGGTCCCGCCTCTCCTGCGAGGGGCCCCAGTGGAGCCTTCAACAACAGTGGAGCAGGTGGTGTCCCGCGGCAACTCGTC
>NZ_JAAALL010000298.1 GCF_009906315.1 Kineococcus vitellinus | reverse complement strand
GGTCGCCCCGGTCGCCCCGGTCGTCGCCTGCGTCGTCTGCGCGTTCACCCCGGCATCATCCTCCGCCGGCGCACCCGCTGTCCCGCCGGTGCGCCGGTCGCGACCCGGGCCGTGACCGGGGCCGTGACCCAGGGTGAGCAGCTGTTGACGATGGGCGGGGTGCGGGGTCACCGTGGGGTATGGGCGGTACGGCGCGGTGCCCCCGCTGCGACGACGCGGTGAGGGCACCCAGCATCTGGCACTCCTCGGCGACCTGCGCGGTCCACGGCGAGGTGGTCCCCCTGCAGCCCGAGCAGCAGGCGGACGCCGAGCACCTGGACTGGGTGGCCCGGCACTCCGACGTCCCGGTCTGGCTGCCGTGGCCGCTGCCCGACGACTGGCTGGTCACCGGCACCCGCTGCGTGCGCGACGACCGGCACGGGGCGCAGGCCGTCGTCGTCGCCGTCAGCGGCCCGCACCACGGCCCGGCCGGCTGCTCGCGGGTGGCCGACCTGCTGCTGGTGGCCGAGCAGCCGGGCACCGGGTTGGGCGCCCACCTCGCCGGCCGCGATGACGTGGACCCGGGCGAGGGCCTGGTGACCGGGCCGCCGGCGGTGCGCCTGCACGCCGGCGGCGCCTGGACGCCGCTGTGGAGCGTGCCCGCGGGCGAGGACCGCGCCGTCCTCGTGGGCGAGGCGGGCGGGGTGTGGCTGTGGGCGCTGCTGTGGCCGGCCGCCGCCGGGATCACCCTGCTCCACGACCTGCGGCTGGTCGACCTGCGCGACCCCGCGCACGCGCTGGACGTGCCCTGCGGAGCGCTCTCGCCGCGGCTGCGGTGGGCCGAGCGGGCCGAGCCGGCCCCGGCCTGAGCGCCGGGTGCGCGGGAGCGGTCCCGCGCGGCCGTAAGCTCTCGGGGTGCGCATCGACCTGCACACGCACTCCACGGCGTCCGACGGCACCCAGCCCCCCGCTGAGGTCGTCGCCTCCGCCGTCGAAGCCGGCCTCGACGTCGTGGCGCTCACCGACCACGACACCCACGCGGGCTGGTCGCAGGCGCTGGCGGCGGGCGACCGCCTCGGAGTCCGTGTCGTCCCCGGAGTGGAGATCAGCTGCCTGCGCGGCGGCGTCTCCGTGCACCTGCTCTCCTACCACCACGACCCCGCGCACGAGGCCCTCACCCGCATGCTCACCGACTCGCGCACCTCCCGGGAGTCCCGCGCCCGCCGGATGGTCGACCGCCTCACGCCCGACACCGGGCTGCGCTGGGAGCACGTGCTCGAGCACGTGCACGGCGGGGCCACCATCGGCCGCCCGCACATCGCCGACGCCCTCGTGGCCGCCGGCGTCGTGGCCGACCGCGACGAGGCCTTCGCCACGCTGCTGTCCGGGCGCAGCAGGTACTTCGTCCCGCACTCCGCGCCCGACCCCGTCGACGCCGTGCGCCGCGTGCGGGCCGCCGGCGGGGTGCCCGTCCTGGCGCACCCGGCCGCCTCCAAGCGGGGCAGCTGCATCGGCGACACCGACATCGAGGCCCTCGTCGAGGCCGGGCTCGCCGGCCTGGAGGTGGACCACCGCGACCACTCCGAGACCGAGCGCGCCCACCTGCGCGAGGTCGCGGGCGCGCTGGAGCTGTTCGTCACCGGCTCCAGCGACTACCACGGGACGGGCAAGCGCAACCGCCTGGGGGAGAACACCACCGACCCCGAGGTGCTGCAGCGCATCGACGCCGCGGCGGACCGGTCCGGCAGGACCGGCACGGGCGGCACGGCAGGCGACGGGGTCGCGGGCGCGTGAACTGGCAGCTGTTCGGGGAGAGCTTCGTCACGCTCTTCGTCATCATGGACCCGCTGGGGACCGTGCCGATCTTCCTCGGGCTCACCGGCACCTTCAGCGCGGCCGAGCGCTCCCGCGCCGCCCGCCAGGCCGTCCTCGTCGCCTTCGGCGTCATCATCGCCTTCGCCCTCTTCGGCCAGCGCATCCTCGACTACCTGCACATCAGCCTGCCCGCCCTGCAGGCCGCCGGCGGCCTGCTGCTGCTGCTCATCGCCCTGGAGCTGCTCACCGGCAAGGGCGACGAGCCGACGAGCACCGTCGGCGTCAACGTGGCGATGGTGCCGCTGGGCACCCCGCTGCTCGCGGGGCCCGGCGCGATCGTGGCCACCATGGTCTTCGTGCAGCAGGCCGAGGGCTGGGACGACCGCGTCGCCGTCGCCGCCGGGGTCGTGGCGGTGCACGTGACGCTGTGGCTGGCGATGCGCTTCGCCGGGGTGGTGCACCGCCTGCTGGGCGACTCCGGCGTCCTGCTCGTCACCCGCGTCGCCGGTCTGCTGCTGTCGGCCATCGCCGTGCAGCTGGTCGCCGACGCCGTGCGGACCTTCGTCACCGGCGCCGCCTGAGGGCCCGTCGGGGTTCAGCCCGGCGCGGGCACGCCCGCCAGCGCCCGCAGCTCCCGCACCAGCTCCTCGGCGGACACGGGCGCGGGACCGGTGCGGGCCCAGGCCGGCACGAGGGCCCGCGCCAGGCGCTCGGCCCGCTGCCACGAGGCCGGCCCGCCGCCCTGCTCGCCCGCGGCGGGCACGGCGTCCAGCGCCGGCGCGAGGCCGGCGGCCTCCACGGCGGCGCGCACCCGGGCCACGTCGGCGCCCAGCTCCGCCAGGCCGCCGGCCAGGTCGTCGGGCTCGGCGCCCAGCAGCACGCCCGCAGCCTGCTGCTCGCGCACGTAGCGCTCCGCCCCGCGGCGGTCCGGCGCGGTCCCCGCGGCGGCCGCGGTGCTCAGCACCAGGTGCACGCGCAGCGCGTGCCGCAGCGCGAGGACGTCGGGGTCGCCGCCGGGACGCACGTGCAGGTCACCGCCCAGCGCCCGCTCCCGGGCGGCCAGCGCGAGCGCGCGGCAGGGGTCGGCGACGGCCGCGCGCAGCAGCGCCGCGGTGTCCGCGACCTGCTGCCGGCGGTGGCGCGGGTCACCCGCGAGGGCGGTGGCCAGCTGCGGGTGCCGCCGCTCGACGAGACCGGCCGCCAGCAGAGCCACCTCCAGCGTCGCGGAGCCGTGCAGGAGCGCCGACGCGCTCGCCGCGGCGGGCGCGGGTCGGCGGGCCGCGACGAGCTGGTCGACGGGGGGTCTGGCCACCGCTCCAGCCTGACCGCGACCGGCCGTGATCGCAGCTCGACGGCGGCGCCGCGTCCGCCCGCGGGCTCCTCGCGGGCTCGCGGGGTCGCGGGGTCGTCGGAACGTGCGGGGGGGCGCCGTCCGGGTGGTCCCGGGCGGCGCCCCCTCGGGTGCGCGGCGCGCTCGTCAGTCCGCGCTCTCCTCGGCGGCGGCGGCGGCGGTGCTGCAGGTGCGCGTGCGGCGGCGGCGGGGACGGGTCACCTCGCCGCTCGCCCCGCCGCTCGCCTCCGCCCCGCCCGGCTCGCCGGGCGCCTCGGCGGTCGGCTCGGAGCCCGTCGCGGCAGCGGCGGGAGCGGCGGCCTCGGCGGCCGGCTGCCCGGCGTCCGCGGCGGTGGTGCCGGCGGTGGTGCCGGCGCTGGTGTCCGCACCCGCGGCCCCCTCGCCGCCCGCGGCCAGCTCGACGCCACCGCGGGTGCGGCGGCGCTGGCGGGATCGGCGGGCGCGCGGAGCGGGCTCGTCCCCACCGTCGGAGACCGCCTCGGAGGAGGTCCCGGAGGAGGTCCCGGTGCCGGTGGACGGGGACGCCGCGGCACCCGCGGTCCCCTGCCCGCCGCGGCGCGGGCGGCGGCCCTTGGCGGCCCCCACCTCCCCGAGGTCCTCGACCTCCTCGGCCTGCAGCCCGGCACGGGTGCGGTGCGCGCGCGGCAGCCGGCCGGTGGTGCCGGCGGGGATGCCGAGGTCCTCGAACAGCTTCGGCGACGTCGAGTACGTCTCCTCCGGCTCGCCGAAGCCGAGGCCGAGGGCCTTGTCGATGAGCGACCAGCGCGGCAGCTCGTCCCAGTCCACGAAGGTCACCGCGACACCGGTGTTGCCGGCGCGGCCGGTGCGCCCGACGCGGTGCAGGTAGGTCTTCTCGTCCTCGGGGCACTGGTAGTTCACGACGTGCGTGACGTCCTCGACGTCGATGCCGCGGGCGGCGACGTCGGTGGCGACGAGCACGTCGACCTTGCCGGTGCGGAAGGCGCGCAGCGCCTGCTCGCGCGCGCCCTGGCCGAGGTCGCCGTGGATCGAGGCGGCCGCGAAGCCGCGCTCGGTGAGCTGCTCGGCCACCGAGGCGGCGGTGCGCTTGGTGCGGCTGAAGACGATCGTCAGGCCGCGGCCCTCCGCCTGCAGCAGCCGGGCGAGCACCTCGACCTTGTCCATGGCGTGGGTGCGGTAGGCGAACTGCGTGATCGCCGCGACGGTGGCGCCGTCGTCGGTGGGGTCGATCGCGCGGATGTGCGTGGGCTGGCGCATGTACGAGCGGGCCAGCGCCACGACGGCACCGGGCATCGTGGCCGAGAACAGCATCGTCTGCCGGTCCGGGGCGGTCTGCGCCATCAGCCGCTCGACGTCGGGCAGGAAGCCCAGGTCCAGCATCTCGTCGGCCTCGTCGAGGACGACGCACTTGACGCGGCTGAGGTCCAGGTGGCGCTGCTGGGCGAGGTCGAGCAGGCGCCCCGGGGTGCCCACGACGACGTCGACGCCCTTGGTGAGCGCGTCGATCTGCGGCTCGTAGGCGCGGCCGCCGTAGACGGTGAGGATGCGCGCCTTGCGGATGCGGCTGGCGGTGGTGAGGTCCTGGGCGACCTGGACGGCCAGCTCGCGGGTCGGGACGACGACCAGCGCCTGCGGCTTGCCCGGGGCGGGCAGCGCGTCGTAGGCGGGCTCGCCCGGCACCGCGGTGCGCTGCAGCAGCGGCACGCCGAAGCCCAGCGTCTTGCCGGTGCCCGTCTTGGCCTGGCCGATGATGTCGTGGCCGCTCAGCGCCACCGGCAGCGTCATCGCCTGGATGGGGAAGGGGTGCGTGATGCCGGCGCCCGCGAGGGCCTCGGCGATGCGGGGCTCGACGCCGTGCTCGGCGAAGGTGCCCACGCGGGGCGCGGCGGGAGCCGTCCCGGCGTCCGCGCCGCCGTCGGCAGCGGTGGTCTCGCCGGTGGTCTCGGTGGTGGTCTCGGTGGTGGTCTCGGTGGTGGTGGTGCTCGAGTCGGTCATGCGTCTCCCGTGCAGGGGCGGCGGCGTCGCCGTCCCGCGCGAGCTCCCGGGTGGGGCGCGACGGGGGCGGAGCCACCCGGCGGGGGAGTCGTCGATCGGGACGTGCGGCCGCGTCGCGGCAGTCGGCAGCCG
>NZ_JAAALL010000297.1 GCF_009906315.1 Kineococcus vitellinus | reverse complement strand
TCGGCGGCCAGCCGCACGGCCTCGCCCCTGACCCCGCCCGAGCTGCAGGTCGCGCGGCTGGCCGCCGAGGGTCTGACGAACAAGGAGATCGCCGACCGGGTCTACCTCTCGCACCGGACGGTCTCCTCGCACCTGTACAAGGTGTTCCCCAAGCTGGGCGTCGCCAACCGCCGCCAGCTGCGCGAGGCGTTGCAGCGCAGCGGTTCGATCGCCACCGACGGGTGACGGGTCGCCGGCCGGGGGGCCGGCTCGCGGGCCGGCCCGGTGACGTCGCGGGCGAGCGGACCGGCCGGGGTGGGAGGGTGAGGGGGTGATCGGGCGTCGGCGGGAACTGGAGCGCCTGCGGGCGCTCATGGAGTCCGTCCCGGCCTCCGGCGACGGCCGGACGGTGGTGCTCGAGGGCGAACCCGGCATCGGCAAGTCCACCCTGCTCGCCGCGGCCGCCGACGCCGCCGCGGCGGCCGGCTACCGGCTGCTGCGCTGCGCGGGGTTCCAGCGCCAGGCGCTCGTGGGCTTCGCCGCGCTGCACGAGCTGCTGCAGCCGGTCCTGGAGCAGACCGGGGCCCTCCCCCCGCGCCAGCGCGCGGCGCTGCTCACCGCGTTCGGGCTGCAGGAGGGACCCCCTCCGGACCGGTTGCTGATCGGCCTGGCGGTCCTGGGCCTGCTGCAGGAGGTCGCGGCCGCCCAGCCGCTCCTGCTCGTCGTCGAGGACGCTCCGTGGCTCGACGCCTCCAGCGCCGCGGTGGTGGACTTCGTCGCCCGCCGCCTCGCGGGAGCGCCCGTCCTGCTGCTGGCCACCGCCCGCAGCGGCGGCACCGACGTCGGCGTGTTCGAGCGGGGCGTCGACGTGCTGCGCTTCGAGGACGCGGTCCGCCTCCTGCTGCCTCCCCTGTCGGCCGAGCACTCCGAGGAGTTCCTGGACACCCTCGGTGCACCGCCGGAGGTGCTGACCAGGACCGTCCGGCAGCGGGTCCTGCGGGAGGCCGGTGGCAACCCGCTGGCGCTGCGCGAGCTGACCGGCGCCCAGCTCGTCCGCGGTCCGGACGAGCAGGTCGCGATCGGCGTGCCGCTGCCCACCACCCGCCGGCTGGAATCGGCGTTCCTGTCCGAGGTCGGCGCCGTGCCACCCGCCAGCCGCAGGCTGCTGCTGCTGGCCGCCGCGGGCGAGGAGCTGACGCTGCGCGAACTGCTGGCGGGCGGGCGCGAGCTGGGGCTGGACGAGCGCGACCTGCTCCCGCTGGAGCGGGCCGGCCTGGTGGCCGTCGCAGGGGAGCGCTTGCAGCTGCGCCACCCGCTGCTGCGCTCGGCCGTCTACGGCGCGGCCTCCGTCGGCGAGCGCGCCGAGGCCCACCGCGTGCTGGCCGCGGCCGTGGGGGACAGCAGCCGGGCGGCGTGCCACCGCGCGGCGGCCACCCTCGAGCGCGACGAGTCCGTCGCCGCTGAGCTGGAGGCCGCCGCGGACCGCGGCGCGCAGCGCGGGGCGCGGGCGGAGGCGGCCACCGCGCTGCACCGCGCCGCCGAGCTGTCCGAGCGCGTCGAGGACCAGGTGCGGCGCCTGCTGCAGGCGGCGGAGCTGGCCCGGCAGGCGGGCGCCCTGCAGCAGGCCGGGCTCGTCCTCGACGAGGTGGCGCAGCTGCCGATGTCGCCGCGGCAGCGCGCCGCGAGGGCGCAGGTGCGCCGGCTGCTGGGGTACTACCGGGGCGAGGACCACGACGACCCCGGCGACGAGCTCGCCTACGCGCGGGTGCTGGGCGGGCCGTCGGGCACCGAGGACCCCGGGGCCCGGATCGACGTCCTGGTGCCCGTGGCGATCGGCCTGCTCCACCACTTCAGCGGCGACCTGGACGCCGACGCCGCGCTGCGGCGGCGCGTCCACGACGAACTGGCCGCGGTGCGGCCGCCGCACCGGGACGTCCGGCAGCAGCTGGGGCTGGCGGTGCTCGACCCGCTCGCGCACGCGGCGGCCGTGCGGCCCGCGCTGCCCGCGATCGTGCAGCACCCGCCGCCGGTGTTCTTCTTCCTGCTCTCCGTCGCCATGACGGCCGAACTCCTGCAGGACCTCGCGACGGCGCGCCGGGCGTGGGCGATGGCGGCCGAGGCGTTCCAGCGCGCGGGGTCGTCCAGCGACTTCGTGCGGGCGCTGGACGCGCTGGCCCTGCAGCACCTGATCGCGGGGGAACCCTCCGAGGCCCTGGCGGCGGCCGAGCAGGCCCGGCGCACGGCCCTCGACCTCGACTTCCCGCTGGTCGCCGCCTCGGCGGGGTCCACCGCGGCCCTGGTGCACGTGTGGACCGGGCGCCCGGCGCAGGCGGCGGAAGCGCTGCAGCGCAGCCGAGGACTCCTCACTGGGGCGCGGATCCCGAACGTCGCGGCGGGCATCGCCTGGGCGGCGGGCCTGCTGGCGCTGCACCAGGGCCGCCACCAGGACGCCGTCCGCGAGCTGCGCGGGGTGCTCGTGGACCGCGCCTACGCCCAGTGGGCGGTGGCGGACCTGACCGAGGCGGCCGTGCGCGCCGGCCGCCCGGAGGCCGCCCGCGAGTTCGTGGCGCAGACCGGTCGCGCCGCCGAGGTCCTGGGCTCGGCGCACCTGTGGATGCTGGTGCACCGCAGCCGCGCCCTGCTCGCCGAGGGCCCCGAGGTGGAGGCGCACCACGAGGCCGCGCTGGCCGCGGGCGCGGACAGCGGTGCACCACTGGAACTGGCGCGCACGCACCTGCTGCACGGGGAGTGGCTGCGCCGTGCCCGCCGCGTCCTGGAGGCGCGTGAGCACCTGAGCACCGCGCTGAGCACCCTGCAGGAGGCCGGTGCCGGTTCGGGGCCGCTGGCCGAGCGGGCCGCGGCCGAACTGGGTGCGGCCGGTGCCGCGCCCGCGGGCCGGCCGGCACCGCCGGCCGCGCACGCGGTGCTGACCGCGCAGGAGCTGCAGGTCGCACGGCTGGCCGCCGAGGGCTTGAGCAACAAGGAGATCGCCGACCGGATCTACCTCTCGCACCGCACGGTCTCCTCCCACCTGTACAAGGTGTTCCCCAAGCTCGGCATCGCGAACCGCCACCAGCTGCGGGAGGCGCTGCGCGGGAATCGGCTCTCGGTGCCGAACACCTGAGCGCGCCCGACGCCTGAGGGCACCCGACGCCTGGGCGCGCCGGACCGCTCCGGCCGCGGTCCCGGTGGTGGGGCTACCCCCACCGCGGCCGCGGTGGTCCCCACCATGGCGCTGGGGATCGCACGACCGGAGGATCCGAGCATGTCGACGACCACCCCACCCCGCACCGCGGCCGCAGCCTCCCTGCGCGCCGTCAGCAAGACCCACGGCAGCGGCGCCACCGCCGTGCGCGCCCTCGACGAGGTCGACCTGGACTTCACCCCCGGCACCTGGACGGCCGTCACGGGCCCCTCCGGTTCGGGCAAGTCCACGCTGCTCAACTGCGCCGCCGGTTTGGAGCGGGTGGATTCGGGACGGGTCCTGCTGGGGGAGAGCGACATCACCGACGCCGACGACGAGGCGCTGGCGGCGCTGCGCCGCAGCCGCATCGGTTTCGTCTTCCAGAGCTTCAACCTCGTCTCCTCCCTGACCGCCGCGCAGAACGTGGAACTGCCGCTGCGCCTGGCCGGGCGGCGCCCGCCGCGCGCCGACGTGCTGGAGGCCCTGCGGGCGGTGGGCCTGGACGAGCGGGCCGAGCACCGGCCCCGCCAGCTCTCCGGCGGCCAGCAGCAGCGCGTGGCCGTCGCCCGCGCGCTCATCACCCGCCCGCAGGTCCTCTTCGCCGACGAGCCCACCGGCGCGCTGGACTCCACCGCCGCGCGGGGTGTGCTGGACCTGCTGCGCGCGGCCGTCGACGGCGGTCAGAGCGTGGTGATGGTCACCCACGACCCGGCCGCCGCCGCCCGCGCCGACGCCACCGTCTTCCTGCGCGACGGCCGCGTCGAGGACCGCGTCGTCGGCGCGGACGCCACCGCGGTCGCCGACCGCCTCGCCGCGATGGGGGCCTGAGGTGCTGCAGCTGAGCTGGGCGGGCCTGCGGGAGCGCTGGACCTCCTACGCCGGCGCGGTGCTGACGGTCTGCCTGGGCGTGGCCCTGGTGCAGTCCTCGCTGCTGCTCCTGCTGACCTCGGCGACCGCCGCCGCGCCCGCGGGGTCGGGACCGGTGGCCCAGGTGCGCTTCGAGGAGGCCCGCGTGGTCGCGGTGACGGTGCTGGCGGTCACGCTGGCGCTGGCTGCGTTCCTGGCCGTCTTCGTCATCGCCTCCACCTTCGCCTCCACCGTCGACCAGCGCCGCCGGGACCTGGCGCTGCTGCGCCTGGTGGGCGCCGGGCGCCGGCAGGTGACGAGGCTGCTGCTGGGGGAGGCCCTGCTGCTGGGCGTGCTGGGCTCCCTGGCCGGCAGCGCGGTGGGCGCGGGGGTCGTGCGGGTGCAGACCTGGCTGATGGTGCGGGTCGGTCTGCTGCCGGCGGGCGCGGGCGCGCAGTGGCGCACCTGGGTGCTGCCCGCCGCCATCGCCCTGGGCACCGCGCTGGCGCTGGCCGGCGTGTCCCTGGCCGCGCGCCGCGCCGCCCGGGTCCGCCCGCTGGAGGCGCTCAGCGCCGGGGAGGCACCGGCGCGGGTGGTGACCCGCGGCCGCTGGGCCGCCGGCCTGCTGCTGGGCGCCGGCGCGCTGGTCCTGGTGGGTCTGTCGCCGCTGGGCGGGCCCGCGGGCGGTCGCGCGATGGCGGTCTGCGTCTCGCTGCTGGCCGCGCTCGCCCTCGCCGTGCTGGCGCCGGTGGCGGTCCCCGCCCTCGCGGGCCTGCTGCCGCTGCGCGGGAGCGCGCTCGGCGACCTGGCGCGGGCGAACCTGCGCGAGGAGGTCCGCCGCAGCGCGTCCACGGCGGCGCCGCTGATCGTGCTGGTCGGCCTGCTGCTGGGGCAGAGCGGTGCGGCGTGGTCGTACACGCGGGCCGCGTCGGCGGAGCTGCACCGCACGCTGGCCGCGGACCTGGTGGTGGAGGCGACGGCCGGCGCCGACGGTGCGCTCGCGCAGCGCCTGGGCGCGGTGGCGGGTGCGGGCAGCGCCTCCACCGAGGTGGAGCTGCCCGCGGCGCTGACCACCGGCAGCGGTGAGACGGCCTTCACCGAGATCGGCCGCGTCCTCGTGGTCGAGCCCGCCGCCTACGAGCGCGCCCACCCCGGCAGCGGATCGCTGCAGGCGCTGCACGGGGCCGCGCTGGCCGCCGGACCGGGAGCACTGGGCACCTCCACCGGCGACCGGGTGGGGGTGCGGG
>NZ_JAAALL010000296.1 GCF_009906315.1 Kineococcus vitellinus | reverse complement strand
AGCTCGTGCACGTGGCCACCCGCGCCAGCGCGACGGCGCGTCCCGCCGCGGCGGGGGAGCGGCCGCTGCCGCGCTGGCTGGGGGAGGGCTACGCCGACCACGTGGCGCGCCTGGAGCACCCCCTGCCGGCTCCCGACCTGGCGGCGGCGCTGCTGGCGGCCGCCCGCACCGGCCGCCCGCCCGCCGTCCCCGCCGACGGCGACTTCGAGCGCACCGGCGAGGAGCTGCAGGTGGCCTACGCGGCGGCGTGGACGCTCGTGACGACCGCCGCCCGGCACGCCGGCACCCCCGCCGTCACGGCGCTGCACCGCGACCTCTCCTGCGCCGAGGCCGACGGCGGCGCCCCGGGCGGACCCGTCGCCGCGCGCCTGGAGGGCGCCTGCCGGCGGCGCCTGGGCACCGGCTTCGACGACCTCGTCGCCACCTGGCGCTCGGAGGTCGCGGCGGGCCTGGTGGGGTGGGGGCCGTGAGCACGCTCGTCGTCACCAACGACTTCCCGCCGCGCACCGGTGGCATCGAGACCTTCGTCCACGCCGTCGCCCGGCGCCTGCCCGCCGCCTCCGCCGGAGCGGCGGCCCGGGTGGTCGTGCACACCGCCCGCCAGCGCGGGGACGCCGAGGTCGACGCCGCCCTGGCCGCCGAGGGCGTGCTCGTGGTCCGCGACCCCTCGCCGCTGATGGTCCCCACCCCCGCGGTCGTGGCGCGCGTGCAGCGCACGGCCCGCCGCCACGGCGCCGACAGGGTGTGGTTCGGCGCCGCGGCGCCGCTGGCGCTCATGGCCGCCCCGCTGCGCGCGGCGGGCGTGCAGCGCTCGGTGGCCACCACCCACGGCCACGAGGTCTGGTGGTCCAGCCTGCCCGGCTCGCGCGCCGCGCTGCGCCGCATCGGGCGCGAGACCGACACCGTCACCTACCTCGGCGACTGGTGCCGCTCGCGCATCGAGCGCCCCCTGGAGCCGGCGGCGCGCGCGCGGATGCGCCGGCTCACCCCCGGGGTGGAGGCGGACGTCTTCCGCCCCGACCCGCGGGCGCGCGAGCGGGTGCGGGCGCGCTACGGCCTGGGGGAGCGGCCGGTCGTGGTGTGCGTCTCGCGGATCGTGGCCCGCAAGGGCCAGGACGTCCTCGTGCGCGCCCTGCCCGCGATCCGCCGCGCCGTGCCCGGCGCTGCGCTGCTGCTCGTCGGCGACGGCCCGCACCGGCGCGCCGTCGAGCGCGCCGCCGCCGACGCCGGGGTGCGCGAGCACGTCGTCCTCACCGGCGCCGTGCCCTGGGAGCGCACCCCCGACCTCTACGCCGCCGGGGACGTCTTCTGCATGCCCACCCGCACCCGCCTGGGCGGCCTGGAGCCGGAGGCCCTCGGGATCTGCTACCTGGAGGCGGCCGCCTGCGGCCTGCCCGTCGTCGCGGGCGACTCCGGCGGCGCCCCGGACGCCGTCCTCGACGGCGTCAACGGCCACGTGGTGGACGGGCGCTCGACGGCGGCCGTCGCCGCCCGCGTCAGCGAGCTGCTGCTGGACCGCGAGCGGGCGCGGCGCTTCGGCGCCGCCGGGCGGGAGTGGGTCAGCCGCCGCTGGGGCTGGGCGGAGCAGACGCGTCGGCTGGCGAGCCTGCTCGCCGGGGACGACGTCCCGCGCGACCTCGTGGACGCGGCGCCCTGAGGCGCTCCGCGGGGAGCGCCGCGCCCGCGGGCGCCGCCGACCCTGCGGGTGCCGGCGCGCCCGCCGCGCCCGCGGCGGCCGCCACGGCCAGCAGCAGCAGCGCCCCCACGAGCCAGAACTGGTTGTAGAACGCCTGCTTGTTGACGAGGTTGAGCACCAGCAGCACGGCCGCGCACCACGTGAGCAGGCCCGCCAGGCCCACCGGGCGCCGGTGCAGCGTCACGACGGCGGCCACCACCACGCCCGCCGCGAGCGCCCCGACGACGGGCAGCGGCAGCGCGACGCCGGTCTCGTTGAGCACCGCCGTGTAGAGGGTGTCGGCGAAGCGCAGCGGAGGCAGCCGCAGCATCGTCAGGACCGTGTCGTGCACGAAGGCGCGCGGGGTGACCAGCGCCCACGGCGCCACCAGCAGCGCGGCCCCGCCGACGGCGACGACCGTGCGGCGCACGCCGAAGCGCGGCCACACCGCCAGCAGCGGCAGCAGGGCCACCACGTGCTGCTTGGAGGCCAGCGCCACCGCCAGCGGCACCACGGCCCACCACGCGCCGTCGACGCGGGAGCCCGGGCGCGCCGGGCGGCCCACCAGCGCCGCCCAGCCGGCGAGCCCGACCAGGACCGTCGGCTCCGTCCAGGCCTGCTCGACCAGCGTGCCGGTGCCGGGGGCCAGCACCAGCAGGGCGGCGGCGGCCACCGCCGCGGGCCGCCAGCGCCCCAGCGCCGCCGTGCAGAGCGCGCTCAGCAGGACGAGCACGAGCAGCGCCCACCGCACGTCGCCGGCCAGCCAGCGGCCGGGAGCCGTCAGCACCGCCGTCCACGGCAGGTACGCGAAGGCGTCGGAGATGCCCGGCGAGCCCGTCCAGGTCTGGGTGTACATCGAGCGCCCGGCGGCCAGGCCGTCGGCGGCCTGCTGCAGGATCACCCACACGTCGATGCGCGGGGCCGGGTCGCCGACCACGACCAGCGCGCCCGCCGCCACCGCCCCAGCACCCGCGACCGCCCCCGCCAGGGCCCGGCTGGCGCCGCGGCCCGGCAGCAGCAGCCCCGCGGCGGCCAGGGCGGTGACCCCCAGCACGAGCCGCACCACCAGCTGCCCCGGTGCGCCCAGGTAGCTGAAGGCGGGGACGAGCAGGTGGGTGAGGCCGACGAGGGCCAGCACGGCCGAGGGCACCCAGGCGCCGGTGCGCGGCGGCGCCAGGCCGCGGTCGTCGCGGGCGGTCAGCGCGAGGGCGACGACCGCGACGGCCACGAGCAGGTAGCCGGCGACGAGCCACCAGCGGTAGCGCACGACGCTGTGGGTGGCCAGCGCCAGCAGCGCCCACCACGCCAGCAGCGCGAGCGCGCCCCGGCGGCTCACCCGCGCGCCCGCCCGCGCCTCACGGCGCGTAGACCGCGTCGACCTCGGCGGCGAAGTCGCGCAGCACCAGCTCGCGCTTCACCTTCTGCGAGGGGGTGAGGTAGCCGTTCTCCACGGTGAAGTCGTCGGTCAGCACGCGGAACCTGCGGATCGACTCCGCCCGGCTGACCGCCGCGTTGGCCTTGTCCACGGCCTTCTGCAGCTCGGCGAGCACGACGCGGTCCCCGCGGGCGCCGGCCAGGTCCAGACCGGGCCTGCCGTGGTTGGCGCCCCACGAGGGCAGCGCCTCCTCGTCGAGGGTGAGCAGGCAGGCCACGAAGTGCCGCTGGTCGCCCACGACGACGGCCTGGGAGATCAGCGGGTGCGCGCGCAGGCGGTCCTCCAGGGTCGCCGGCACCACGTTCTTGCCGTTGGCCGTGACGATGATCTCCTTCTTGCGCCCGGTGATCCGCAGGTTGCCGAGCTCGTCGAGCTCGCCGAGGTCGCCGGTGTGGAACCAGCCGTCGCGGAAGGCCTCCTGCGTCTCCTGCGCCCGGCCGCGGTACTCGCGGAAGAGGGCGATGCCGCGCGCCAGGATCTCGCCGTCCTCGGCGATGGCGACGTCGTTGCCCGGCAGCGGCGGGCCGACCGTGCCGATGCGCAGGCGCGAGGGCCGGTTCACGCACAGCGGCGCGGTCGTCTCGGTGAGGCCGTAGCCCTCCAGGACGACCAGCCCGGCGCCGCGGAAGAAGTGGGCCAGGTGCTCGCCCATCGGGGCCCCGCCCGAGACGGCGTGCTCGACGCGACCGCCCATGAGCGCGCGCAGCCTGGCGTAGACGAGGCGGTCGAACACCTTGTGCCGCAGCCGCAGCTGCAGCGAGGGACCACCGGTGTCCAGCGAGCGCGACCACGCGTCGGCCGTCGCCGCCGCCTGCTCGAAGATCCGGGCGCGCAGCTTCCCGCCGGCGGCGGCGCGCTGCTCGGCGCCGTTGTAGACCTTCTGGAACACCCGCGGCACCGCGAGGATGAACGTGGGCCGGAAGCCGGCCAGGTCGGTGAGCAGGTCCTTGGCGTCCGCGGTGTGGCCCATGCGCACCCGGGCCACCAGGCACAGCGCCTGGATGAAGCGGGCGAACACGTGCGCCAGCGGGATGAAGAGCAGGGTGGCCGCCCCGGGACGGGCGAGGACCTCGGGGATGGCGGCCAGGGCGTTGCGCGAGAGGTCCAGGAAGTTGGCGTGGGTGAGCACGCAGCCCTTGGGCCGTCCCGTCGTCCCCGACGTGTAGATGATCGTCATCGGGTCACCGGGGCCGGCCGCGCGGCGGCTGGTCGCCACCTGCTCGTCGTCGACGTCGCGCCCGGCGGTGCGCAGCTCCTCCACGGCGCCGGACTCCAGCGTCCACACGTCGCGCAGCTGCGGCAGCCGCCCGCGCACCGCGGCCACCCGGGCGGCGTTCTCCGTCGTCTCCACCACGCAGGCCACGCAGCCGGAGTCGGACAGGATCCACTCGACCTGCTCGGGCGAGCTCGTCTCGTAGACGGGGACGGTGACCGCCCCGGCGAACCAGACCGCCACGTCCACGAGCGTCCACTCGTAGCTGGTGCGCCCCATGACGCCGACCCGGTCACCGGGCGCGATGCCCGCCGCGAGCAGGCCCTTGGCCACGGCGGTGACGTCGGCCAGGAGCTCCTCGGCCGTCACGTCGCGCCAGCTGCCGTCCGCGACCTTGCGGCTGACGCTGACGTGGCGGGGGTCCTCGCGCGCGGTGTCCACCACGCAGTCGGTCATGTTGCCGGCCTCGGCGGGCTCGACGAGCGCCGGCTCGCAGCTGCTCCGCACGGACTTCCTCCTCGCATCGCGTCCCGGCCCCGCCGGGGGTGTCGGGCGGACGACGTCGTGCCGACCGACCGGGGGTGTCCGGGCGCCGCCGACTCCGGCGGCGGGTGCGCCAGACCCTACCCGCGCCGCGCGGGGCGCCCCCGGCGGCGCCCCGCGGCCACCCGCACGGAGCAGCGCGCGCGCTCAAGGCGGCGGCCCGCGCTGCCGAGCCCTGGAGGTGTGAGCGACGAGCAGGCGGCCGCGACCCCGCACCCCCCGCACCCGGCGACCCGGCGGGCCGCCGAGCGCACCGCGACCCGCACGAGCGCCGCGTTCGGCGCCGTGGAGGTCGGCCCGCCCGTCAGCCGCCTGGCGCCCGCAGAGCCGCAGCCCGAGCCGCGCCCCGAGCCGGTCGCCGCCGCCCGCCCGCAGCGCTGCCCGTCGTGCGCCGCCCGGGTGCGGCCCGAGCAGGACTGGTGC
>NZ_JAAALL010000295.1:2027-5364 GCF_009906315.1 Kineococcus vitellinus | reverse complement strand
CACCTGCCGCCCCCCGAGGTCCCCGACGGCTGGGCGCTGCTCGACGTGGCCTGCAACGGCATCTGCGGCAGCGACCTGTCGATCCTGCACGGCACCCACCCCCGGGCGGCGGCGCCGCTGGTCATGGGGCACGAGGTCTCCGGCTGGGTCGCCCGCGCCGGTGCCACCGGTCCGCGCGAGGGGGTGCTCGTCGCGGTCGAGCCCCTCATCAGCTGCGGGCGCTGCCGCGCCTGCCGCACCGGTGCTGCGCACGTGTGCTCGCGGCTGGGCCTGTTCGGCATCGACGCCCCCGGCGGCCTGGCCACCCAGCTGGCCGTGCCGCCGGACCGCCTGCACGAGCTGCCGGCAACGGTCGACCCGCGCACCGCCGCCCTCGTGGAACCGCTGGCCGTGGCCGTGCACGCGGTCTCGCTGTCGGGCATGGAGCGCGGCGACGTGGTCTCCGTGCAGGGCGCCGGGCCGATCGGCCTGCTCACCGCCCTGGTGGCGCGCGCCGAGGGCGCCGGGACCGTCGTCGTCACCGAACCCGGGCCCTGGCGCCGCGAGGTCGCCCGCGGCTTCGGCCTGCGCGTCGCCGCCGACGGCGAGGAGCTGACCGCCGCGCTGGAGGAGCTGACCGGCGGCGAGGGGGCCGACACGACCTTCGACACCGCCGCCCACCCCTCGGTCGCCGCGCGGCTGAGCTCCACCACCCGCGTCCTCGGCCGCGTCGTCGTGGTCGGCGTCTACAAGCAGCCCACCCCCGTGGACCTGCAGGGCGTCTGCTTCCGCGAGCAGTCGCTGCAGGGCGTGCGCGTCTACACGAGCGCCGACGTGCGCCGGGCCGCGCAGCTGGTCGCCGACGACGCGCTCGGGCTGGCCGCCTTCCCCACGACGGTGTTCCCCCTGGCCGAGGTGGCGCGGGCCTTCGAGGCCGCCGCCTCCGGCAGCGACTGCCTGAAGGTCCTCGTGGCACCGCGCCCGGAACTGCTGGCGGGGGGCACGGCGTGAGCGGCCCCTTCGACCTCAGCGGCCGCACCGCGCTCGTCACCGGTGGCGGCCGCGGCCTGGGCCTGGGCATCTCCACCTCGCTGCTGCGGGCCGGCGCCGACGTCGTCGTCCTGGGCCGCGGCGCCCCCGCCGGCGAGCTCGCGCAGGAGGCGCAGCGGTGCGGCCGGCGCCTGCGCCACCACGCCGTGGACCTGGCGGACCCCGACGCGGTCGCGGCCACCGCGGCCGCCGTCCTGGCCGAGCAGCGGGTCGACGTCCTGGTCAACAACGCCGGGACCCAGGAGCGCCACCCCGCCGTCGAGTTCCCCCTCGACGCCTTCGACCGGGTGCTCGGCGTGAACCTGCGCGCCGTCTTCCAGCTCTGCCAGCTCTTCGGCGCACCCATGCTGGAGCGCGGCGAGGGGCGCGTGGTCAACGTCGCCTCCCTGCTCTCCTTCCAGGGCGGGCTGACCGTGCCCGCCTACGCGGCCAGCAAGGGCGCCGTGGCGCAGCTGACGAAGGCGCTGTGCAACGAGTGGGCCGGGCGCGGGGTCGGCGTGAACGCGGTGGCCCCCGGCTACATGGCCACCGACATGAACGAGGCGCTGCTGGCCGACCCGGTGCGCCGCGAGCAGCTGTCCGCGCGGATCCCCGCCGGCCGGTGGGGGACGCCGCAGGACGTCGGCGACGTCGTCGTCTTCCTGGCCTCCCCGGCGGCCGGGGTGCGGAAGGTGACCTCGGCGACGGGCAGGCCGCCGCCGACGCGCTGCGGGTCGTGGCCGAGCACGGCGGGGTGCTCGCCGGCGCCGGGACCGTCCTGAGCGCCGCCCAGGTGGACCGGGCCGTCGCCGCGGGTGCGGCGTTCGTGGTCAGCCCGGGCCTCGACCGGGCCGTCGTGGAGCGCTGCCGCGAGCACGGGGTGGCGGTCCTGCCCGGTGCCGTCACCGCCACCGAGGTCCAGGCCGCCCTCGCGCTGGGCCTGTCCACCCTGAAGTTCTTCCCGGCCGCGACCTCGGGGGGACCCGCCGCGGTGCGGGCGCTGTCCGCCCCCTTCGCCGACGTGCGCTTCGTCCCGACCGGCGGCATCGGCCCCGACGACCTGCGGCAGTGGCTGGACGTGCCGAGCGTGCTCGCCGTCGGCGGCTCGTGGATGGTCCCCCGCGAGCTGATCGCCGCCGGCGACTTCGACGCCGTCCGGGACCTGACGGCCCGCGCCGTCGCCCTGGCGGCGCGGTGAGCGGCGACGGGGTGAGCGGCGACGGGGTGAGCGGCGGCGCGGTGAGCGGCGGCGCGGTGGACCCGGGGAACCCGGTGCGGGTGCGGTCGGCGGGGGAGTGCCGCTACGACCTGGTCTCCCTCGGGGAGGTGATGCTGCGCTTCGACCCCGGGGAGGGGCGCATCCGCACCGCGCGGCGCTTCGAGGTCCACGAGGGCGGCGGGGAGTACAACGTCGCCCGCGGGCTGCGCCGGTGCTTCGGCGCCCGCACCGCGGTCGTCACGGCGCTCGCCGAGAACGAGGTGGGCCGGCTCGTGGAGGACCTCGTCCTCACCGGCGGGGTCGACACCTCCCTGGTGCGGTGGGTCCCGGCCGACGGCGCCGGCCGCGGCGTCCGCAACGGGCTGAACTTCGTCGAGCGGGGTTTCGGCGTCCGCCGCTCGGTGGGGGTCTCGGACCGGGGCGGCACCGCGGTCAGCCGCCTGGCGCCGGGGGACGTCGACTGGGACGACCTCTTCGGCGTGCAGGGGGTGCGCTGGTTCCACACCGGCGGGATCTTCGCGGCGCTCTCGGAGAGCACCGCCGCGCTCGCCGCGGAGGCGCTCGCCGCCGCCCGCCGGCACGGGACGACCACCTCCTACGACCTGAACTACCGCCCCAGCCTGTGGGCCGGGCGCGGTGGCGCGCCGGCCGCGCAGGAGCTCAACCGCCGCCTCGTCGAGCACGTCGACGTCCTCGTGGGCGCCGGGCTGGCCGCCCTGCCCGGTGACGGCGGCGACCCGCGCGAGCGGGTGCTGCGCGACGCGGCGGACAACCCCCACCTGCGCGTGGTCGCCACCACGCGCCGGCGGGTGCTCTCAGCCTCGCGCAACGACTTCGGCGCCCTCGCCTGGTCGGCCGCCACCGGGGTGCTGGAGGGGCCCGACCTGCGCGACCTCGCCGTGCTGGACCGCATCGGCAGCGGGGACGCGTTCACCGCGGGGCTCGTGCACGGGCTGCTGCACGGGCAGGGGCTGCAGCGGGCGGTGGACCTCGGGGTGGCGCACGGGGCCCTGGTGATGACCACCCCCGGCGACTCCTCGGCCGCCTCGGCCGCCGACGTCGAGGCGCTCCTGGCGTCGGGGGACGCCTCGGTGTCGCGCTGACGGCGGG
>NZ_JAAALL010000295.1:0-2017 GCF_009906315.1 Kineococcus vitellinus | reverse complement strand
GGTCCACCGCCCGCTGCAGCCCCTGCCCGTGCAGCAGCCCGTGCACGAGCCCCGCGGTGAACGCGTCCCCGCTGCCGACGTGGATGCCGGGGCGGCGCGCCGGGTCCGGTTCGCTCTTGCGCAGGATCTCGCGCACCACGGGCGCGGTGTCGCCGCGCCCGAGGATGAGGTAGCGCATGAGGTGGCCCAGCGGGTTGCCCTCCGACCACTCGAAGTGGGCGTGCGGGCGCACCCCGGTGGCGTCGCGCAGCGCGAGCAGGACCGCGGCGATGGCGTTGGGTGCCGCCGGCGCCTCGGTGCGCAGGACGCGGTGGCCGTCGACCACCACGCCCCGCACCCGCAGCACGTCGGAGAAGGTGGAGGGGTCGACGACCTCCACCTCCAGGAACTCCACGTCCGCGCCGCCGGGCACCGGGTCCAGGCCCCGCACCGCGGCCTCCTTGGCGGCGTAGTCGACGCTCGTGCCCGGCTCGGGGCGGTTGGCGATCAGGTGCAGCGCGCCGTCGAAGGCGAGGGACTCGGTGACGATGCGGCGGGCGGCCTCGTCGAACTCGATGCGGTCGGCGCGCAGCTCGGTGGTCCGGCTGACGCGGGAGACGAGGGAGACGGCGACGATCCCGGCGATGAACATCGCCGAGATGGCGATGCCGTCCGGCGCGGCGTGCACGTTCTCGGCCAGGGCGTACACGAGCACCGCCGTCAGCACCCCGAACGCGGCGGCGGCGCGGCGCCGCCGCCGGCGCGCGGAGGAGACGGTCACGGCGACCGCGCCGGAGACCATCATCGCCAGGATGCCGGTGGCGTAGGCGCCCGCCTGGGCGTCCACGTCGGCGCGGAAGGCGATGGTGATGAGGATGCTGATCGCGGTGTAGACGAGCACGACCGGGCGCACGGCGCGCCCCCACTCCGGCGCCATGCCGTAGCCGGGCAGGTAGCGGGGGACGATGTTCACCAGCCCGGCCATGGCGGAGGCCCCGGCGAACCAGAGGATGAGGATGCTGGAGACGTCGTAGGCGGTGCCGAAGCCGTCGCCCAGGTGCTCGTGGGCCAGGTAGGCCATCGCCCGGCCGCTGGCCGCACCGCCCTCCTCGAAGGCCGCCGGCGGGATGAGCACCGTGGTCACGAAGCTGGTGGCCAGCAGGTACACGCTCATGATCAGCGCGGCGGCCGTCAGCAGCTTGCGGGTGTTGCGGATGCGCGAGGCCAGCCGCTGCTGCTCGTCGGCGCCCTCCGCGGCCACCAGCGGCATCATCGAGACCCCCGTCTCGAAGCCGGACAGGCCCAGCACCAGCAGCGGGAAGGCCAGCACCGCCGGGCCGAGGACGTCGCCCGGGCCGCCGCCGCCGGCGGTCAGCCGCTGCGTCCAGCCCCCCAGCGCGGCCGGGTCGGTGGCGACGTCCACGAGGCCGACGGCGACGACGACCGCGTTCAGCAGCAGGAACGCGGCGACCAGCGGGATCGCGACGACCACGGCCTCGCTGAAGCCGAGCAGGAAGACCCCGCCCAGCACCAGCAGCAGCGCCACGGTGATGGCCACGGCGTGCCCGTGCAGGGCCTGCGGCAGGTAGGGGTTCTCCAGCACGTGCACGGTGGCGTCGGCGCTGGAGAGGGTGATCGTGATGATCCAGGACGTGGCGACGAAGCCGAGCAGGACGAGCACGAAGACCTTGCCCCGCCAGAACGGCAGCAGGTCCTCCAGCATCGCCACCGACCCCTGCCCGTGCGGGCTCTCGGCGGCCACCCGCCGGTACATCGGCAGCATCCCCAGCAGGGTCAGCGCCACGATGAGGAGGGTGGCCAGCGGCGAGAGGGCGCCGGCGGCCAGCGCGGCGATGCCCGGCAGGTAGGACAGGGTGGAGAAGTAGTCCACGCCCGTCAGGCACATGACCTTCCACCACGCCTGCGGCCGCACGTGCGAGGCCTCGGCGACCGGGCCCGCGGGCTGCACGCGGTCGGCCAGCAGCCACCGCTTGAAGCCCGTGGGGGGCGCGCCGGCGGGGTGGGGGCGGTCCACCTC
>NZ_JAAALL010000294.1 GCF_009906315.1 Kineococcus vitellinus | reverse complement strand
GAGCGGGGCGGGGGGCGGCGGGACGCGGCGTCCGGGTCGTCGGCACCGTCAGTTCGCGTGCAGGGCGGGGTTGAGGGCCACGCTCACGCCCTTGCGCGGCAGCGCCTCCACCGAGCCGGTGACGGAGTTGCGGCGGAACAGCAGCCCGGTCGAGCCCGACAGCGTGCGCGCCGCGACGGTCCGCGGTGCGCTGCCGTCCTCGCCGACCAGCGCGACCTTCGTGCCGGCCGTGATGTAGGTGCCGGCCTCGACGACGCAGTCGTCGCCCAGGCTGATGCCGGTGCCGGAGTTGGCCCCCAGCAGGCAGCGCTCCCCGATGCGCACGACCTCCTTGCCGCCGCCGGAGAGCGTGCCCATGATCGACGCGCCGCCGCCGACGTCGGAGCCGTCGCCCACGACGACGCCCGCGGAGATGCGGCCCTCGACCATGGACGTGCCCAGCGTGCCGGCGTTGTAGTTGACGAACCCCTCGTGCATGACCGTCGTCCCCGGCGCCAGGTGCGCGCCCAGCCGCACCCGGTCCGCGTCGGCGATGCGCACGCCCGAGGGCGTCACGTAGTCGGTCATCCGGGGGAACTTGTCGATGCCGAGGACGGTGACCGGGCCGGCGTTGGCGCGCAGCGCGAGCCGGACGCGCTCGAAGTCGGCGACGGCGCAGGGGCCGTGGTTGGTCCACACCACGTTGGAGAGCACCCCGAAGATCCCCGTCAGGTCCAGCCCGTGCGGGGCGACGAGGCGGTGCGAGAGCAGGTGCAGGCGCAGGTACGCGTCGGCGGTGTCGGCCGGCGGGGCGTCCAGGTCGATCTGCGTGGTGACCACGCGCTGGCGCACCCGGCGGTGCGGGTCGGAGTCCTCCAGCGAGGCCAGCTCCGCCGGCACGCCGTAGGCGCTGGCCTCCCCGGAGGTGGCCGCGCCCAGCGCGGGGAAGGGGTACCAGACGTCGAGCACCGCGCCGTCCTCGGCGATCGTCGCGAGGCCGTGCCCCCACGCGCGGCGGGCCCCCTGCCCGCCGGTGCCGCTCGTCCCCGCGCCGCTCGTCCCCGTGCTGGTGTGCTCGCTCACCCGCCCGACCCTATCCGGGCGCCGGCCGCCGGCGACCACCTCGCCCACCGGCACCCCGCCCACCTGCCGCGGACCGCCGACCGCGTCCCCACCGGCGTCGTTAGGGTGCCTGTCGTGACCGCTGCCGCCACCGCCCTCGACCTCGCCGACCCCGGTGTCGACGTCGTCGAGCTGACCCGCCGGGTCTGCGACATCCCCTCCGTCTCCGGCGAGGAGACCGCCCTCGCGGACGCCGTGGAGGCCGCGCTGCGCGCCCTGCCCGGCCTGGAGGTCTCCCGCGACGGCGACGCCGTCGTGGCCCGCACGGCGCACGGGCGCGCCGAGCGGGTGCTGCTGGCCGGGCACCTGGACACCGTGCCGCTCACCGACCCCCCGAACCTGCCGGTGCGCCGCGAGCAGCACCCGGTCGACGGCGACGTCCTCGTCGGCCGCGGCACCTGCGACATGAAGGGCGGCGTGGCCGTCCAGCTCGCGCTGGCCGCCCGGCTCGCGGCGGCCGGCGCGGCCCCCGCCCGGGACGTGACGTTCGTCTTCTACGACCACGAGGAGGTCGAGGCGGCCAGGAACGGCCTGGGCCGGCTGGCCCGCAACGCCCCGCACCTGCTCGCGGCCGACTTCGCCGTCCTGCTCGAGCCGTCCTCGGCCGTCGTCGAGGGCGGCTGCAACGGCACGCTGCGCGCGGAGGTCACCACGACCGGGAAGGCCGCGCACTCGGCCCGGCCCTGGCGCGGGCGCAACGCCATCCACGACGCGGCCCCGGTGCTGGCCCGGCTCGCCGCCCACGTGCCGCGCGAGGTCGACGTGGAGGGGCTGGTCTTCCGCGAGGCCCTCAACGCCGTGCTGGTCTCCGGCGGGGTCGCCGGCAACGTCATCCCCGACCGGTGCACGGTCACCGTCAACTACCGCTACGCGCCCTCGCTGGACGCCGCCGGCGCCGAGGCGCACGTGCGGGAGGTCTTCGAGGGCTTCGACGTGCGCGTCACCGACGCCGCCGACGGCGCCCGGCCCGGGCTGCACCTGCCCGCGGCCGCCGACTTCGTGCGCCGCACCGGCACCGAGCCGCGGCCCAAGTACGGCTGGACCGACGTGGCCCGCTTCTCCGCCCTCGGCGTGCCCGCGGTCAACTACGGCCCCGGCGACAACGCCACCGCGCACGCCGACGACGAGCGCTGCCGCACGGCCGAGGTCGAGCAGTGCCTGCAGGTGCTCTCGGGATGGCTGTTGGAGCGGGCGGAGGACCTGGCGTGAGCACGATCTGCCTGTACGGCAGCGCCTCCGGCGGCATCGACCCGACCCACGTCGAGCTGGCCACCACCGTGGGGCGCCTCATCGGCGAGCGCGGGCACGACCTCGTCTACGGCGGCGGCGGCACCTCGGTGATGGGCGCGGCCGAGGCCGCCGCCCGCGCCGCGGGAGCGCGCACCACCGGCGTCATGCCCCGGGCGCTCATGGAGCTGGAGCTGCCGCCCGCGGGCCTGGGCGAGCTCGTCGTCACCGACGACATGCGCCGGCGCAAGGCGGAGATGGACGCGCGCGCCGACGCCTTCATCGTGCTGCCCGGCGGGCTGGGCACGCTGGAGGAGCTCTTCGAGATCTGGGTGGCGCGCACCATCGGCCTGCACACCAAGCCGCTGGCGGTGCTGGACAGCGGGGGCCACTACGCCGGGCTGCGCAGCTGGCTGGAGGGCCTGGTCGCGCGCGGGTTCGCGCGGCCCATGGTCTTCGAGACCATCCACTGGACCGACGACCCCGTCGACGCCCTCGACCACCTCGAGCAGGCGCCGCGCGATCGGGTGAGCCTGCCCAGCTCCGAGATCGTCGGGACCTTCGTGGACTTCCCCGCCCCCGACGGCGAGGATCGTGCGGCGCCGGGCGACCCGCAGCGGCCCGCGGGAGGAGGGGCCTCGTGACGCTCGTGCTGCTGCTGCTCGTCCTGCTCGCCGTCGGCGCGGTTGCCGCGGTGGCGACCGGGCGCATCGGCGGCGGCATGGCGCCCGCCACCTCCACCCGGCCCTTCCGCGGGCTGCCCGAGGGGCCCGTGCGGGCCGCCGACGTCGACGCCGTCCGCTTCTCCCTGGGCCTGCGCGGCTACCGCATGGACGAGGTCGACGCCGTCCTGGACCGGCTGCGCGAGGAGATCCGCGAACGCGACGAGGAGCTCGCCGCCTGGCGCAGCGCCGAGGACTGAGGACGCCATGAGCATCGACTTCACCGCCCGCGCCGAGCTCACCGGCGACGTCCGGCACGTCTTCGCCGTCCTCACCGACTGGCCGCGGCAGAGCCCCTGGGTGCCCGCGACCGTCGTCGAGCGCCTGCCCGGACCCGTCGGCGGGCCCGGCGAGCGCTTCGCGGCGGTCTCCCGGCTGGGGCCCTGGCGCCTGGACGACCGCATGGAGGTCCTCTCCTGGCAGGCGCCCGCGGACGCCGGCGGCACCGGGCGGGTGCACGTGGTCAAGACCGGCCCCGTGCTCGGCGGCAGCGTGCGCATCCTCGTCGCGGCCGCCGGCGGCGGCCGGGTGCGGGTGGAGTGGAGCGAGCAGGTCGTCGTGCACCCGCGCGCCCTGGCCGTCCTCGCCGCGCTGGGCTCCCCGGTGGCCGCGCTGGGCGGGCGGCTGGGCTTCGAGGCCGTGCTGCGCCGCGGCCGGCGGGAGCTGGAAGGCGGCCGGTGAGCGCACCGGGCGCCCCCGGCGCCCCGGGCGCGACCCGCGCCGCCGTCCCCGCGGTGGCAGCCGCCCGCCCGCCGCTGCTGCTGCGCGCCCGGCTGCGCTGGCTGCGCACCCCGGTGGGCTGGCGCGTGCTGGCCGTCTACCTGCTCGCCCGGCTGTTCTCCGCGGCCGTGCTCGCCGAGGTCGCCCGCTTCCAGCCCGAGAGCGACTGGACCCCGGCGGGGGCCGGCTACGGCGACATGCTCGGGCTGTGGGACGCCACCTGGTACCGGCGCATCGCCGAGGAGGGCTACCCGGACGCCGTGCCGCTGGGCGAGGACGGCGCCCCGCAGCAGTCGGCGCTCGCCTTCTACCCGCTGGCCCCGCTGCTGACCCGCCCGCTGCTGTGGGCCGGGGTGCCCTTCGGCTGGGCCGGCGCCCTCGTCTCCCTGGTGGCCGGGGCCGCGGCGGCCGTGGGGGTGCGCGCCCTGGTGCACCGCGCGGTGCGCGCCCACCGCAGCGAGGCGGTCGCCCGCCGCAGCGCCTGGAGCGCCGCCGTGCTCTTCTGCGTCAGCCCGCCCTCGCTGGTCTTCCAGGTCCCCTACACCGAGGGCCCCGCCCTCGCCCTGCTGGTGGCCTTCCTCGCCCTGCTGCAGCGGCGGCGCTACCTGCCCGCGGCGCTGGTGGCGCTGCTGCTCGGGCTGACCCGTCCCGTCGCGGTGCCGCTGTCGGTGGTCGTCGTCGTGCACCTCGCGCTGCGCGCCCGGGCCGGGCGGCGGGCCGGCGCGCAGCTGAGCGGCCGCGAGGCGCTGCGCGGCCTGGCGCTGCTGGGCGCCAGCGGTGCCGCCGGGCTGCTGTGGCCGCTGGCGACCTGGCTGATGACCGGCCGCCGCGACGCCTACACGGCCACGATGGGGGCCTGGCGCTCCAGCGGCGAGGTCGTGTGGCTGCGGCCGTGGTGGGGGATCTCCCAGTACGTGCTCGGGACGGTCGCCGGGCCGGTGCTGCTCCTCCTGGCCGTCGCGGGCTTCGCCGGCTGGCTGCTCTCGCGGCGGGCGGCGGCGCTGGGCGCGGAGCTGCGGACCTGGTGCCTGGCCTACGTCGGCTACCTGCTGCTGGTCCTGGACCCCTTCACGAGCCTGTTCCGCTACCTGGTCTTCCTCTTCCCGCTCGGCGCCCTGGTGGCGGTGCGCCCGCGCAGCGCCGCGGTGCTGCGGGCGTGGGTGGTGTGCTCGCTGGCCCTGCAGGTCGTCTGGACCGCCTGGCTGTGGCGCTTCTCCCCGCCCGCCGACTGGCCGCCGTGAGGCCGCGGTGAAGATCCACGGCGTGCCCCCGTGCTCGTGCGGGGCCGCGGTTGGGGGATGATGGAGACCCACACGTCGCCCGCGGCACCCGGCCGCGGACACGGCGCGCGCACGATTCGACGAGAGGAAGCACGCCGATGGCGGCCATGAAGCCGAGGACCGGGGACGGTCCGCTGGAGGTCACCAAGGAAGGGCGCGGCATCGTCCTTCGCATGCCGCTGGAGGGTGGGGGGCGTCTCGTCGTCGAGATGACCCCCGACGAGGCGAGCGCTCTCGGAGAGGCCATCACCTCGGTCGTGGGCTGAGCGGCAGACGTCGGGGCGGGCACCGAGCGGTGCCCGCCCCGCGCCGTCCCCGCC
>NZ_JAAALL010000293.1 GCF_009906315.1 Kineococcus vitellinus | reverse complement strand
ACGGTGGCGATGTTGGCGCTGATCTCCTCGGTGGCGGTGGAGACGACCTGGGCCTGGGTGGCGGCTTCCTCGGCGCCGGAGGAGAGCTGGGTGGCCACGGTGGTCAGTTCCTCCGAGGAGGTGGCCAAGGTGGTGGCGCCGCCGGCGATGGCGCGGATGGTGGCGCTCAGGCGCTCCATGGTGGCGTCCAGGGCGCTGGCCAGCTGCCCGACCTCGTCCTTGGTGGTGATGGCCACCCGCTGGTCCAGGCGGCCGTCGGCCAGGCCGCGGACCACGGTGAGGGTCTTGGCGAGGGGGCCGGCGATGGAGCGGGCGACGGCGACGGCCACGACGACGGCCACGGCGAGGGCGGCGGCGCCGATGACCAGCAGCAGGGTGATGGCGGTGTGGTAGTCGGCGGAGCCTTCGGCGGCCAGGTCCTTGGCGGCCTGCTGCTCGAGGGCACCGAGCTCGTCGATGTGGCGGGTGATCTCCCCGGACAGCTCCGCCGTGCCGGCGCGGGCGGTGATGAAACCCGCGACGTCACCGGAGCGGGCCAGGGCGATGATCGGCTCGCGGGCGGTGCGGTACTCCGCCAGGTGCTCCTCGACCTCCTCGCGCAGGTCGGCGGCGGTCGAGGGCTCGGAGGCCAGGTACGCCGCCCAGGCGTCCTCGTAGACGCCGTCGGCGTCCTCGAGCTTGGCCAGCGCCGCGTCGGTGTCCTCCGCGGTCTGCGACATGCCGGCGTTGGCCAGCTCCAGGCGCATCGAGACGTAGGCGTCCTTGACCTCGCCCACCGATGCCACGGAGGCCAGCCCGTTGGTGGACAGCTGCTCCAGGTTGGCCTGGGAGGAGCCCAGGCGGTGGATGCCGATCGCGACCACGACGGCCAGCAGCAGGCAGACGACGCCGAAACCGGCGAAGAGCTTGGAGGCGACGTTCAGGTCGCGCAGTCGGGTGAGCACACCCGGTGCATCGGCAGGTGATCTAGAAGACTGGAGCGCTCACCTGCGGTAGCCGGCGCCCGTGTGGGTGCCCGCCAGCCGGGGGCCCTCCCCCGAGCCCAGCCGCTCGCGCAGCGTGGTGCCGGGAGCCGCCTTCGCCGCCGTGCGCCCGCGCCGGTCCAGCTCCGGCACGAGGTGGTCCACGACGTCGGCGAACGTGCCGGGCATCGTCGCGTACATGAGGTTGAAGCCGTCGACGTCGGCCTCCTCGGCGAAGCGTTCCAGCTCGTCGGCGACGGTGGCCGGCGAGCCCGCGAGCACGGGACCGCGGCCGCCGACGGCGACGAAGCGCGCGAGGTCGTCGACGGTCCACTCCCGGTCGGCGTCGCGGGTGAAGGCCGCCAGCGCGGAGGTGTTGGCGTCGGTGCTCACGTGCTGCAGCGGGGCGTCCGGGGCGAGGTCGGCGAGGTCCACGCCCGTCCAGCCGCCGAACAGCGCGAGCGCGCCCTCGCGGCTGGCGTGCGCGCGGTAGTCGGCCAGCAGCGCGTCCGCCTCGGTGTCGCTGGAGCGCACCACCGCGGTCAGGCCCGCGTACACGAGCACCGAGCGCGGGTCGCGCCCGGCCTGCTCGACCTTCGCCCGCAGGGAGTCCACCGTGCGGCGCGCGTGCGCGGCGGTCGGCGCGATGATGAAGACGCACTCGGCGTGCCGGGCCGCGAACTCCTGCCCGCGCGGCGAGGAGCCGGCCTGGAAGATCACCGGCGTGCGCTGCGGGGAGGGTTCGCACAGGAACGCGCCGGGGACGTCGAAGTAGCGGCCGTGGTGGCCGATGTCGTGCACCTTCGCCGGGTCGGCGTACACCCCGCGGGCGGCGTCGCGGACGACGGCGCCGTCCTCCCAGGAGCCCTCCCACAGCTTGTAGCAGACCTCCAGGTACTCCTCGGCGACCTCGTAGCGCTCGTCGTGCGCGACCTGCCGCTCGAACCCCAGGTTCCTGGCGGCGGAGTCCAGGTACCCCGTCACGACGTTCCAGGCGACCCGTCCGTCGGTGAGGTGGTCCAGCGTCGTCAGCCGCCGGGCCAGCGAGTACGGCTGCTCGTACGTCGTGGTCACCGTCAGCCCGAAACCCAGGGTCTCGGTGACGGCGGCCATCGCCGACACCGCCCCCAGCGGGTCGTTGACCGGGACCTGCGCGGCCGCGCGCACGGCGGCGTCGCGGGACCCGCCGTAGACGTCGTAGGTGCCGAGGACGTCGGCGAGGAACAGCGCGTCGAAACCGCCGCGCTCCAGCAGCCGGGCGAGGTCCGTCCAGTGCCGCAGCGTGCGGTAGTCCGCGCTGCGGTCCTCCGGGCGGGCCCACAGCCCGGCGGCCTGGTGGCCTACGCAGGCCATCGCGAAGGCGTTCAGGCGCAGCGGCCTCGTGGAGCTCGCGGTGCTCACCGGGTCAGTCCCTCCAGCGGTCGGTGGGCGGTCTCGCGGGTGCACGCCGCCGCCACGGTGCTCAGCACGGCCAGCAGCGACAGGTACCCGGCCACCAGCCACGGCGAGCCGTCCCCGGCCACCAGCAGCGAGGCGGCGATGAGCGGGGTGAGGCCGCCGCCGAGCACCGCGCCGATCGAGTACCCCAGCGAGGCGCCGCTGTAGCGGGTGCGCTGGTCGAACTGCTCGGCGAAGAACGCGCCCTGCGCGCCGTACTGGCTGTCGTGGCCGAGGTTGATGGCGACGACGATCGAGGCGACGATCAGGAACGTCGAGCCGGTGTCGAAGAGCAGGAACGCGGGCACGGTGAACAGCGCCGTGAGCACCGCCCCGAACAGGTACACGGGCCTGCGGCCGACCCGGTCCGACAGCGCCCCCCACAGCGGGGTCGCGGCCAGGCTCAGCACCGAGGCGACGAGCACCGCGAGCAGGCCCACGTCGGCGCCGTCCTCGCGGACCTCGCTGGTCAGGTACGTCAGGGCGAACACCGTGTAGAGCACGTAGCCGCCGTTCTGCCCCAGCCGCATCCCGGTGGTCACGAGCACGCCGCGCTTGTTGGTGCGCAGCACCTCCGCGACGGGCCGGCGGGCCAGGCCGTCGGCCTCGCGCAGCGCCGTGAACGCCGGGGAGTCGGTGACCTTCAGCCGGATCACCAGGCCGACGACGACGAGGACCGCGCTGGCCAGGAACGGGATGCGCCAGCCCCAGGACATGAACGCCTCGGAGGAGGTGAGGGAGCGGGTCAGCCAGAAACCCCCGCTGGCCAGGACCATGCCCGCCGCCGAGCCCATCTGCGGGATCGCCCCGAACAGGCCCCGCCGGCCGGTGGGGGCGTGCTCCACCGACAGCAGCACCGCCCCGCCCCACTCCCCGCCCGCGGAGAAGCCCTGCAGCAGCCGGGCCAGCACGAGCAGCACGGGGGCCCACACGCCGATCTGCGCGTGCGTGGGCAGCAGGCCGATGAACGTCGTGGAGATCCCCATGACCAGCAGCGAGGCCACGAGGACGGCCTTGCGGCCCACCCGGTCGCCGACGTGCCCGGCGACCGCGCCGCCCAGCGGGCGGGCGGCGAAACCGACGGCGTACGTGGCGAAGGCGGCGATGACGCCGACGGCGCCGCCGACGTCGGGGAAGAACAGCGGGCCCAGGACGATGGCGGCCGCGGTGCCGTAGAGGTAGTAGTCGTACCACTCGATCGTGGTGCCCACGAAGCTGCCGAGGGCCGCGCGGCGGCGGACGGCGGGCTCGCTGGGGCGCGCGGCGGTGGCGGGGACGCGCAGGGTGCTCACAGGACGCTTCTCTCCCATCGGTCCTGGCGGTAGCACCTTCCCTCGCGGGTGGTTGCTGCGACGTCGACGAGCCAGGTCTCTCAGTCGCTCTGGATGGCTGGGCCGAACCTACGGCACACCCCGGAAGAGCGGCAAACGCACCGGCCGCGCCGCCGGTGCTGCGCGGTGCGGGGGCCGGGTGGCGGTCCCGGCCGCGCGTCGGCCACCCTGGCCCTCGTGGCCACCGACGACGACCGCGAGCGCGGGGACGTGCACGAGGACGTGCGCGGGGGCGAGCGCGAGGACGTGCGCGGGGGCGAGCGCGAGGACGTGCGCGAGGACGTGCGCGAGGACGTCGACGCGGACGTGCGCGCGGAGGGGCTGCGCCGGCCCGCGGACCCCGTCGCGCGGCAGGTGGAGCAGGCCGCCCGCGCGGACTGGCGGCTGTTCCGCCAGACCGCCGACACGGTCGCGATGACCGTCTGGCTGACCGACGCCCGCGGCCGCTGCACGTTCGTCAACGAGTACTGCCGGCAGTTCTTCCAGGTCCCCGGCGAGGTGATGACGGGCACCGGCTGGCGCGCGGTCCTGCACCCGGACGACGCCGACGAGTACCTCGGCGAGTTCGACCGCGCCACCGCCGAGCAGCGCGCGTTCCGGGCGGTGGCGCGGGTGCGCCGCGCCGACGGGTGCTGGCGCTGGATCGAGACCTCGACGGTGGCCCGCTTCGACGAGTCCGGCACCTTCCTCGGCCTCACCGGCTCCAACGCCGACGTCACCGACCACGTGCGCCGGGAGGCGGACGCGCACTTCCACGCCGCCGTCGCCGGGGACTTCGCCCGCCTGGCCTCCCCCGAGGAGCTGCTGCGCTCGGTCGGCGACCGCGTCCGCCGCCGCTTGGGCCTGTCCTCCTTCCGCCTGGTGCGCCCCGGCGAGGAGGTGGCCGACCTCGCGGGGGCCGGGCCGGACCCCGGCGGGCGCGCGGCGCAGGACGCGGACGCCCGGCTGCGCGAGGGCCGTCCCGTCGCGCTGGACGCTCCCGGCGGCGAGCGGCTGCTGGTCCCCTACGCCCCGCACGGCACCTCCGTCGGCTGGCGGCTGCTGGCCGACCTGCGCCGCCCCGGGACCGGCGGCTGGGGCGAGGAGGAGGTCCGGGTGGTGGCCGACCTGCTGCCGCGCCTGGACGTCGCGCTGGTGCGGGTGCGGGCCGCGGAGGAGACCGCCGCCCGCTACGCGCGGGCCCGCGACGTCGAGGCCGAGCTGCAGCGGGCGCTGCTGCCGGCGCAGCTGCCGCTGCTGCCCCGCCTGGACCTGGCCGCGCAGTACCTCGTCGCCGGCGCCGAGCAGGCGGCCGGCGGCGACTGGTTCGACGCGCTGGCGCTGCCGGACGGGCGCGTCGCGCTCGTCGTCGGCGACGTCGTCGGCCACGGCGTCGTGGCCTCCGCCGTCATGTCCCAGCTGCGCACGGTGCTCGCCGAGCGGCTGGGCGCGGGCGCGGGGCTGGACGCGGCGCTGGAGGCGCTGCGGACCTTCGCCGCGCGGGTGCCGGGGGCGACGGCCGCCACCGCCTGCGTGGCCCTCGTCGACACCGCCGGCGGGGACGTGGAGTACCGGACGCTGGGCCACCCCGCCCCCCTGCTCCTCGGCGCGGACGGCGGCGCCCGCTCGCTGCCGCCCACGGGTGCGGGGCCGCTGGGCGGACCGGCCGGGGGCGCCGCCGGGAGGGCGCGGCTGGAGGCCGGGGAGCTGCTGGTCCTGCACAGCGACGGCCTGCTGGAGGCCGTCGGGGGCGACCCGCTGCGCC
>NZ_JAAALL010000292.1 GCF_009906315.1 Kineococcus vitellinus | reverse complement strand
CTTCCCCCCCGTCCCCGGCGCGCCGGCTGGCGCACCGCCGCCCTCGGCGGCGTCGCCACCGCGCTCGTGCTGGGCGGTGCGAGCGCCCCCTCCGCCGCACAGCCCGCGCCGCCCGCACCCGCCTCGCCGTGCGCGGCACCCTCGACCGTGCCGACCGTCGAGGAGTCCCGCCTCGGCCAGCCGCTGGTGCCCGGCGGGGAGGCCGCCTCCGCGCAGTTCCTGCGCGCGGCCGGGTTCGACGTGCTCGTCGCCGAGTTCTCCTCGCGGTTGTGCGCGGCCACCGGGCTGCAGGAGGCGCACGAGCTGGTCCGCAGCAGCGGGCAGCGGCTGTGGGACACGGCCGTCGCCCGCGCCCAGGGCCGGCTGACCAGCGGCACGATCGACCGCTACGACGACCGGCCGCTGTACTGGGCCCGCACCTCGATGAGCGCGGCGCTGCGCTCGCTGGACGCGGCCTACCTGGAGAACCCGCTGCAGCGGCAGGGCCTGCTGCACGTGCTGGACCGCACCAGCCGCGGCATCTCCTCGGTGGCCTGGTCGCAGGAGGACCCCGACGCGACCCGCGTCGTGATCAGCGGTTTCGACACGTACAGCCTCGATTCCAGCCTGCGGAACTCCAACCCGTCCGGGGCGAGCGCGCTGCAGCTGGACGGGCGCACCGTGCAGACCCCGCAGGGCCCGGTCACCGTCGAGGCCGTCGTCCTGCCCGTCAACTACACCGACTTCGACCAGGGCGTCGTCGAGGACGCGTTCGGGCCGGTGCTGGCCACCGGCGAGGACCGCACCGACATGATCATGACGATCAGCCAGACCGGCCGCGGCCGGATGGACGTCGAGCAGTGGGCCGCCAACGCCCGCGGCGGCTCCCCCGACAACAACCGCAACCAGCAGTTCGGTCCCGTCTCGCGCCCCTCGCACTGGCCGCAGCCGTACGACTCCCCCGAGTGGATCGAGACGACGCTGCCGTACGAGGCCATGATCGCCGCCGGCACCGGCCCGTGGCCCGTGCAGCTGAACGACGGGATCTGCGAGTGGCCCGCCGGGACCTGGCCGGACCCGACGGCGCTGCGGTGCGCGGACGACCCGACGCCCGGCAGCCGGGCCGGCTCGGGACCGGGCGGCAGCTACCTGTCCAACGAGAGCATGTACCGCTCCAACCGGCTGCGGATCGGGATGCAGGCCTGGGACGTGCCCGGCGGGCACCTGCACGTCTCCGCGCTGGAGTACCCGGCCGACGCCTCGCTGCTGACCGACCCCGCGTTCGAGGCCGACCGGCGCGCCGTCGTCGACCAGACCGTCGCCCTCGTGACCGCCGCCGGCGCCGCGGTCCGCGCGGACCGTCCCGGCAGCGCCTCGTGAGCGCCTCGTGAGCACCGGGGCCACCCGCACGGGCGAGGGCGTGGACCGGCGCGCCGCGCGCCGCACGCTGCTCGGCGCCGTCTTCCTCATGGCCACGAGCGCGATCGGGCCGGGGTTCATCACCCAGACGACGACGTTCACGGCGCAGCTGGGCGCGGCGTTCGCCTTCGCCATCGTCGTCAGCATCCTCGTCGACATCGCCCTGCAGCTGAACGTCTGGCGCGTCATCGGCGTCTCCGGGCTGCGGGCCCAGGAACTGGGCAACCGCGTCCTGCCCGGGGCCGGGTGGGCGCTGACCGGCCTCGTCGTCCTCGGCGGCCTCGTCTTCAACGTGGGCAACGTCGCGGGCGCCGGGCTGGGCCTGAACGCGATGGTGGGCCTGGACCCGCGCTGGGGCGCCGGGCTGTCCGCGCTGCTGGCCATCGCCATCTTCCTCAGCCGGGCCGCCGGCGCCGCGCTGGACCGCATCGTCGTCGTGCTCGGGCTGGTGATGATCGCGATGACGGCCTACGTCGCGGTCGTCTCCGGGCCGCCCGTGGGCCAGGCGCTGCGCAACGTCGTGCTCCCCGAGACGGTCGACGCCCTGGCCATCACGACGATCGTCGGCGGCACCGTCGGCGGCTACATCACCTACTCCGGGGCCCACCGGCTGCTGGACTCCGGCCTCACGGGACCGGAGAACGTCCGCGCCATCACCCGCAGCTCGGTCACCGGCATCGTCATCACGGCCGTCATGCGGGCCCTGCTGTTCCTGGCCATCCTCGGCGTCGTCGCGGGCGGCGTGTCGCTGGCCACCGACAACCCGGCCGCCACGGCGTTCGAGTCGGCGGCGGGCGAGGTCGGGTTGCGGGTGTTCGGCGTGGTCCTGTGGGCGGCGGCGCTCACCTCGGTCATCGGGGCCTCGTACACCTCCGTCAGCTTCCTCACCAGCTCCCGCACCCCGGCGCGCACCCGCAACCTGCTGACCATCGCGTTCATCGTGGTGTGCTCGGTGTTCTTCCTGGTCGCGGGCGCCGCTCCGGCGCAGCTGCTGGTGTTCGCCGGCGCGTTCAACGGCCTCGTCCTGCCGCTGGGCCTCGTCGTGGTGCTGTGGGTCGCGCTGCGCCGCCGCGACCTGCTCGGCGGGTACCGCTACCCGCGCTGGCTGGTCGCCGCCGGCCTGCTCGCCTGGCTGGTGGCGCTGTTCCTCGCCTACCGCTCGCTGTCCACCCTCTCGACGATCTGGAGCTGACCGTGGACCTGAACTCCGACCTCGGGGAGAGCTTCAGCCGCTGGACGCTGGGTGACGACGAGGCGCTGCTCGGGGTGGTGACGAGCGCGAACGTGGCGTGCGGCTTCCACGCCGGGGACCCGACCGTGCTGCGCCGCACCTGCGAGCTGGCGGCGGCGCGCGGCGTCGTCGTCGGCGCGCAGGTCGGCTACCGGGACCTGCCCGGGTTCGGCCGCCGGTTCATCGACGTCGCCCCCGCCGAGCTGACGAACGACGTGCTGTACCAGCTCGGTGCGCTGGAGGCGTTCGCCCGCGTCGCCGGCACCCGGGTCGCCTACCTGAAGCCCCACGGCGCGCTGTACAACGCGATCGTCCACCACGAGGCGCAGGCCGCGGCCGTCGTGGAGGCCGTCCGCCGCTACGACCCGGCGCTGCCGGTGCTGGGGCTGCCGGGTTCGCGCTTCCTGGCCCTGGCCGCCGAGGCCGGCCTGCGGGTCGTCGCGGAGGCGTTCGCCGACCGCGCGTACACCCCGCAGGCCACGCTGGTCCCCCGCGGCCAGGACGGCGCCGTCCTGCACGACCCCGCGGAGATCGCCCGCCGGTGCGTGCGGATGGCCACCGCGGGCGAGGTCGAGGCCGTCGACGGCAGCGTCGTCGCCGTGGACGCCGCCTCGATCTGCGTGCACGGCGACACCCCCGGCGCGGTCGCGATCGCGCGGCAGGTGCGCGAGGCCCTCACCGCGGCCGGCGTGGCGATCGCGCCGTTCGCCTGAGCGCGTCCACGCCGTTCGGCAGCGGTCCTCGGCCGTTCGGCAGCGGTCCTCGCCGCCCCGTCGTGCCCTCCGCCCATGCCTCCCGGCGCGAACCTGGCGGCGGCTGCGGCCACGACGGCGTCCGCGCCGACCGGCACGCGCGCCCCCGCTGACGTCCCCGCGAGCAGGTCGCTGCGCGAGGGCTTCCTCGTGGGCGTCACCAACCCCAAGTCGGCGATCTTCTTCGTCGCAGTCCTGCCGCAGTTCACCGCCCCGGCCGCCGGGCCGGTCTGGAGCCAGGTCCTCGTCCTCGGGACGCTCCACCTCCTCATCGGGCTGGCCTTCGACACCGTCTGGGCGCTGGCCGCCGGCGCTGCCCGCGGTTGGCTCACCCGTGACCCGCGTCGCCTGCCCCGCCTCGGGGCCACCGGCGGCGTGGTGATGATCGGCGTCGGCGGCACCATCGCGCTCTCGGACCGGCAGCTCTAGGACGTCGTCCCTCCCGCGCACGCCCGGGCACCGGACGACGCGGTGCCGTCGTCCTGGGGACCCCCTGCCGGCGGCGGCGCTCCCTCAGGCGCGCGCCGCCGGGGTCGTGCCCACCGGGGCCGCCAGGAACTCGGCGAAGGGGTCGACGAAAGCCGGGCGCGCGGTGTTGGCGGCGTTGTGGACGCAGCCGGGCAGCACCAGCGAGCGGGCGCGCGGGATCGCCGCGGCCAGCGCCTCGCAGTTCTGCGCGAAGTAGCCGGGGCTGCGCGCGCCCGCCGCCAGCAGCACCTCGGCCCCGATCCCCGCGTAGTCCGAGGCCGGTCCGTCGTGCTCGGCGATGCGGCGCACCTCCGGGGCCATCGTCGGCAGCGACTCGACGAAGCGGCGACCGACGGAGGTGCGCAGGAACGCCCCGGTCAGCAGCTCCGCCAGCGCGAACGGCATCCTCGCGCCGGCGCCCTGCGGGTCGACCGAGCGGGCCAGCAGGGTCATCGCCCGCGCGTGCCGGCCGCGGGCGACGGCGTCCTCGAAGTCGTCCAGGAACGCGAAGGAGGGCCGGCCGTCGATCGACAGGCCCGGGTCGTAGACCGCGATGCGCTCCAGGAGCGCCGGGGGCAGCTCCAGCCCGGCGCGCAGGGCGGTGAAACCGCCTCCGCTGTGGCCGAACACGCGCCGGGCGCCGGTGTGCCGCAGGACGGCCGCGAGGTCCGCGACGTCGGTGGCGACCGTCTCGGTGCCCTGCAGCGGAGCCGATCCGGCCCGCCCCCGGCGGTCGTACAGGTGCACGCTGCAGCGCGCGGCCAGCGCGCGGGCCAGGCGGTGGTACTCCCGCCCGGCGATGCCGCCCCCGTGCAGGAGCACCACGCCCGGCCCGGTGCCCAGCGAGCTCACGCGCACGGTGGCGCCGTCGGCGGAGCGCGTCGTGGACTCGCGCAGGGCCTCCTGCGCCGGTTCCCGCGTCGTCGTCGGCTTCGTCGTCGGCTTCGTCGTCGTCCTCGACATCTCGACCTCCTGACTGCGAACAGTGTTAGCAGATTAGGCTCGTCCCGTGCCCGACACAAGCCCCCCTCCGGCGCGCGGCGGTGCGCACCGGCCACCGGTGTGGGCCCGCGCGCAGCGCCCGGCGCGCGGCCCGCGCCCGGAGCACAGCCACGAGCGGATCGCCGCGGCCGCGGTCGCGCTGGCCGACGCCGGCGGGCTGGAGGCCGCCACCATGCGCGCCGTCGCCGCCCGGCTGGGCACGGCCGCCGCGAGCCTGTACCGCTACCTGTCCTCGCGCGAGGACCTGGTCGACCTCATGGTCGACCAGGTCCTGGCGGAGCTGCCGCTGCACCGGCGCGACGGCACCCGCCCGGTCGGCGGGGAACCCGCGGACGCCGGACCCGCGGGCGGGGACTGGATCGACGACCTGGTCGCGGTGGGGCGCGACCTGCTGGCGCTGCACCGGGCGCACCCCTGGCTGCTGGAGGCCAACGCCCGCACCGTCGCCCTCGGACCGCACGGCACCGACCACGTCGAGCACTGCCTGCGCCTGATGCGACCGGCGCAGTGCGGCACGGCCGCGAAGATGGAGGCCGTCGCGCTCATCACGGGCGTCGTCTCCCTCTTCGCGCGCTCCGCCGCCGCCCCGGCGCGCACCCTCGCGCCCGCGGAGCTCTTCGCCGCCGCCTCGGCGCAGCGCCACCCGCTGCTGCACGCGGCCCTGACC
>NZ_JAAALL010000291.1 GCF_009906315.1 Kineococcus vitellinus | reverse complement strand
GAGGAGGGGGGCATGTTGCCCTCCCGTCGGCCGCGCCCGCCCCCCGGGCCGCCGGCGCCGCAGCGCACCGCCCTCGTGCACGAGTGGATCGCCGCCCGCGCCGGCGCCGAGCAGGTCTTCGAGGTGCTCGCCGGCATGTGGCCGCAGGCGGACCTGCACGCCCTCAGCGCCGCGCCCGGGGTCCGGCTGGAGCTGGGGGGCCGGCGGGTGCGCACCACCGCGCTCGACGCCGCACCGCTGCGGGAGCGCCGCGCGCTCGCGCTGCCGCTGATGCCGCTCGCCTGGCGCGCCCACGCCCGCGAGGTGCAGGGCCGCTACGACCTCGTCGTCAGCAGCCACCACGCCTTCGCCACCGCCAACCGCCTCGTCGCCCCCGGCGGGGCCCACCTGGCGTACGTGCACACCCCGGCCCGCTACGTGTGGACCCCCGAGCTCGACGGGCGCGGCACCTCCCCCCTGCTGGCGCCCGCCCGCGCCGGGCTGCGCGCGCTGGACCGCCGCAGCGCGGCGCGGCTGACCGCGATCGCCGCCAACAGCCGCGAGGTCGCCCGCCGCGTCGAGCGCTGCTGGCACCGCGAGGCCGTCGTCGTCCACCCGCCCGTCGACGTCGACGCGCTCGACCCGGCGCTGGCCGGTCCCGACGAGCTGGAGCTGCCCGCGGGCTTCCTGCTCGCCCTCGGCCGGTTCGTGCCCTACAAGAACCACGCCGTCGCCGTCGAGGTCGGCGAGCGGCTGGGCCGCCCTGTCGTCCTCGCCGGCGCCGGGCCGCTGGCCGCCGCGCTGCGCGAGCGGGCCGCCACCGCCCGCGTGCCCGTGCACGTCCTGGAGGCGCCGCCGCTCGCGCACGTGCGCGAGCTGCTGCGCCGTGCCTCGGTGCTGCTCTTCCCCACCGTGGAGGACTTCGGGATCGTCCCCGTGGAGGCGATGGCCTCCGGCACGCCCGTCGTCGCCCCCGCCCGCGGCGGCACCGCCGACACGGTGGCGGACGGGCGCTCCGGCGCCCTCGTCGAGGACACCCGCCCCGCCGCCTACGCCGAGGCCGTCGAGCGGGCGGAGCGGTGCACCCCCGCGGCCTGCCGCGAGCAGGCCCGCCGCTTCGACGTCCCCCGCTTCCGCGCCGAGGTGCGCGCGTGGGTGGCCGCCGGCGCGCCCGGGGGCGGCTCGTGGTCCTGATGCTGGCGCTGGCCGCGGCCGGCGCCCTGACCGGCCTGCTGGTCTGCTGCACGGCCGGCGACCGCACCCGGCTGGCGATCGCCGCGGCGCTGGCGGTGCCGCAGCTGTTCGTCGGGCCGCTGGGCACGATGTCGCTGCCGCTGAGCCAGTGCTGGACCATCCTCATCGCCGTCTGCTGGCTGCTGGAGCGCAAGGAGCTCCCGCTGGGCGACGCCGTGCTGCGCGGCACGCTGCTGCTGGCGGCCGTCGAGGGGGCGGCGATCGCGTGGTCGCCGGACCCGCTGGTGGGGGTGCTGGAGGTCGCGCGGCTGGTCTCCTTCGCCTTCCTCGTCCTGCACGCGGTGCGGGTGGAGCGCGAGGACCCGCGGGGGGTGCGGGGGCCGCTGACGCTCGTGCTGCTGTGGGCGCTCGTCGACGCGCTGCTCGTGTGGGCCTTCCGGCTCTCCCCGGCCGCGGAGTCCGCGTTCCTGCACTCCCCGCTGGCGAGCCTGGTCATCGGCCCCGACGCCATGACCGCCTTCTTCGGCGACGGCGCCAACAACGTCACCGACCCCGCCAAGTCCGGCGGGCTGTTCATCAACGCCAACGTCTCCTCGATGTTCCTGGGCGTGGCCACCTTCGCCTTCCTGGCCCTCGGCGTCGGCGAGCGCGGCCGCCGCCGGCGCTGGTACGCCGCCGGCGCGCTCACCACCTGGTCGGCGACGTTCGCGACGGGCTCCAAGACGGCCGCGGCGCTGGCGCTGCTGCTGCCCGTGCTCGTGCGCGGGGTGCAGGTCCTCGGCCGCCCCGGCGCCCGCTGGTTCCTGCCGCAGGCCGCCGCCGCGGTCGCCCTCGGCGCCTGGCAGCTGCCGCGGCTGCTGGAGCGCTCCGTGCCCGGCTACGCCGACGCCTCCGCCGAGAGCCTGGCCAGCCGGGCGCCCATGTGGGAGTTCGCCCGCCGGATGGTCACCGAGCACCTCCTGCTGGGCCTGGGCCACGGCGGCTGGACGCGGACGATGGAGCAGTTCGCGGCCCTGGGCATCGAGGCGCTGCCGCCGCACAACCTCTTCATCGCCGCCTGGGCGGCGTGCGGGCTGGGCGGGGTCCTGGCGCTGCTCGCCCTGGCCGTCACCGTCCTGGTGCGGCTGACCGCCACCGTCGTGCGCCGGGCCGGCAGCCCGCTGGCCCGCACCGCGGCCTTCGCGCTGGGCGCCTGGCTGTGGGTGCTCGTGCACGGCATGGGCGACAACACCGCCGTCTACGGGGAGTCCAAGACGATGATCCTGCTCGCGCTGCTCGTCGGCGTGGTCACCGCGCGCGCCGCCCGCCCGGCCGCCGCCGTCCCGGCCCAGGGGGCGCCGTGCCCCGCGTAGCGGTCCTGCGCCACCGGCTCGGCGTCGGCTCCGAGCCCTTCGTGCTCGAGCAGGCCCGCCGCTTCGGGCGCTGGGAGCCGGTGCTGCTGGCGCGCGACGCGCTGCCCGCGGGCCTGGAGCTGCCCGCCGTCAGCCTCGCCGAGCGGGCGGGCCGGGGTGCCGCGGTCGCGCACACCGCCGGCGTCGGCTCCCGCCCGCTGGCCGCGCTGCTGCGCGAGCTGCGCGTCGACGCCGTGCTGGCCCACTTCGGCGTCGAGGGCGCCTGCGCGCTGCCCGCCACCCGCCGCGCGGGGGTGCCGCTGGCGACGGTCTTCCACGGCTTCGACGCCACCTGCTCCCCGGCCGCGCTGCTGCGCGCGCGCAAGCCGTCCTGGGCGACGTACGTGCGCCGCGGGCGGCGCCTGGCCCGCGAGGGCGAGCTGTTCCTGCCCGTCTCCGAGCACCTGCGCACCCGGCTGCTGGAGCGCGGGCTGCCCGCCGCGCGCACCCGCACCCACCACCTGGGCATCGACCTCGCCAAGCTGCCCGCCGACCCGCCCGCCGCGCAGCCGCGCACCGTCGTGCACGTGGCGCGGCTGGTGGAGAAGAAGGGCACCGCCCACCTGCTGGCGGCCCTGGCGCTGCTGCCCGCCGACGTGCGGCTGGTGTGCGTGGGCGACGGGCCGCTGCGCCGGCCGCTCGGCGAGCTGGCCCGCCACCTCGGCGTGGCCGGGCGCACCACCTTCACCGGTGCCGTCGGCAACGACGAGGCGCTGCGGCGGGTGGCCGCCGCGGGCGTGCTGTGCCTGCCCAGCACCACCGCCGCCAACGGCGACCAGGAGGGGCTCGGGCAGGTGCTGCTGGAGGCCGGGGCGCTGGGGCGGCCCGTGGTCGCCACCCGCCACGGCGGCATCCCCTCGGCCGTCGTCGACGGCCGCACCGGCACCCTCGTCCCCGAGGCCGACCCGGTGGCGCTGGCCGCGGCCCTGGCCCGCTACCTGGACGACCCCGGCCTCGCCGCCCGCACGGGGCGCAGCGCGCGCGAGCACGTGCGCTCCCGCTTCGACGCCGCCCGCCAGACGGCGCTGCTGGAGGACCTGCTCGACGGGCTGATCGGCGGGCCCCGGTGAGCCGCGTGCTCGTCCTCACCCGGGGGCTGCCGCTGCACCACGTCGGCGGGATGGAGTCCGTCGCGTGGGACCTGTGCCGGGCGCTCACCGCGCACGCCGAGGTCGGCGTCCTCACCACGAGCGCGCCCGGCCGGCCGGAGCGGGCCGTGCTGGAGGGCGTCGACGTGCACGCCCTGGCGGGCACCGCCCCCGGGCGCTACTCGCGCGCCTGGTGGCGCGCCTCGCGGGCCGCGCTGGCGGCCGAGCTGGGGCGCGGCGGCGTCAGCGGGGTGCTGTCGGTGAGCGCGGGCGCGCACTCGGCCCTCGACCTGCCCGCGCGGGCCGGGGCGCGGCTGGTGCTGCAGGCGCACGGCACCTCCGTCGCGGAGCTGACCTCCAAGCTGACCAGCCGGCGGCTGCGCCCGGTGCTGACGTCGGTGCGCAACGCCTCCGGCCTGCTGCGGGACGTGCGGGCCTACCGCCGCTTCGACGACGTCGTCGCCGTCGGCCCCGCCGTCGCGGCCTCGCTCACCGCGCCGCCGCTGGGCCGCCTCGTGGCGATGCCCCCCGTGCACGTCCTCGCCAACGGCGTCGACACCACCGCCTTCCGCCCCGACCCCGCGGCGGCCGCGGCCGCCCGCGGCGAGCTCGCGCTGCCGCCGGGGGCGCCGGTGCTGCTCGTCGCCGGGCGGCTGCACCCGCAGAAGCGCGTCGACCGCGCCCTGCGCTGCCTGGCCGCCCTCGGCGGCGGGGCCCACCTCGTGCTGGCCGGCGACGGCCCGGACGGGCGGGCGCTGCGCGCGCTGGCCGGCGAGCTGGGCGTCGCGCAGCGGGTGCGCTTCCTCGGGGCCGTCGCCCGCGAGCGCCTGCCGGCGCTGACCGCCGCCGCCGACGCCTCGCTGCTGACCTCGCAGTGGCGCGAGGGCCTGCCGATGGCCGTCCTGGAGTCCCTGGCCTGCGGGACCCCCGTGGTGGCCGCGCGCACGACCGCCCCCGTGGACGGCGCCGGCGGCGCCGTGCGGCGCGTCGACGCCGGGGACGCCGACGCCCTGGTCGCGGCGGTGCGCTCCGTCCTGGCCGCCGGCCGCAGCCCGCGCAGCCTGCTGCCCGCCCGCTACGAGCTGCGCGGCGTCGCCGCCGCCTACGCCCGGCTGCTGACGGGCGCGCCCTGATGCGGGCCGCCGTGCAGCGGCTGCTGCTCGGCGGCCTGGCCGGCAAGCTGCTGGGCCTGCTGCGCGAGGTGCTGCTGGCCGCCGCCTACGGCACCGGCGCGCCCGCCGTCGCCAACCGCGTCGCCCAGAGCGCGACCCTCGTGCCGGTCGACCTGCTGACCGCCGACGTCCTCACCGCCGGGTTCCTGCCGCTGCACGCGCGGCTGCGCGGCGCGGACCCCGCCCGCGCCGCCGCGCTCTTCCACGGCCTGCGGCGGGCGCTGTGGGCGCTGGCGGCCGTGCTCACCGGCGGGCTGCTCGTGGCCGCCCCCGCCGTCGTCGACCTGCTCGCGCCGGGGCTGGGGGCCGGCACGGCCGCCACGGCCACGGCCTTCGTGCGCGTCGGCGCCCTGGGGGTCCCCAGCTACCTGCAGTTCGCGCTGCTGAGCTGCCTGGAGGTCTCCCACGGCTCCTTCCGGCTCTCCAGCCTGCGCGCGAGCGGGCAGAACGCCGGCGCGCTGGCCGCGCTGGGCCTGGCCTGGTGGCTGGGCGAGCCGCTGGTGCTCGCGGGCGGCTTCGCCCTCTCCTACCTGCTGCTGCACGCCTGGGCGGAGGTGGCGCTGCGCCGGCTTCTGGGCGCAGTCGGTGTCGTACGTGCTCGTCAAGGCGCTCAGCGCGCGTAGAGGACCTCCACGACGGCCTCCGCCTCGGCGGTGAGCACCACCGACAGCGCGGCCACGAGCAGCAGCAGCGGCGGCAGCAGCTGCAC
>NZ_JAAALL010000290.1 GCF_009906315.1 Kineococcus vitellinus | reverse complement strand
CCCCCACGGGTGCGCCCCCTCCCCCGACCGGAGCACGGAACTCCGGTGACGTGTGGCCCGAACCATAGCCCGTCGGAGCTCACCCGGACGGCGCATCCGGGACGGCGGCCGGTGATGACCGCCGCTCGGACGCTGGGGGTCGACGCAGAGCGTCGAAGGGTTCACGCGCAGCGACCGGAACCCTGCGTGGAGAGGTGGTTCACGGCCCGCAACCCCTTACGCGACGGGAGGTTCGCGGTGCGCACCGGCGCGCACCGCGGACCGCGCCGCTCAGGCCGCGTCGCCGCGCGCGACGAGTTCGCGCGCCAGCTGCCGGTAGGCCTCGGCACCCGGGTGGGTGCCCGCGTACGTGGTGATCGGCTCGGCGGCCACGGTGGCGTCCGGGAACTTCACGGTGCGGCCGATGACGGTGTGGAACACGTCGTCGCCGAAGGCGTCCACGACGCGGTTGACGACCTCGCGGCTGTGCAGGGTGCGCCCGTCGTACATCGTCGCGAGGATGCCGTCGACCTCCAGCGCCGGGTTGAGCCGCTCCTGGACCTTCTCGATCGTCTCCACCAGCAGCGCGACCCCGCGCAGGGCGAAGAACTCGCACTCCAGCGGGATGAGCACGCCGTGCGCGGCGGTGAGCGCGTTCACCGTCAGCAGCCCCAGCGAGGGCTGGCAGTCGATGAGCACCACGTCGTAGTCGGCCAGCGCCGGGCGCAGCGCGCGCGCCAGCACGCTCTCGCGGGCCACCTCGCCCACCAGCTGCACCTCCGCGGCCGACAGGTCGATGTTGGCCGGCAGCAGGTCCAGGCCCTCGACGGCGGTCTCGCGGATGACCTCGCGCACGTCGGTGCCGCGCTCCATGAGCAGCTGGTAGACGGTCTTGTCGAGCTCGTGGGGGTTGACGCCCAGCCCCGCCGACAGCGCCCCCTGCGGGTCGAAGTCGACGAGCAGCACCCGCCGGCCGTACTCCGCGAGCGCGGCCCCCAGGTTGATGGTCGTCGTCGTCTTGCCGACGCCGCCCTTCTGGTTGCACATGGCGATGACCCGCGCCGGGCCGTGGGAGGTCAGCGGCGGCGGCACGGGGAAGACCGGCACCGGACGGCCCGTGGGACCGTCCTGCGGACCCAGCTCGATCTGGCCCTGGACCCCGCGGGGACCCGTCACGGGCTGCTCGGCGGGCTCGGCGGGCTGCTCGGCGGGTCCGGGGGCGGCGCCCACCGGTGGCGCGGACACCTCAGCGGGCTGCTCCACCGGTCGCGGCACCGCTCCACCGGCACTCGACGGCGTCCAGGGCGCGGGCGGGGGGAACTCGCTGGTCACGGAGGTGCACGTCCTCGGGCTCGTCGGGTCGGGCGCTGACGGGGTGACCTTAGTCGCCCGCCGCGCCGAGCGACGCGCTCGGGTCGTGCGGGCGCGGGAGGCCGCTGGCGCGCACCTCGCGCAGCGGTCCGGCACCCAGGAGCGCGTGGACCTGCGCGTAGACCTGCGTGGTGGCGACCGAGGCGTGCCCGAGCAGCTCCTGCACGGCGCGCACGTCGGCGCCGCCGCTCAGCAGGTGGGCCGCGAAGGAGTGGCGCAGCGTGTGCGGGGAGACCGCGCGGGCGATGCCCGCCCGCCGCGCCGCGGACTGCAGCACGGCCCACGCGCTCTGGCGCGACAGCCTGCCGCCGCGGCTGTTGAGGAAGAGCGCGGGCGTCGCGGCGCCGGCCGCCGCGAGCTGCGGTCGCGCCCGCAGCAGGTACTGCCGGAGGGCGTCCAGGGTGCAGGCGCCGACCGGCACGACGCGCTCCTTGGCGCCCCCGCCGTCCAGGCGCACCACCCCGCTGCGGCCGAGCACCCGCGAGGAGACGTCGTCGAGGTCGAGGCCGACGGCCTCGCTGATGCGCGCGCCGCAGCCGTAGAGCAGCTCCAGCAGCGCCCGGTCGCGCAGCGGCACCGGCGGCTGCACCGCCTGCGGCGCCGCTCTCCCGCCGCCCGGGCCCGCCACCTCCAGCAGCCGGGCGACCTCCTCCACCGTCAGCGCCGCGGGCAGCCGGCGCGGCGGCGCGGGCGGGCGCACCAGCACCGCCGGGTCGGCGGCGCTGCGCCCCTGCGCGTGCAGGAAGCGGTGCCAGCCCCGCACGGCCGAGGCGGCGCGGGCGGCCGAGCTGGCGGTGAGGGCGGCCCCGCCGTCGGAGCCGGAGCGCAGCGCGAGCACGAAGGCGCTGACCGTCGCCTCGTCGACCTCCCCGGCCTCGCGCACCCCGCGGGAGGCGAGGAAGCGCACGTAGCGGCTCAGGTCGCGCCGGTAGGCGCCGAGGGTGTTCGGCGACAGCCCGCGCTCCACCTGCAGGTGGCCGAGGTAGTCGGCGACGGCCGACCGCAGCGCACCGTCGTCGGCCGGCGCGGGCGTGCCGCCCTCGGCGGCGACGGGTTCGGCGGACACCCGACCGACCCTAGGGGACGACCTCGGCGGGCGGCGTGCACCGACGCGCGCCCGAGGTCCTCACCCCCGCGGCCGCCGCCGCCCGCCTCAGCCCTGCGGGCGGATGAGCCCGCCCGGCCACGGCGTGTCGGCCGGGCGCAGGCTCGCCCAGCCGCCCGCCCTGGCCGCCTGCAGCGCGAGGACCCCGATGACGCTGCCGGGGTTGGCCAGCCGCCCCGCCAGGACGGCCTGCACGGCCTGCTCCAGCGGCACCCGCACCGGCACCAGGTCCTTCTCCTCGTCCTCGCGGGCGTGGCGCTGCTGCGCCGGCACCGCGGACAGCCCGCGGGCCAGGTAGATCCGGTTCCCCTCGCTGGAGCCCCCCGGGGAGTTGAACCAGTCGACGACGACCGCCCAGTCGCTCGCGAGCAGGTCGGCCTCCTCGGCGAGCTCGCGCTGCGCGGCCTGCAGCGGCGGTTCACCGGCCACGTCCAGCAGGCCCGCCGGCAGCTCCCACAGCTCGCGGCGCACGGGGTGGCGGTACTGCCGCACGAACAGGACGTTCTCGTCGTCGTCGAGGGCGAGGATCGTCACCGCGCCCGGGTGGCGCTGCACGTCGCGCACCACGGTGCCGCCGTCGGGCAGCTGCACCTGCTCGCGCACGACGTCCCACACGTGGCCGGTGAAGACGACCTCGGTGGACACGAGCGCTCGCTGCACGGGCGCGTCGGCGAGCTCCTCGCCGGAGACGACCGGGACGTCCAGCTCGGCGGGGAAGCTCACGCCGTGACCTCCGACAGCTCCGCGTCGGCGGCGTCGACGGCGCCGACGGCGCCGGGCGCCTCGACGTCGGCGGCGGGCTCGGGCTCCACGTCGAGCAGCTGCTCCTCGCGCTGGCGGCGCAGCGCGGCCGCGACCAGACCGGAGAACAGCGGGTGCGAGCGGGTCGGGCGCGACTTGAACTCCGGGTGCGCCTGGGTGCCCACGTAGTACGGGTGGACGTCCTCGGGCAGTTCCACGAACTCCACCAGCTCGCGGTCGGGAGAGGTCCCGGAGAACACCAGACCGGCGTCCGAGAGCTGGCCGCGGTAGGCGTTGTTCACCTCGTAGCGGTGCCGGTGGCGCTCGGAGATCCGCTCGCTGCCGTAGGTGGAGGCGACGACGGAACCCTGCTGCAGCAGCGCCTCGTAGGAACCCAGCCGCATCGTGCCGCCGAGGTCACCCGCACCGGAGACGATCTCCTTCTGCTCCTCCATCGTCGCGATGACCGGGTGCTCGGCCCCCGGCTCGAACTCGGTGGAGCTCGCACCCGCCAGGCCGACGACGTTGCGGGCGTACTCGATGACCATGCACTGCAGGCCCAGGCACAGCCCCAGCGTGGGGACGCCGTTCTCGCGGGCCCACTTCAGCGCGCCCAGCTTGCCCTCGATGCCGCGCACGCCGAAACCGCCGGGGACGCAGATCGCGTCGACGCCGTGCAGGTGCTTGCGGGCGCCCTCGGGGGTCTGGCACTCGTCGGAGGGCACCCAGCGGATGTCGACCTTGGCGTCCTCGGCGAAACCACCCGCGCGCAGCGCCTCGGTGACCGACAGGTAGGCGTCGGGCAGGTCGATGTACTTGCCGACCAGGGCGATCTCGACCCGGCGGCGCGGGTTGTGCACCCGGCGCAGCAGGTCGTCCCAGGTGGACCAGTCCACGTCGCGGAAGCTGAGGTTCAGCTTGCGCACCAGGTAGGCGTCCAGGCCCTCGCGGTGCAGGACCTTGGGGATGTCGTAGATCGAGGGGGCGTCGACGCAGGCGACCACGGCCTCGTCGTCGACGTCGCACATCGAGGCGATCTTGCGCTTGACGCTGTCCGGGATCTCCCGGTCGGCGCGGCAGACGACCGCGTCGGGCTGGATGCCGATGCTGCGCAGCGCTGCCACCGAGTGCTGGGTCGGCTTCGTCTTCAGCTCGCCGCTGGGGCCGATGTACGGCACGAGGGAGACGTGCACGAAGAAGACGTTGTCGCGCCCGATCCGCTGGCGCACCTGGCGGGCGGCCTCCAGGAACGGCAGCGACTCGATGTCGCCGACGGTCCCGCCGACCTCGGTGATGATGACGTCGATGTCCTCGCGGGCCTGCGCGCGCATGCGCTCGACGATCTCGTTGGTGATGTGCGGGATCACCTGGACGGTGTCGCCGAGGTACTCCCCGCGGCGCTCCTTGGCGATGACCGCGGAGTAGACCTGCCCCGTCGTCACGTTCGCCGAGGCGTCGAAGCGGACGTCGAGGAAGCGCTCGTAGTGGCCGATGTCCAGGTCGGTCTCGGCGCCGTCGTCGGTGACGAACACCTCGCCGTGCTGGAACGGGTTCATCGTGCCCGGGTCCACGTTGATGTACGGGTCGAGCTTCTGCATCGCGACCCGCAGACCGCGGGCCCGGAGGAGACGACCGAGGCTGGACGCCGTCAACCCCTTGCCGAGGGAGCTGGCCACCCCCCCGGTGACGAAGACGTGCTGGGTGGTGGGTTCAGGTGCGCTGCGGTTCGCCACGGAGTTCGATCGTACCCGACGCCGGGCTCGCGCGCGGTCAGCGCCGCCCGGCGCGGGCGTGCGCGGACAGGACCTGCTCCACGGCCTCCTCCGCGCCGGGCAGGGCGACGGCGCGGCGGCGCGCCGCGGCTGCGCGCTCGGCGCGCCGGGCCGGGTCGGCCAGCAGCGCGTCCAGGGCCGCCGCGAGCGCCGCCGCGTCGCCGACGCCGACGAGGTCGGCGGCGTCCGCGGTGACCTCCCGGGTGCCGCCGGCGTCGGTGGCCACCACCGCCACCCCCGCCGCCAGCGCCTCCTGGACGAAGACCGGCTGCCCCTCCCAGGTGCTCGCGCTCACCGCCACGTCGGCGGCCGCGAGCAGGTCCGCGACGTCCTCGCGCCGGCCCAGGAAGCGCACCGGCAGGTCCTCGGCGCGGGCGCGCTGCAGCAGCTGCTCGCGCAGCGGCCCGTCGCCCACCACCACCACCCGCCCGCCGCTGCGCAGCCGCGCGGCCGCCTCCAGCAGCGTGGGCAGCCCCTTCTGCGCCGCCAGGCGCGCCACGGCCAGCGCGACCGGTCCCTTCCCCAGCACGGCGCGGCCGGCCGCCGGGTCGCCGGGGGGCAGCGCCGTGCTGGGG
>NZ_JAAALL010000028.1 GCF_009906315.1 Kineococcus vitellinus | reverse complement strand
CCCTCACCCCCATCGGCTACCCCTTCGGCACCCTGCCGCGGCTGCTGCTGGCGTGGCTGACCACCGAGGCGGTGCGCACGAAGTCCCGCACCATCCCGCTGGGGGAGTCCCTCAGCGACTTCTGCCGCCAGCTGGAGCTGCCCATCACCGGTCTGCAGATCCGCCGGCTGAAGGACCAGGCGCGGCGGCTGTTCGACGCCCGCCTGTCGGTGCACTACGTCGAGCACCTGGACGTCGATGCGCGCCGGCAGGTGCGCCAGGAGGCCGGGCAGAACCTGCTCATCGCCTCCCGCTACGAGCTGTGGACCTCCACCCAGCGCAGCACCAAGCCCACCGGTGCCTCCACCGATGGCCCCGCCGGTGCCTCCCCCCAGTCCGGCGCGCGGCGCGGCACCAAGAGCGCTGCCGCCTCCAGCGCCACGCAGGGCAGCAAGCGGAGCGGCGCGACAGGGAGCAAGCAGAGCGGCAAGGCGGCAGGCAAGTCGGGGGGCAAGCAGGACGTCGTGGCCACCGAGGTGGCGCTGCCCTCCAGCGTCACCCTCAGCGCCGAGCTGTACGAGGAGGTCACCCACCGCCCCGTGCCCGTCGACATCGGTGCGCTGCGGCTGCTGCGCGGCTCCCCGCTGCGCCTGGACGTCTACACGTGGCTGACCTACCGCATGAGCTACCTGCGCAAGCCCGTGGTGGTCACCTGGGAGCAGCTGCGCTTCCAGTTCGGCACCCAGGTCTCCACCCCCCGCGGCTACCGGCACTTTCGCGCCGACTTCTCCAAGGCGCTGCGCTGGGTGCTGGCCATCTACCGCGAGGCCAAGGTCGACGAGGTCGCCAACGGCATCCGGCTGCGCCCCTCCCCACCGCACGTGGGACGAGGCAAGCGGCCGGCACTGAACCAGCGCGACTGAACCAGCGCGCTTCGACCGGCAAGATCCAACCGGAGGGACTCAACCGGCGCGACGGGAGCAGCACCGCCGGCGCGTCGGCGGCGGCATGTGCGACTAAAGCAGCGAGTGCCGGGTGTCGCCTGTCGCACAGCTCCACGCGTGCGCTGAGCGGCGGACCCGAGAAGGTGTGCCTCGGCTTCCGTCCAGATCAGCGCCTGCCGGGTAACACCGGACAGTCAGCGGAGTGAGTGTTCGACCACCTGATGCAGTCGTGCGCAGAGGATCGTGCCGAAGCGATCGTCTGGATCTGATGACCCTGACACGATGGCTCCAACACAGTCGGACTGAGCTGGGCTCGCTCGAGCGGACGCCGAGGCCTCAGCGTTCGGTAATCACGCTCATCGCTGAGCGGTGGCGACACCTTCAATGCCCGACCCGATCGCCCAGGCCGCCGGAGTCGATCGGGTCGGCCGGCAGCCGGTAGAGGGTGCTCATCGCCGCCAGTCCCGCGAGAGAGGAACAGCAACGGGTGGCGGTGAGCGGTATCTCTTGCGCCCGGTGATCGTTCTGCGTTCACTAAGAGCGGCGAACAACCCCCGCGGCCGCCGCGCCGCGCACGAGAACCGGAGTCCTGCCATGGCTAAGTCCGAGCACGCCGTCTCACTGAACCTCCCCACCGCGATCACGGTCGGCTCCCGCGCCGTGGAGCTGCCCGTCAAGCGCAACGGCCGCCGCTTCGGTGTGCTCACCATCAGCGACAAGGGCGTGCAGTGGGACCCTTCCACCTCCCGGCCGGCGATCAGCGTCAGCTGGGAGGACCTGCCCACCGCCCTGACCTCCGCCGTCTCCACCTCCACCGCTTCGACGTCCACTGCTTCGACCTCTGCCGCTTCCACGTCCGCAGGCAGTGCCGACACCACCGCCGCGCCCGTATCCCGCCGGCGTAGGACGGCGGGAGCTGCGGCTAAGGCTTCAGCCGCTGGAGGATCCGACGCCAAGAATGCGGCTGGTAAGCCGCGTTCTTCCGCCAAGAGCGCCTCCGGGCGCACCTCCAGCGGCAAGACCACCGGTGCCGCGAGCCAGGCCACCGGACGTCCAGCCCTCGCCACTGCGGAAACGTCGGCGCCGGAGGTGCAGACGGCTGAAGCTGCACCGACTGCGTACACCAGCACGGACACGGGTACGAGCGCCGCTGCGGACACCGGCACGAACATCGCCGGGCTCGAGCATGTGCCGGGCCAGCAGCCGCTGCCGCTGGAGGACCCCGACGCCCCGAAGGCTGATGAAGCCGCAGCCGCAGCCGCAGCCGCAGCCGGCTCCGAAGCCGGCGATGCGCCTGCGGTAGCGGAGCAGGCAGCAAGCCCAGCGCCGGTGACCAGGCGGGCAGGCCGTGCGGGCGCGAGCCGCAGGAGTGCGAAGACGGCGCCGCCGCGGCGCGCGGGCGAACCCGCCGCGCAGGAGGTGACGTCCGCGCCGGCGCGGGCGCAGAGCGCCACCGTGCCCGGCGGCGGCGCCGACACCGCCCCGCTGGACGCGCGGGTGGTGCGCCAGTGGGCGGCGGCCAACGGCATCACCGTCCCGCCGCGGGGACCGCTGAGCACCAGGGTGCGCGAGCAGTACCTGGCAGCGCACTGACCTTCAGCTCTTGAACCGGTCGGCGGGCGGGTGGCTACGGGCGCGTGAGCGCTCCCACCCGCCCGCTCTGACGTCTGGGCAGTGCCAGCCGCAGGAGCACAGCGAGCGGTCGTGCCGCGGGCAGGGCGCGGCCGGCGGCGGTCATCCCACAGCGATGCCCCACCGGAGGGCTCAACTGCCGGTGGCGGCGTTCTTCAGCCGGGAGCCGGCGCTCAGCTTGGCTCCGAAGGATGCCGGGATCTGCAAGCTTTCCCCGGTGCGGGGGTTGCGGCCGCTGCGGGCGGAGCGCTCAACGCGCTCGAGGGTGAGCAGGCCCGGCAACTTGACGCTGTCGCCGGCGGCGAGGGCTTCGGCCAGTACGTCACCGAAGGCGGTGAGGGCGGCGTCGGCAGCCTTCTGGGTCAGGCCGCTGCGCTCGGCGACGGCGCTGATGAGCTCGGTGCGGTTCATGGATGATCTCCGGAAGTCTCGTGCCGGCGGTGACCGGCGTGCTTTGGCGGGCTGGAAGTGAGTGCTCACGGTGCGTGCTGCCCGACCACTCTGCTGAGTCGTCGACTCGATCGTGCAGCCTGACCGTGCAGCTTGATCGTGCAGCTTGATCGTGCAGTGTGGTGCCTGCAGCTGGTGGCGCCGCGCGTTTGCAGCGCCTGCTGGAGCGTCACGACATTACCGGTCACGGGTGAGGCAGCGGCACAGGCTCTGGTCCATGCCTGCGCCGGCGAGCTGGTGCCGCGGTTGGGTGCCGTTCGCGCCGGTTCACATTCGCTGAGGTCGATCGGGTCCAGCCTCGTCGGCGAGGGCCGGATCAGTCCTCGTCCTCGAACTTGAACTCCACCGGTCCCGCGCCCATCTCGAAGGTGCCGTCGGCGTGCAGCAGTGGCCGGCTCTCGGTGGTCTCGCGTCCGTAGTCCTCCACCTGCTGCACCCGTACCCCCTCTTCGCTGAAGGACAGCTTGGCGATCGCCACCCAGTACTTCTCCGAGTCGTCGAACAGGGGGACCGTCACCCGCGACCCCGAGGCGTCGTCCACGATCGCCCGTGCGCCGTAGCTCTTGAAAGACCCCGTGCCGTTCTCCACCGCTGAGTAGGCGCAGATGAGCACGTGGGCCAGGTGATCGGGGCGGGTGATCTCCACGCTCTCGCGTCCGGGAGCGGTGGCGTCCCCGTGCAGGCGCACGTACGGCGGTGCGTTCAGCGAGCCCAGGTCGCGGTAGTACACCGCGCCGGTGCGCCCGGCCCGGTCGGCCCACAAGGCGTACAGGTCCAGGTCGGCGCCGAGGCTGCGGCGCCGGGCCGAGCCGCCGTCCCACTCCAGGTCCACACGGAAGACGGTGCTGCGGGCCTGCTCGCGCTTGGAGAAGTCCAGCGGGATCAGCGCCGAGCCCTTCTTGGTCAGCTCGATGGCCCCCAGCGGCTTCTTGGACATGTCCAGCGTGGTGGACGTGTGCGGTGTGGGGAAGGGCGGCGCTGTCACCTTCCCGGTGCGAGCGGTGCCCACGTCAGCAGCATGGGCCTCGTGGTTGGCCTCGTACTTGGCCTCGTGCTTGGCGTTGGCGCCGGGGGCGGAGTTGGTGGCGGGGGCGTCGTCGATGCTGACGCCGAAGTCCGTGGCCAGCCCGGCCAGGCCTTCGTCGTAGCCCTGCCCCACTGCGCGCACCTTCCACTGCGTGCCCTGCCCACCACCGGGTGCGTTGCTGCGCTGGTAGATCTCTGCGAGCACCGCCACCGTCTGAGTGCTCAACCGGGCAGGGGTGAAGCGGACGTCCTCGCCACCGTGCTTGAGAGTCAAGGTCACCGGCAGGCCGCCGAAGGTGGCACCCGCGCGCTCGGGGCTGACGGCGATCACCACCTTGTCCGCTCCCGGGCGCAGCACGCCCAGGTCCAGGTGCGCGGTGATCCCCTCCAGTCGCACGCCGGGGGCGGCAGGTTGGTTGAAGAAGACCATGTCGTCGTCGCCGGCGACCTTGCCGTCGGCGCTGACGACGAGGACGGTCAGGTCCAGCGGGCCGGTGACGCGGACGCTGACACGCGCGCCGCTGAGAGCGGCGTTGCTGCCTTCGGTGAGGGTGGGCACGTCTTCTGTCCTACCGCACCCGCCGCCGGCTCGTCAGCGCGTGCGGTGTCCGCAGCGCGACGGGCTGGGGCAGCGGCGGTGCCGGGGACTCGTGGTGATCGGTGACCGCGATGCTGCCCTCGCTGCTGAGTCGTCGTCGGCCCGAACTGCGCGCCGAGCCCTGTGCTGCCTCTCGTGCTGTCGCTGGAAGGTGACCTAGACGTGGCTGTCGCCGTCGCTCGCCCGCGCTGGCTGTTCACCGAGGGCGGTGTTCGAGTCGCCTCGCCCGGCACGTCAGCTGCTTTCGATCGCTACCGGTGAGAGTGTCAGCGCGCCGCGCGGCCACGGTGCTGGGCACACTGCGGATATGGGCACACGCGCTGATGTCCCCAGTCGCACCCAGCTGCTCGGCTTGCCGGTCGGTGCGCCAACCAGCGCTGCGGCTGCAGGTTCTGCAACTGCAGGCGATGTGGGGGCAGACGCTGTCCTGGATCAGCTGGCCACCTTCATCCCGCCCGCTGCGCCGACGCCGGATCGGCTGCACGCCGGCACGGGCGGGATGTGGCGGGTCCGGGCGCTGAGCACGCTGTTGCATCTGGACCTGGATGCCGCCCTGGTGACCCGTCATCCGGTGGCTGCCGACCGGGGCCGTTCCGCCGGCCCCTGGCTGCCCGGTGATGGGCGGGCGCACCCGCTGGTCGCTCTGCACACGTGCGCGGTGGGCCACCCCCTGGCCGTCGAAGTCGCAGCCGGCGAAGTCGGAGCCGGCGCCGGAGTTGACCGCGTGAAGGAGGGTGATGGCGAGGCCGCATTCAATGGTCCCACTCCACTGACGGCATGGAGGAGCACACCGCCGAGGACGGCGCCGACAGCACCCTCGCCCGGGCGCGTCACAAAGGCCGCGCCCACCGCGACGCTGCTCATCGGTGGGGGTGTGGTGCAGTACCTGCAAGCCATCAGCTCCGACAGCGCCCAGCGCGCCCACGAGCACCTGCGAGCGCTGCAGCAGGCGGTGGCCGCGGGTGGGGATGCGCCGGCGCACCGCATCGCAGCGGTCTACTTCGGTGCCACCTGGGCGCAGGTCGGCGCCGTGTACGGCCTGAGTGGCCATCAGGCGCGGATCCGCTGGCACGAGCGAGGCCGCAGAGCGGTCAAGATGATGCGCCGCCGGCGAGGTGAGCAGCCACGTCGCTACAGCCCGCACCACCTGCCATCGAGTCCTGCTCCAGGCTCACCGGCGTTCACCACGCTCTGAGCCGGCGTCGGATAGGCCCCGATCGCAGGCGCCCGTTCATGGCACAACGGCCCGGGGATCGCTCGCGAGCGGTCAAGGGGTGACTACCCGGCCGCAGTGTCACAGCTGCAGGTCGCCGGAGGGGGCGAGGTGGAGTGCCGCACGTCCGGGAGTCCGGGAGTCCGGGAGTTATGGTGCCGGGTCTGCCTGCCGCACCTCACCCGCCGACTGCTGGAGCAGGTGCAGCTTCGGCTCGTCCCGCGTGGTGCTCGCTGCGGCTGCGGACGGTGCCACCACAAGCTGCAGGTGCGCTGAGCGCTCCAGGCGCTCGGCCCGCTCAGCAGGCCGCGCCGGATCGGGTGCAGGTGGTGGCCCGGTCAACATCGCAAGCGGTGCTGGTGTGCCCGGTGCTGCCGGCTGCGGTGCGTCCGTCACCAGGTGCAGCCACGCGCCGACGGCTGCGCTCTCCTGCCCGCTGCGCAGGTGAGGGGCCAGTGCCGGGGTGGTGGGGGAGGCGGCGTAGCCGGCCAGGGCGCCGAAGAGCAGCGCCAGCGGCACCGCGCCGAGCACTAGGCCCACCCGCGGGGCGCGCCCGGCGTCCACCGCCCACGGGATGATGGTGAGGGTGGCGAAGGAGGTTGTGGCGATCGTGAGCGCCCGGCGTCTGTTGAAGCCTTTCCTCACCGTCCGCTCCTCCTGCTGACCCGTGGTCCCGCCCTCCCCGGCTGATCAGCCGAGGTGATGAGCACCCTCTCGTGCTGAGCACGCTGCCAGAACACTGCAGCTGCGTCCATCCGTCACATCACTCGTGCGCCGTCTCGGCCGGCCTGAGCTGCCGCGCTACGACGCGTGGCCTGCTCCATTCGAGCTCAGTGGGCCTGCTCCCGCCGCTCCGCTCCCGCGGGTCTGCTCATGTCAGTCGGCCAAGCGATGAGCAGCGCGGCACCCACTCGGCCGCCGGTCCCCGGATCGAGGAGGAGCGCTTGGCGCCGCACCAGTCGGCGCCGCGCGCTGCGGGTGTTGCTGATCCCTGCAGCTTGCTCCTGCGTCATCGTGTTGCGGACATGGCCTTGATCAGCCTCGCCTCGCGAGCCGGCGCGCCCCGTGCACCGTGACGTGCGGCGGCTGCCGCGGGCAGGGAGACTCAAGCGAGCAGGTCGAACGAGCAGGTCGCATCCTCACCCATCCGCCTGCGACTGCTTTGACGGCGCTGAGCTCTCTGCCAGCCTGGTAGCACTTCGCCACCGATGGTCAGCGGCGCGCCGCTGAGCCACCACCGCAGCCGCATCGGCCTGCAGCGGTGTGCGGACAAACCTCACGGACAGGAAGAAGGACCCCAACCATGAGCACCGCCGAGCAGCAGCCGTCGAACGCTGAGCGCTTGTGGACTGATCCGCAGTGCCCGCTGGCCCGCGCCGTGGACCTCGTCGGTGACCGGTGGGTGCTGCTGATCCTGCGTGACGTCTTCACCGGGGTGCGGCGGTACACGCAACTGCACCGCAGCCTGGGCATCGCCCGCAACATCCTGACCGTGCGCCTGCAAACCCTGGTGAACTCCGGCATCTTGACGGTGCAACCCGCCACCGACGGGACCAAGTACCAGGAGTACGTCCTCACCGATCGCGGTGAAGACCTGTTCACCGCGATGGTGGCGTTGCGGCAGTGGGGAGAAAAGCACGCCTTCGCGGCCGGAGAACAACACTCCCGTCTGCTGGAGACGAGCAGCGGCCGCGCCCTGCCGCCCCTGTACGTGCTCTCGGCCAGTGGGATGGCCATCACCTCCACCCACACCCACGTCGAGCAACCCGTACCCATCCCCACCGGTCGGTGATCAACCTCGGTGATCAATCCCAGTGATCAATCCCAGTGATCAATCCCGGTGTCCACCCCGGTGGCCATCGGAGAAACCTCAGCCGGCTCTCGCCGGCGGTGAGCGATCGGGCCGGCAGCGTCGACTCCAGCCCGACCCTTCACAGCACGACGTGAGGTCCACGCCTGCTCGACGGTCTTGAGCGCTCGCCGCACCAACGGCAGCTGCGACGGCGGTGGGGAACGATCGGGGCAGACGCATCACGGGTCGGCGTCAGCAGTTCAGGCAACGTCCCAGCGACAGGCGCCAACGCCCCCGACCGCGGGAACGGTAGAAGCTCCAGTACTCCGGCTGCCCGCACACCGGGCAGTTCGGCGCCTGCCAGTCGTGCGCCTGGGCCAAGGTGAAGCTCAGCTCCTGCAGACCAGCGTCGTCGGCATCACGCACCCTCATGCTCAGGCTTCCCTCCACCTCACCCGCGGTGCCTGCTCCCGGATCAGGAGACTGCGAGCAGTTCACGCCCGCTGCCCGTGGCCGGGCCCACGGGCGAAGCGGATGTCGGGACGGCTGGCTGCGCCGACAGGGACGGCACGCGCAGCTGCCAACCGTCGTGCATGCCGCCTGCCCGGTGGGCGAGCCAACCGTGCTCGCGCAGCCACGCTGTCCGCTTCTGCCACACCCGCGCACCGACTCCGGCTTCGCGCGCCAGCAGAGCAGCGGTGTGATCGCCGGGGATGGCATCCGCGTAGTCGGCGGCCGCGGCCAGCACCCACACCACCGCCGTCAGCGAGGCGCGGGCCGGGCGCTTCAGCTGCCCCGCCGGTACCGCCTGCACCGCAGTCAGGACCGTCTGGGCCCAGCGCACCGCGGAGGGCACCATGTCACGAGGATCGGTGGGCAGCAGCCTCACCACCACGCTGGACTCCTCAGTGCTCACATCCACCCTCCGCTCGTGCTCGAGATGCCTGTCCTCGCCCTTTCCAGCGTGCCCCCACCCGCGCCGGCCCGCAGTGGCCGCGCGCGGCGGGCCGCCGAAAAGCTCGCCACTGAGGGAGTCGCCACGGCTGTCGTCGACGAGGGCGCCGCTCGCCTCGGCCGCAGCCGTGCAGGACGCACCGCAACCGCGGCGCTGAGCAGCCCCTGCAGCGCGGCTGCGGGGAACGGCGAGAGCGCACCGGCGCTCACCACGGCGTTCACCACAGGGCACCGGTCCCGCCGTCCTCGCTGCTGCCTTCGCTGCTGCCTTCGCTGCCGCCGTCCTCGCTGAGCGCCAACTGCACCACCTGCGCCTCGCTGCCGCGGCTGACGTGCACAGCGCGCCCGACGGGCAGCGCCTGCAGGCGGGTGTTGTGCACGATGGCGCCCTCCTCACCCGGCCCGGACAGCAGCAGCGCCTGGCTGCCCAGCTCGCGCAGGCGCCGCAGCACCGGCTGCATCATCGCGCCGCCCACCCCGCCGGCGGCCTGGGCGAGCACCACGTGCAGCCCGACGTCGCGGGCCACCGGCAGCAGCTCCAGCAGTTCGCTGAGCGGGTCACCGCTGGAGCTGGAGGCCAGGTCGTGATCGTCCATGATGACCATAGCGCGAGGACCGCTCCACCAGGTGCGCGACTTGAGCTGTTGACGGGTGACGTCCGGCCCGGGCAGTCGTTCGGCCAGCTTGTGCGCCAGCGAGGTCAAGGTGGCCGCAGCCACCGGCGCGGAGGCGCAGTAGCGCGACAGGTGCGCCTCATCGACCGCATCGAGCAGGCCGCGGCGGTAGTCGATGACGACGACCAGCAGTTCCTCGGGGCTGTAGGCGCGCGTCACCTGCCGCACCAGGGTGCGCAGCGCGTTGGTCTTGCCGGCGCCCGCCTCCCCGACGACCAGCAGGTGCGGATCCCGGGCATCGATGAGGTCCAGGTGTGCCGGGGCCAGGTCGCGCTCGCGCACCCCCACGGCCACCGGGCGCGCTGACAGCGCGGTGGACAACGGTGCCTCAGCGGCCGTGCCGCTGGTGCCGCCGGCTGCGGGCGCCGTCGGCACACTGCCGGAATGCGGGCTGGGCGAGGTGGTGGCCTCGAGGCGGGCGCTGGGCAGCGCACGCAGGCGCACCAGGGTGGGCAGCAGCTGCACCGGTGGCGCCGGCGGTCCGCCCCAGGCGCGGGTGATGCGCTCGGCGCTGGCGGTGAACGGCTCCAGCTGCGCTGCCTGCCCCGCCGCTGTGCTCGTGGGCGTGGGTGCCAGCAGCAGCGGCGCGGCGACCTGCACGTGCTGCCCGCCGCTGAGCAACAGGCGGCCGGGAATGTCGGTGGGCATGGCCTTGGCGGCCTTGCGGTCCCCGTAGGTCTCGGCGGGATCGCCCAGCCGCAGCTCCAGCTTGGTGCCCAGTGCATCGCGCACCGCCGGACGCAGGTCGAACCAGCGGGTGGTGCTGATGACCACGTGCACGCCGTAGGCGGCGCCGCGGGTGGCCAGCGCGGTGACGGCCTGCTCCAGGTCCTCGAACTCCGCGCGCAGCACGCTCCAGCCGTCCACGACGAGGAAGACGTCAGCGTCGGCGTCCTGAGCGAAGCCACCAGCCGGTCCACCCGCCGAGCCGCCAGAGAAGCCGCCAGCCGAGCCACCAGCAGCGCGATCGGTGCCCGGCCCTGCAGCTGCACCTGCCGGGTGAGCTGCCCGGCCCGCGGTGGGCCCCGCTAGCGGGCCCGCCGTCGGGTCTGCTGCCGCCTCGTGGCTGAACTGCTGGCGGCGCAGGCCGGTGAAGGAATCCACCCCGGCCGCCGTCAGCCGCCGCTCGCGCTCATCGACCAGGGCGTTCAGCTGGGCGATGGTGCGCCGCACCAGCTGCGGCTGCTGGCGGGTGGCCACCACACCCACGTGCGGCAGCGCCTGCAGTTCCTTCAACGCACCCCCCGCCAGGTCCAGGCAGTACACCTGCACCTGCGCCGGGGTGTGCGTGCAGGCCAAGGAGGTGATCAGGGTGCGCAGCAGGGTGCTCTTGCCGCTCTGCGGCGCACCGGCGATGCCGATGTGACCACCGGCGACGCTCAAGTCCAGGGCGTAGACGCCCTGCTGCTGACGCTGGGGCAGGTCGATCAACCCGATGGGCACGCGCAGCGGCGCCGGTGCGAGCGCGAGCGTGCCGGGCACTGCGGGCGTGCCGTCGAAGGCACCGGCGGCGGGGCGCTGAGGAGTCAAGCAGGCGCCCAGCGGCACCTTGGTCGGCAGCGGCGGCAGCCACACCGGCCGCACCGGCCGCACCACCGGCCCGGCACCACGGCCACCACGACCATCACCGTTGGCGCCGCCGCTGATGCTGTTGCCGTCAGCGGTGCTGCTGACGGTGCACGAGAGGCGCTCGACCGCGACCTGCAGCACCGAGCGGCGCACCGGCCCACCCGCCTCGACCTCGATCACCGGCAGCGCAGCCGCCAGCCCAGCCGGCGCAAAGGCCTCGAAACGTCGCGGGTGCGCGAGCACCGGCACGGGAGCGGTTTCCACCTGACGGGGTGGACGGTAGGCGGTGGAGACGGTGGCTGCCCGCAACCGCTGGTAGATGGTGGTGTCGACCTTCAAGTACGCCGAGCCGGGGGTGGGCGGGAGCTCGAAGGCGTCGGCGGTGCCGATGACGGCGCGGCTCTCAGCGGCGCTGAAGGTGCGCAGCGCCAGCCGGTAGGACAGGTGGCTGTCCAAACCGCGCAGGCGCCCTTCCTCCAGGCGCTGAGTGGACAGCAGCAGGTGCACCCCCAGACTGCGCCCGAGGCGGCCGATCATGACGAACAAGTCGATGAACTCCGGCTTCTGCGCCAGCAGCTCGCTGAACTCATCCACCACCACCAGCAGGTGCGGCATCGCCTCCAGGCCCTGACCGGCCAGCCGACGCTGGCGGTGCTCACGAATGCTCGCCAGGTTCCCCGCATCGCGCAGCACCTCCTCGCGGCGGCGCATCTCACCGCGCAGCGTTTCAGCGAAGCGGTCGATGGTGGCCGGGTCGTCCTCAAGGTCGGTCAGCGAACCTGCCAGGTGCGGCAGTCCCGCCAGACCGGCGAAGGTGGCTCCGCCCTTGAAGTCCACCAGCACCAGCGCCAGGTCGTCGGGGGAGTGCGTCAGCGCCAACGCGGTCACCAGGGTGCGCAGCAGCTCCGACTTGCCCGAGCCGGTGGCGCCCACGACCAGCCCGTGCGGACCCATGCCCGATTGCGCGGACTCCTTCAAATCCAGCTGCAGAGGGCGCCCGTCGGCGTCGATGCCCAGCGGGACACGCAGCAGGTCCGCCTCGCTGCGCCCGGCCCACACCCGATGAGGCTCGAAGGTGGCCACGTCCTCGATGCCCAGCAGTTCGGGCAGGCTGTTGACCTGCGCCAGTGAGGCCGTCTCGCTGGCGGGGTCCACCTGCAGGGGAGCCAGCCGTCGGGCCAGCACCTCCACCTCCGGCACGCTGAGGCTGTCGGCGTGCAACTGCTCGGCCTGCTGCAGCCAGCTCGCGGGTTGCCCGCCCTGTCCACCGGCGCCCCGTCCCACACCACTGCCCACACCGCCGCCCGCACCGCCGCCCGCACCGCTGCCCATGGTGTGGCCAGTGGCGCGCACGACGGGGTCGATGAGCACGGCACCCGCCTGCGGGCGCCCCAGGCGCAAGGACAGGTCCACCTCCGCCGGCTCGTCGTGGGTGAAGGGCAGCAGCCGCAGCTGCGCCACGCCCGGCAGGTCCGCCTCGGCGAAGGGGTCGTCCTCACCCACGCGACCGTCGATGACGATGATCAGGTGCGGGTCCTCATCGGCTGTGGTGCCCGTGAAGGAGGTAGCGCCCTGGGAGCTCTCCGCCCCACCGCTCGCCCCACCGCCTGCCCCGTTGAGCGGGCTGTTGCCCGCGGTGGTGCCGCCCGCGCCGGTCCCGGCGCGTCGGGGTGAGCGGGCACGCCGACGCCGCAGTTCCGGCTGCAGCATCAGCGCCAGGTCCCCCGCATCAGCGGCCAGCAGCAGCTGCGGGCCGCCATCGGCGCCAGCGGCCGGGTGCTGGGTGTGCGGCAGCCACTTCAGCCACTCCCACTCCTCCAGCGCGCCAGAGGGCGCGCACACGGCGATGCGCACATCCTGCGGAGCGTGCAGGGCCACCACACCGGCCAGCAGCGCGCGGGCACTGGCACGGGTGCGCTCGGGCGAGCCCACCAGCGTGCTCACCCCCGAGCGCAACGAGATCGCCACCGGCACCTGCTCCACCCGGGCGTGCGCGGCCAGCAACAGCTGCACCGCCTGCTGGCAGGAAGGGTCGGCGGGACGGTTGACGTCCTCAGCCGGCAGCTGCGGCAGGTGCAGCGCCGGCACGCGGGCGCTGCCGATGCGCACCAGCAGGAAGTCCTCGTCGTCGCGGCGGCGCTCCCACAACCGTCCCGCACCCAGCACTGCCGCGCTCGTGCTCGCCGGCTGCGGGTGCTGCAACTGCGCCGCGGCGCGCTGCGCATCGGCGTTGCTCTGCAGCTGGGTCCGCGCCTCGTCCAGGTGCTGCAGGTAGCGGATGCGCGCATCGAAGCTCTGCGAGCCGGCCCGAGAGCGCGCCTGCAGCCACATCGCCAGCCCCATCGCCAGCGAGCCGAGCATGAACACCGCTGCGGTCAGCACGAACAGGGGGTTGCCGCGCATCAAGGCCACGACCATCATCCCGCCGCTGCCCAGCAGCGGGAACAGCGCGTACGTCCAGCTGGTACCGGCTGCCGGATCGGCCAGAGGAGGGGGAGGACTGAGCCGAACGGGCGCTGCATCCACCTGCGGCGTTGCCCTGCGCGGCCCGCGATGAACGAGCATGTTCCTCATGTCGGCGACCTCACACCTCACCACGTCTGGAAGCGGGCACCATCCCTCGCCCAACTCCTTGCTCGGCGAGCCTGACACCGACAGCGCCATCCGTGCGGGGCAGACCACACGGATGCAGTGGCACCACGTGCGCCTGATCACCCCAACGGGTGCCCTGGACCTCACCCTGCCCGGCAACCGCCCGGTGGCCGAACTCATCGACGAGCTCACCACCCACCTGCTGCCCGCCACCAGCACACCCACCACCGCGCGAGCCACACCGCCGGCCGTCCAGCCGGCCGCCGACGGCTGGGTCCTGCACCGCCTGGGCCAGAGCGCACTGGCGCCGGCGCAGCCGCTGAGCGCTGCGGGCATCCGCGACGGCGACGTGCTCTACCTCAGCCCCGCCCAGGAGCCTCGGCCCGCCCAGCGGGTGGACGACCCGCTGCACGCCCTGGCCGCCGGAGCAGCCGGCGCCGGGCGCTGGAGCCCCACCAGCGCGCGCGCCGTGGCCACCACCACCCTCACCCTCAGCGCCCTGGCCGCCGCCGCCCTGCTGCAGCGCCTGTACCCCACCGCGCTCGCCCTGCCGCTGCTGCTGGCCGCCGCCCTGCTGGCGAGCGCCGCCTGGTCGCGCCGCCATCCGGGCACCGCGGCCATCGGCGCGGCCGCCGCGCTGGCGGCGCTGCCCGCCTGGGCCGGCGCCGGGCTGGCGCTGGCCGCCACCTTCAACGCCGGCGCACCGGCCCAGCTGGCGCTGAGCGCCACCGCCGTGCTGCTGGGCGCTGCGGCCGCCATGGTCTGCGCGCCGCAGGCGCGCACCTGGTGGGTCTGCGCCTGGACGCTGGCGGCGGCCACCGCCTTCACCGCCACGCTGGCCGCCACAGGCCTGCTCGATGCCGGCGGCGCCGCCGCCGTCAGCGCCGTCCTGCTCAGCATCCTCAGCGCCACCCTGCCCTGGCTGCTGACCCGCACCGGCAGCTGGAGCGCGCCCACCAGCTCCGGCAGCGCCGCAGGTTCTGCTGGTGCGGCCGGTGCCGGCTCCTCCACCGCGGCGCTGCAGCAGAGTGCACACGCCCAGCGCATCCTGCTCAGCGTCCTCAGCGCCGCCCTCAGCGCCGGCGCCACCGGCTGCGCGCTGCTGCTGGGCTTCTCCGGTGCACCGCTGCAGCAGGCCCTCGCGGCGGCCGTGGCTGTGCTGACCCTGGTGCGCGCCCGCCGCAGCCTCTTCGCCCTCGAATCGGGAGCGATGCTGATCGGCGCGCTGATCACCTTCAGCGCGCTGCTGGTGGCCGCCGGTGGGCAGGCGACGCACCGGGCGCCGCTGCTGCTGATCGCGGCGCTGCTGCTGATGCTGCTGGTCGGGGCGTTCGCGGTGCGGGCCGTGCAGCACACCGGCGCCGCCGACGTCGCAGGCTCGGCTGCCGGCTCCGCGGCCAGTTCCGCCACCACCGGCCCGAGCAGTTCCAGCGGCACCGCCCGCAGCTTCCTGAGCCCGCGCACCCGCCGCCTGCTCGATGCCGTGGAGGCAGTTGCAGCCATCAGCCTGCTGCCGCTGCTGCTGGGCGCGTTGGGCATCTACACCATCGCCTCCGACGCAGGCGCCTCCCTCTGAGGCTCGCGGCCCGCCTCCACGCTGCAGCTCCCGCCGCTGCTCCGGTGCTGCTGCCGGCAGTGCCTCCGGCGATCCGCGCGGCGGTGTTCACCGCCGCTGTCTCGCCGCGGTGGACGCCGCCTGGCCACCGAGCCTGTGGCGGGCCGGTGGTGCGCAGGCCCGTGGCGCCTCGGCGGTGACGGCGGCACGTCGACGCATGCACGACGTGTGGACGCGCTGCGCTCCAGCGCAGCGCGCCGGCGTTGAGGTCACGAGCCACGACAGGCAGTGCACCGCGGCGCCGCCGGCGCACGCACGTGCCGTGGCCGCTGGCAGCTCACACGACCTTCAGAGCGGACCAGGTGGCCGTGAGGCGTGCTGCTCGCGCGGCGCCCACGAGCGTGGCTGCTGTTCCTGACCGGTACTTCCGACCGGGCGGGCACGGCACAACTGCGCCGGGTACGGACCCCGGCGTGCCGAGGCCCTGCTGTTTCCGCGAGGGATCCAGCCATCGCGGCCCTGGTCGCTGCGCGCGTGCTGGCAGCAGGAAGCTGCCGACCCGCGATCACCGGCGGTGCGCCGCTGCACGCCACCACCGCACGAGAAAGCGGGCGTCACGCACAACAGCGCTGGAGACGACCCGTGCGGTCGTCTCCAGCGCTGCAGCAGGACCCGGGCGACGGGAGTGGCCTGTCGCCCGGGGCTGAGGTGCCTCAGCTCGTCGCGGCGGCTTCAGCCTCCACCAGCGTCAGCGCGCCGTCACCGTCGAGGTCGATGACCTGCAGATCGGCGCCGTTGAGCAGCCAGGTGCCGTCCGCGGACTGCGCCAGCGTCACAGCCGAGGGCTGATCGGCGCCCTGCTGAACCGGCGCCTGCTCAGCTGCGGCGGGCGTGGGCTCAGCGGCCACCGGAACGACGACCGGATCACCGGCAGCCACCACGGGGGTGCTCGGCGCCGGCGTCCGCGAAGCCTCGACGACCGGCGCCTGCCCGTCCTGCGGCGTCTCGGTCACCGGGGTCTCGACGGCCACCGGGGCCTCGACCACCGGCGTTTCGACGTCCGGGGTCTCGACGTCCGGGGTCTCGACGTCCGGGGTCTCGACGTCCGGGGTCTCGACGTCCGGGGTCTCGACGTCCGGGATCTCGGCCTCTTCGTCGGTGGCGGGTGCGTCGGTGGCGGGAGGCACCGGAGCTTCGCACGAGTCGGCACCGGCAGCCGCGTCATCACCGGGCGAGGCGACTGCCTCACCGGCGCCCACGCCGGCGCCCACGCCGACAGCGGCGTCGGTGGACGGAGCGGAAGTGGAGCCGCCGACGATGACGTCCACGGTGGTGACCACCCCGGTGGTGACGGTGGTGGTCACGGTCACCGTCTGCTGCTGATTGCCTGCGCCCACGGTGATCTGCCCGGACGCACCGATGCTGGGAACACCACAGGGATCCGGCACGGCCACGACCGGGGTCTCGTTCACGGGCACGTCCTTGTCGGGCTTGCCCACCTGCGGAGGCGTGTTGCCGTTGCTGTCGCCATTGCCGTTGCCGGCGGGCGGCTGGCCGACCGGGCCGCCCACCGGAGCAGTCACCGGAGCGGTGGGCGCGGGCACCACGAACGCGGGAGGCTCGACGACGACAGGAGCTGGCAGCTCGGGGACCGGAGCCGGGGCGGGCGCGGGGGCGGCTTGCGGAGCCTTCGGCGGAGTGCCGCGGTGCACCGCATCGACCAGCGGAGCGCTGACCAGCTGGCCATCCGCGTTCGATCCGTCCTTGGTGCCGGCCTCGCCGCGGTCGCCGGTGCTGGCGCCACCCGCGCCCGCCGCGCCGAAGGCCGCGCCCGAGGAACGTCCCGAGCTCACCGGCAGGACGGCGTAGCTGCCGGCCGCCGGCAGCGGCGGGGTGTTCTCGCTCGGCCGCTGCGGGACGGGGGGCGCCTTGCGCGCGGGGGCCTTGGCGGCGGCGGTGACGGCCTCGACATCGCGCGAGCTCGCCCCGCCAGGCAGCTCGGCGCTGGCCAGGTCGACGACCTCGGCGGCGGAGGCCTCGCCCGCGGTCGCGGTGGCGGCGACCGCCTCCGGGTTCGCCAGGGCCGACGGTGCCCCGCTCTGGCGATCGGCGTGGGCCAGCGCGGCGCCACCGGCGGCCAGCGCCAACCCCAGGGTGACGCCGGCGATGACCAGGCCACCGCTGTGAGCACCGTTGTGGGAGGTGATGTGAGTGGCGGGGGAGCCAGCTCGTTGAGGGTTGTGCGCAGCGCTGGTGCCGTGAGCGGAGGTGTCCGGCGATCCAGGCGGCGGCGTGGTGTCGTGGTGCACGAAGCTCCTACCGCTGAACTGTTTCCGGCATGTGCCGGCCGGCTGGTCACGCTAGCGAACCGCCGCTGTCTTACCGCGACCGCCGAACGAGTGAGCTGTGCTCATGCACCGGTGTCGAGGTCTCTAACCTGCGTGTCGTGGCCCGCCGAAACATCGTCATCGACGCCGAGGAGTTCTCCCGACGACGGGGCGTCGCGGCTCTGCTGCGCGGCAGTTCCCTGGACGTGGAGGACGTTCCACGCCGGCCCAACGCCCTGGTGTGGGGCGGTGCGGTGATGGCCTTGCTGATCGCCGCCGGCAGTGCCGGTAGCGCCTACGCCACCGGACGGGCCCCCTCCGGGTGGCGCCAAGACGGGGCGCTGGTCATCGACCGCGAGAGCGGCGCCCGCTTCGTGGCCAAGAACGGTTTGCTGCGTCCCGCGCCCACCCTGACGGCAGCGCTGCTCGCCGGCGCGCGGGAGGAGCCGATGCTCGTGGCGCACGAGCACGTCAGCGCCGTCGGCATCGGCGCCGCCCTGCCGGGCGCCGACCTGCCGGAGCGACCTCCCGCGCTGCCGGCCACCCCGACCGGCCTGACCGCCTGCGTCAGCTCCTCCTCCAGCGTGGAGGTCTTCCAGGGAGCTCCTGCACCCGCGCCCACCGTCGCCGACGGCCTGCTGGTGCAGGCGCCCAGCGCCCAGCCGGCGCAGGGCGGACAGTCGGCGCAGGGCGAACAGTCGGCGCAGGGCGGACAGGCGGTGCAAGGCGGCGCGCAGGTCTACCTGGTCAGCGGCCGCCGGGCCCACCCGCTGGATCCCGCCTCCCTGCCCCGGCTGGGTTACAGCCAGACGCAGGTGCGCACCGTGCCCGCCGCGTGGCTGGCGCTGGTGCCGCAGGGGTCGGCCCTGGCGCCGCTGGCACTGCCGGCGCAGGACCCGGCCGGCTCGATCGCCGGTCTGGGAGCCGCGGGGGACGTGGTGCGCGCCGAGGACAGCGACACCCTGTACTGGATCGCCGGTGGTCGCGTGCACCCCTTCGCCAACGCCACCAGCCAGTTACTGGCTCCTGCACCGGTCGCCACCTACCCTGAGAAGCAGATCCTGGCGGCACCGCTCGGCGAAGCCGTCGGCATCATCGACGCCCCCGCCGCACCACCCACCGTGCCGGCCCCGGAGGTGGTCACCGAGCCGTGCGTGCGCAGCCGCGACGGGCTGACGGTGATGTTCACCCGCGCCGATGACCTGGACACCCGCCCCGCGCTGGCGCAGTCCCTGAAAACCACCGGCGACGACAGTGGCGAGGACGACGGCGAAGGCGCAGGCGGTGGCGAGGACGACGGCGAGAGCACTGCCACGCGGATGACCTGGCACGCGCGGGCCGGGCAGGGAGCACTGCTGGGGCCTGAGAGCATGGACCAGCCCAGCGAGGAGCAGGTGCAGGGCACCGGGGGCATGCGTCTGATCGCCGACGGACGCTCCTACGAGTTCGCCGATACCGCAGCGGTGCAGCGCCTGGGATACCGACGGGAGCAGACAGTCCTGCTGCCGCAGGCGTGGCTGGACCTCTTCCCCGCCGGCGCGCCTCTAGTCACAGTGCAGGAGCAGCAGTGACGCGCGGCAGACTCATGCGCAACCTCACGGTGGCCGAGCAAACAACCGCCATCGAGCAGCAGGCGCCGACCACGAAGAGTCGTGGCACCCACGACGCACGGTAGTTCACCTCGCCCAGCTGGACCTGTGACCCTGCAGTTCCCCGGTCGGGTGTGCCACCGTGAGAAACACCCCAGCTGCCAGCGCCTCCTACGACGCTGGGCTGGTCCACCACACGCCGAGGAAGGGTTGCACCATGGCTGGGCTGTTCAGCACCTCCACCGACACGATGCGCGCCACCGGGGACAAGGTCGCCACCAACGCCGAAAGCATCAAAACCGAGCTGCAGGGCCTGCTGGCCAAGCTCTCCTCCCTGGAGGGGCAGTGGATCGGCGACGGGCGCACTGCCTTTAAGAACGCCGAGAGCCGCTACACGCTGGCCAACAACAAGCTCAACGCAGCACTCACCGAGATCAGCAACCTCATCAAGGCCAACGAGGCCCGCTACCTCAGCGACGACTCCTCCGCCCAGAGCCGACTGAGCACCTCCTCGGCCAACCTGGATGCCCCCGGCTTCTGAGCCGCGCCCACACCCGCCCCACCCGTCCGCCCCACCCGTCACGACGCAGCAGGAGAAAGCACCATGGCTGACCAGATCCGTGTGACCTTCGGCGCCCTGGCCGATGCGGTCAACGACATCAGCGCCGGCGTCGCCGCCGCCGGCAACCGCCTGTCCGATCTCAAGGCCGACATCGCGCCCATGGTCGCCACCTGGGAGGGCGCCGCCCAGAACGCCTACTACGCCCAGCAGAGCAAGTGGGACAACGCCTGGAGCGAACTGACCGCCGCCCTCGGCGACTTCCAGCGCGCCACCTCCAACGCTGCCAGCGACTACGAAGCCGGTGAGCGCGCCAACACCGCACTGTGGGGCTGAATAGCGCCCTCTGCGCACCGCGCAGCAAGAACGGCGCTCCAGACAGGGCGAGCAGTTCTACAGGAACCTCGCAGGGATCCGCAGTGTGAGCTCCTCACTGCACGGCGCGCCCCTTCGGCGCCTTCGCCCCTGCTCAGCCGGCGCCCCAGCCCGCCAGCTCTTCGCGCACCAGCTCCTTGCGCGATGGTGCGTCACCTTCTGGCACCAGGCACGACCACGCGCCAAGAGGTGACCGCACTCCCGCCGCATGCGGCCGCACCAGCGTGCAAGGAGCTGGCGGGCACCATCCCTCGCCATCGCGCGAGGCGCGTGCAGCCCAGCAGCGGGCCGCGGCGCACGCACTCGTCCATTCACCAACCCCGGGAGTGCAAGGCATGTCCAGTGGCGGCGACTACGAGGTCGTCATCTCCGACTTGATCACCGGCTCCGGCGACCTCGACACCGACGCTGCTGATGTCGCGAGCGCAGGGTCGAAGGCTTCGAGCGCCGCCGACGACGCCGCGATCGCCTGCCGCGGCGGCGCGCTAGCTGCGTCTCTGGTGCGCCTAAGCGCCGCCTTGCAGGCCAAGACCGACCTGATGGCCGAAGCCACCCGCGCAGCAGCCGGCAACCTTGCCCGCAGCGCGTGGACCTACGAGCGGAGCGACGCGAGCGCCGCCAGCGGCCTGGGGGGGCGATGAACCGACTCGTGCACCAAGACCTGGTGAAGAAGAACCTCGCGGAGACGAGTGCTGTGCAGGTGAACCTCGTGGGGACGACCGCTGGACACCTCTGCGGCGACCCCGCTGGCTCCGCCGCGCGCCTCACTGCGACACGTCCTTCACCGGCTACAGCCTGCGAAGGAGACCTCGATGCTGGTATCTGACGCCGGCAGCACTTCGCTGCTCTCGGCTGACCCCGAGGCACTGCGCGGTGCGGCGGCGGCACTGCAGCGGGCCGGGCTGTCGCTGGAGTCGGTCGGCGACAGCATCGTCGACCACTCCTTCACCCTCACCGCCAACTGGTCCGGTCCCGCATCGACGGCTGCGCACGCCACGATCACCAAGCTCGGCGACGGCCTACACCCCGGCTGCGAGGTCGCCACCGCCGCCGCCGAGGTGATCCGCACCTACGCCGACGCCGTCCGCGATGCCAAGAGCGCCTACGACAGCGCCAAGCTGCAGGTCGATGTGTTGCGCAGGGACTTCCTCACCGGCATCGCCGACGCCTCACCCGAGGACGCCGCCACCTCCCGGGAGCTGTTCGCCCAGCACTCCGCCGGTCACCTGCAAGCCATGAGCGGCGCCATCAGGGCTGTCACCTCAGCCTCCAGCGCCGCCGCCGCGCAGATCGACTCCCTCATCCAGCAGCTGGAGGGCATGAGCCCCACCGCGCAGGCAGGTGCAGGTAGCAGCGGCTTCGACCGCTTCCTCAACGAGGTGGGCAACCAGCTGGACGGTTTCATCGACGGCGTCGTCGACGGCGTCAGCGAGCCCGTCGGCTTCGTCGGCGGCCTCATCGGCCTCAACGGTGACCTCTCCGACAACTGGGCCGACTTCGGCCGCGGGTTGGCTCACAACGTGACCCACCCCGTCGACTTCGCCAAGGGCGTCATCGGCTGGGAGGACCTGTCCGACGGCGAGTACGGGCACTGGGCCGGCAACCTCGTACCTGGTGCCGTCGCGACCATCTTCACCGGCGGCGCAGCAGCCGCTGTGCGCGGAGTCAAGGGCCTCGACGGACACCACGGCACCGCTCCCGATCCGCACCTTCCACCCGCTGCCAGAAACCCGCATCTGGCTGGGCAGTCCGACGGGCAGCGTCGCGAGTTGCTGCAGCAACTGGTGGAGCCGAAGTACCACGCCAGCAACGCCGACATCATCGAAGAGAACTACAACCCTCTCGGCGACGTCGACAACAACCTGGAGTTCCTCGAGCAGTACAGTCACTGGGTCGACAATCCTGATCCCGCCAAGGCCCGGCCGGACTGGAACTGGCCGGACAACCATGGCGCTGTCCTCGGCAGCGAGCAGCGCTACAAGCCGACAGACGTCATGGTGATGGACCGCATCGGCGACAACCCCGAGGGCACCTTCTTCACCAAGGACGGAACTCCTTTCGGGCAAAGGTCACTACCTCCCGACCGTCTGAACTTCGCCCGCAACATCTACGAGGTCAATCCCAACAGCAAGGCCTTCACGGAAGGCGGTATCGACATCCTGCAGGAGAAGGTCGCCCCCGCCTTCGGGCAGCGCGGTGGAGGGTTGCAGTACCAGTTCGTGCGCGGAACGAATCCGGTGGAATACCTCTCGGTCGGTCAGCTGCTCAACGCGTACCCCGACCTCCTCGCCGTCCGACCCGCCGGCTGACAGAACCCGAGCAGTCGACGTTCACCGGCACCAGACGCGCCATGTCGCCAGCAACCTCGCCGACGAAAGGAAAGTGAAAAGATCGTGGACGTCGCTGAAGTCCTCGCATCCTTGCGCAGCGACGGCTTGGCGGTGCAGACGCTGGTCGTCGCAGACCACGCCGATCAGCTGCCCAGGGTCTCCGCTGGACCGTGGGTGCTCCTGCCGTCGAGCGATGGCTCCGCCACGATCGGTGCCTTCGATCGCGGGGTGTTCTCGGCGTACGCCAGGGCACGAGACGAGGCGGAACTGCGCACCGTGGTCACCAAGCTGCTCACCCCCCAACCCGCTGCCCGCCCGGTCTCCGCCGGCCAGCTGCAGCGGTGGAAGGAGGCAGCGCAGCAGGTGACGGCAGAACTGACCGAGCGCGTCGCCGCCGGTGAGAGCGTCACCGTCACCGAGCTTCCTGCAGGGCTGGCCCTGGACCACATCGGCCACGACAGCGGTCACACATTGTTCCTGCTCGGCACTCCCTTCGGCCAGCGTTCGGCGCCTCCCACCGACCTGCGCCTGCCGCGGACCGGTTACCTGCTCAAGAAGCGGCTTCCACCGCAGACGGGGCTCTCGCCGGTGCAACCGTGGTTCGGCCAGCGAGGCGGAGGACTGCTGGTCAGCCTCGATGCGCCGATCCGCGCCTACTGCGAAGCCGGCTACCTGCAAGCCTTCGATGTGGCACCGCAGCCGGTGACGTGAGGGGCGACGCACGCCTACCCGCCTCGTGGCGGCTGCCATGCTCTCACCGCTCGCCAGCAGCGCGTGCAGCGCTCGCCCTCCGGGCGCGGTGGCCTTTAGGGCTCCTGCGCGGCACGCGGATCAGGATGCCTGCAGGCCTACTGCGCGTCCCCTGCGGGCAGTGCGGGCAGCAGCGAGACGAGCTGCGCATCGCCCTGCGCGACGAGCTCCACTTCCATCTCCCCGCGCCAGCGCCGCGCCCAGCCCAGGGAGAGGATGGCGAGCAGACGGGCGTGCTCGGCCCAACAGGCGGCGCGCGTGTCGCTCCACTTCGGGACCTCACCGCGCAGGTGCCGCTCCATGTTCCAGCGATTGACCAGCAGGCGCACCGTGTGCTCCATGCACCAGTACAGCAGCTCATCGCGATCACGAGGGATGTCATCGCGTCGGCGCACGCCGCGCTCTTCGTAGACGACGTGCCAGCGCTCGTCGCGCCCATCGAAGTACACCTCGAGCTGGTCGCCGCTGACGAACTGATCGACACGAGCCAGCTCGGGGCTCGTCGCCGTCAACCCCAGACGTGCGCCGAGACGTGCCAGCTCGCTCGTGATCTCCGCCTGCTTCTGCGCGATCGTGTGCTGTTCCTCGGCGCTCACCTCATCATTGTGCCGTACGCGACCCATCGTTGCTGCCGCAGAAGAGAACTTCCTCCGCGGGCAAGCGGCTCGAGGAAGGCTCGCCTCGCGGCAGGCTGCCATCGACGTCCTAGTGGTCCCGTCACCGGGGGACTCGGGGTGTCGGGGTGCCCCTCAGCGCAGCTGGCGGGTCCTGCGCTCGATGAGCGGGGGGTTGGGGAAGGTGGGCTGGAAGGCCAGCCCGGTGCTGGCGAAACCGCCGGCGGTGCTCAACTGCACCGGCGCGCCGCCCTCCAGCGGGATGCTCCACACGGCGGGGTCGGCGCTGCCGTAGTCGCAGCCCTCGCAGGCAGGCACCGAGGTGAAGCCGTCCAGGGCCAGGCTGGCGCTGTCCGGTGCCCAGGCCAGGTGCTCCACGCGCACCGGCGCCGGCCCGAGGTCGTGCAGCAGCCGCCCTCCGGGGTCGGTGATGACGACGTGCGGCGTTCCGGTGGGGCGGAAGACCACGCCCTGCTCGGGAACGCCGGGGGTGCGCACCATCGCCAGCTGCGTGCCGTCGGGGGAGGAGACGGGCAGGGTCTCGGCGAAGGTGGGGGTGCGCAGGCGCCGGCTGGTGGCCGAAGCGACGTCGGTGAGCACCAGGTCCTCGCCGAACTCGTCGGAGCGGGCGCTGACGACGTGGGTGCCGCTGCCGCTGCTGGAGGTGCTGAAGGTCGGCCAGCCGCTGCGCTGGGCGTCCCCGGTCACCTGCCGGGTGACTGCAGGGGTGCTCGCAGGGGCGGTGAGGTCGGTGAGGAAGAGTTGGGAGTCGACGCCGCCGCCGCACGGGTCGCCGGGGAAGGCGCGCCAGGCCAGCAGCGAGCCGTCGGGGGAGAAGACCATCTCCGTGGTGGCCACCGGTGCCTCGGTGAGCACCCGGG
>NZ_JAAALL010000289.1:1979-5549 GCF_009906315.1 Kineococcus vitellinus | reverse complement strand
GAGTGGCCGGCGGTGTCCTACTCTCCCACCCAGTCTCCCGAGCAGTACCATCGGCGCTGGTGGGCTTAGCTTCCGGGTTCGGAATGAGACCGGGCGTTTCCCCACCGCTATGACCACCGGACCACACAGGCCAGGCTACCAACCACCACACCCACCACCACCCACCCCAACCACGGAGCAGGAAACGGCAGGCGCGGGTTGTCACCCGAGAACCACACAATGGACGCGAAACACCCTGCAGCAGCATTCACCACCACAACTCGTAGCAGGCTCTTGACAGCCTGAAAGGTCTTGAACTCATGCCACCCGGCACCACACCCCACCCCACGAACCCCCAAAAGGCCCGCGGCAGCTGGTGCGTGGTAGACAAGTGATCGGCTTATTAGTACCGGTCAGCTGCACAACTCGCTAGTCGTTGCTTCCACACCCGGCCTATCAACCCTGTCGTCTACAGGGAGCCTCCCACCCCTAACGGGGCACGGAAACCTCATCTCGAAGCAGGCTTCCCGCTTAGATGCCTTCAGCGGTTATCCCTTCCGAACGTAGCCAACCAGCCATGCTCCTGGCGGAACAACTGGCACACCAGAGGTTCGTCCGTCCCGGTCCTCTCGTACTAGGGACAGCCCTTCTCAAGTTTCCAACGCGCGCAGCGGATAGGGACCGAACTGTCTCACGACGTTCTAAACCCAGCTCGCGTACCGCTTTAATGGGCGAACAGCCCAACCCTTGGGACCTACTCCAGCCCCAGGATGCGACGAGCCGACATCGAGGTGCCAAACCATGCCGTCGATATGGACTCTTGGGCAAGATCAGCCTGTTATCCCCGGGGTACCTTTTATCCGTTGAGCGACCGCGATTCCACACTCCACGGCCGGATCACTAGTCCCGACTTTCGTCCCTGCTCGACATGTCTGTCTCACAGTCAAGCTCCCTTGTGCACTTACACTCAACACCTGATTGCCAACCAGGCTGAGGGAACCTTTGGGCGCCTCCGTTACTCTTTAGGAGGCAACCGCCCCAGTTAAACTACCCACCAGGCACTGTCCCTGATCCGGATCACGGACCGAAGTTAGACATCCAGAACGACCAGAGTGGTATTTCAACGTTGACTCCACGACCACTAGCGTGACCGCTTCACAGTCTCCCACCTATCCTACACAAGCCGTTCCGAACACCAATACCAAGCTATAGTGAAGGTCCCGGGGTCTTTCCGTCCTGCTGCGCGTAACGAGCATCTTTACTCGTAGTGCAATTTCGCCGAGTTCGCGGTTGAGACAGCGGGGAAGTCGTTACGCCATTCGTGCAGGTCGGAACTTACCCGACAAGGAATTTCGCTACCTTAGGATGGTTATAGTTACCACCGCCGTTTACTGGCGCTTAAGTTCTCAGCGTCCCCCCACCGAAGCAGGAGTAACCGGTCCCCTTAACGTTCCAGCACCGGGCAGGCGTCAGTCCGTATACATCGTCTTGCGACTTCGCACGGACCTGTGTTTTTAGTAAACAGTCGCTTCCCCCTGGTCTCTGCGGCCCTCAAACGCTAGCCGGCAAGCGGCTTCACGTCTCAGGCCCCCCTTCTCCCGAAGTTACGGGGGCATTTTGCCGAGTTCCTTAACCACGATTCACTCGATCGCCTCGGTATTCTCTACCTGACCACCTGAGTCGGTTTAGGGTACGGGCGGCTCGAACCTCGCGCCGAGGCTTTTCTAGGCAGCATGGGATCACCCTGCTTCCCCCTTGCGGGGTCACCATCAGGTCTCAGGCTCATGAGGTGCGGATTTGCCAACACCTCGCCCTACACCCTTGGACGTGGACAACCATCGCCACGCGGAAGCTACCCTCCTGCGTCACCCCTGTTACTACGCTTGACTACTACCGGATCGGGTCGCACGCTCCACCACTTCGCGCCCGAAGGCGACGAAAGGCTTTGGGTGCTCAGCATCCCCGGCCTCGCCATGGACGGTTCTACGCCGGTACGGGAATATCAACCCGTTGTCCATCGACTACGCCTGTCGGCCTCGCCTTAGGTCCCGACTTACCCAGGGCGGATGAACCTGGCCCTGGAACCCTTGGTCAATCGGCGGACGGGTTTCTCACCCGTCATTCGCTACTCATGCCTGCATTCTCACTCGTGTGCAGTCCACAACCCATCACCAGGCTGCTTCACCCCACACACGACGCTCCCCTACCCATCCACACACCTGCAGGAAACACCCAGCGCCCCTCGACGAAGCAAGGAGCGGCGGCGTCCTGAAGTTCCCATGTGAATGCCACAGCTTCGGCGGTGTACTTGAGCCCCGCTACATTGTCGGCGCGGAATCACTTGACCAGTGAGCTATTACGCACTCTTTAAAGGGTGGCTGCTTCTAAGCCAACCTCCTGGTTGTCTGCGCAACTCCACATCCTTTCCCACTTAGCACACGCTTAGGGGCCTTAGCTGATGATCTGGGCTGTTTCCCTCTCGACTACGAAGCTTATCCCCCGCAGTCTCACTGCCACGCTCTCACTTACCGGCATTCGGAGTTTGGCTGACGTCAGTAACCCGGTGGGGCCCATCGGCCATCCAGTAGCTCTACCTCCGGCAAGAAACACGTGACGCTGCACCTAAATGCATTTCGGGGAGAACCAGCTATCACGGAGTTTGATTGGCCTTTCACCCCTACCCACAGCTCATCCCCCAGGTTTTCAACCCTGGTGGGTTCGGTCCTCCACGCGGTCTTACCCGCGCTTCAACCTGGCCATGGGTAGATCACTCCGCTTCGGGTCTAGAGCACGCGACTGTTGCGCCCTGTTCGGACTCGCTTTCGCTACGGCTACCCCCCACGGGTTAACCTCGCCACGCACCACTAACTCGCAGGCTCATTCTTCAAAAGGCACGCCGTCACCGGAACGAGCCGGCTCCGACGGATTGTAGGCACATGGTTTCAGGTACTATTTCACTCCCCTCCCGGGGTGCTTTTCACCATTCCCTCACGGTACTTGTCCGCTATCGGTCATCAGGAAGTATTTAGGCTTACCAGGTGGTCCTGGCAGATTCACACGAGATTCCACGAGCCCCGTGCTACTCGGGAGGCGCGCCCAAGGAGGCCGCAGTGTTTCGCCTACGGGGGTCTCACCCACTACGCCAGGCCATCCCAGGCCCTTCGGCTACACCACGACTTTCTCACTCCCCGAACCGCTGGTAGACGGCTCCGGCACACTCCCACAACCCCACACCTGCAACCCCTACCAGGTATCACACAAGCGCGGTTTAGCCTCATCCGCTTTCGCTCGCCACTACTCACGGAATCACTGTTGTTTTCTCTTCCTGTGGGTACTGAGATGTTTCACTTCCCCACGTTCCCTCCACGCACCCTATACATTCAGGTGCGGGTGACCGCCCATGACGACGGCCGGGTTCCCCCATTCGGACACCCTCGGATCAACGCTTGGTTGCCAACTCCCCGAGGCTTATCGCAGGCTCCCACGTCCTTCATCGGCTCCTGATGCCAAGGCATCCACCATGCGCCCTTACACACTTGACCACCACACACCACCCACCACGGAAAACACGACCCGTGGACGAGCAGGCGC
>NZ_JAAALL010000289.1:0-1879 GCF_009906315.1 Kineococcus vitellinus | reverse complement strand
GGTGCCCGGTCCCTCAGGACCCAACAGTGCGCCAGGCACCAGGAGAAGACGAACACGCGGCGTTCCACGCCCCCGCAACAGCAGAGACCGTACTGACCAGTGCCTTCGACACCTGGTGCCGTGTTGATGTTCCACCCTCGAGCACCGGCCACCAGACGTTCGCTGGCAGAAACCGGTCCACCCCAACCCCCCGCAGAAGGCGGGGAGCGGGCTGATGCTCCTTAGAAAGGAGGTGATCCAGCCGCACCTTCCGGTACGGCTACCTTGTTACGACTTCGTCCCAATCGCCAGTCCCACCTTCGACAGCTCCTTCCCTTGCGGGTTAGGCCACCGGCTTCGGGTGTTACCGACTTTCATGACGTGACGGGCGGTGTGTACAAGGCCCGGGAACGTATTCACCGCAGCGTTGCTGATCTGCGATTACTAGCGACTCCGACTTCACGGGGTCGAGTTGCAGACCCCGATCCGAACTGAGACCAGCTTTTTGGGATTCGCTCCACCTCGCGGTATCGCAGCCCTCTGTACTGGCCATTGTAGCATGCGTGAAGCCCAAGACATAAGGGGCATGATGATTTGACGTCATCCCCACCTTCCTCCGAGTTGACCCCGGCAGTCTCCCATGAGTCCCCAACCGAATTGCTGGCAACATGGAACGAGGGTTGCGCTCGTTGCGGGACTTAACCCAACATCTCACGACACGAGCTGACGACAACCATGCACCACCTGTACGCGACCAACTAAATGACACCCCATCTCTGGGATTCCACCGCGCATGTCAAGCCTTGGTAAGGTTCTTCGCGTTGCATCGAATTAATCCGCATGCTCCGCCGCTTGTGCGGGCCCCCGTCAATTCCTTTGAGTTTTAGCCTTGCGGCCGTACTCCCCAGGCGGGGCGCTTAATGCGTTAGCTGCGGCACGGAATCCGTGGAATGGACCCCACACCTAGCGCCCAACGTTTACGGCATGGACTACCAGGGTATCTAATCCTGTTCGCTCCCCATGCTTTCGCTCCTCAGCGTCAGTAACTGCCCAGAGACCCGCCTTCGCCACCGGTGTTCCTCCTGATATCTGCGCATTTCACCGCTACACCAGGAATTCCAGTCTCCCCTACAGCACTCAAGTGTGCCCGTACCCACTGCAAGCTCAGAGTTGAGCCCTGAGTTTTCACAGCAGACGCGACACACCGCCTACGAGCTCTTTACGCCCAATAATTCCGGACAACGCTTGCACCCTACGTATTACCGCGGCTGCTGGCACGTAGTTAGCCGGTGCTTCTTCTGCTCCTACCGTCACTTGCGCTTCTTCGGAGCTGAAAGAGGTTTACAACCCGAAGGCCGTCATCCCTCACGCGGCGTCGCTGCATCAGGCTTTCGCCCATTGTGCAATATTCCCCACTGCTGCCTCCCGTAGGAGTCTGGGCCGTGTCTCAGTCCCAGTGTGGCCGGTCGCCCTCTCAGGCCGGCTACCCGTCGTCGCCTTGGTGGGCCATCACCCCACCAACAAGCTGATAGGCCGCGAGCCCATCCCCAGCCGAAAAACTTTCCACCCACACCCGATGCCGAGGTGGGTCGTATCCGGTATTAGCCACCGTTTCCAGTGGTTGTCCCAGAGCCAGGGGCAGGTTGCTCACGTGTTACTCACCCGTTCGCCACTGATCCCCCTCCGAGGAGGGTTCACCGTTCGACTTGCATGTGTTAAGCACGCCGCCAGCGTTCGTCCTGAGCCAGGATCAAACTCTCCGTCGAAAAACCCCGACGACTGCGAGCAGCCGCCTAGATCCATAGACCTGCAAAGTTGACCCTCGGTCTCGAAAACCTCCACCCCCGCTGGCGAGCAGGAAGTGGAGGAACAACACCAAAGGAATCCCCGACCACCACCC
>NZ_JAAALL010000288.1 GCF_009906315.1 Kineococcus vitellinus | reverse complement strand
CGGGTGCGCACGGCCTCGGGGGCTTCCGCCCCGCCGGCCCCGCCGGTGCGGAAGCCCCCGAGGCCGTGCGCACCCGCGAGCTCGTGGACCGCCTGCGCGCGCAGTGGACGCGCTCGGGCGCCGACATCGCCACCCGGCTGCGTCCGGGCGTGGACGACTCCCGCCTGGACGCCGTCGAGCGCCAGCTCGGGCTGCTGCTGCCGCGCGCGGCGCGGACGTGGTGGCGCGAGGTCGACGGCGTGGAGCCGGTGCGCACCCGCTACCGCACGAGCGCACCCACGGTCGGCCCCGGCGGCTGGGTGCCGCTGGACCTGGACGAGGCGCTGCGCCGGGCCGCGGGCCGGGGTCCCGGGCCGGCGGCCCCCCCGGCGCTGCTGCCGCTGTTCGCCCGCGACGAGGAGCTCATCGCGGTGCGGCTGGGCTCCAGCCGCGGGGACGTCGAGCAGCTCGTGCTCTCCGACGACGGCGAGGGCTACCAGCACTCCTGGCGGGTGGGCCTGGACGAGCTGCTGCGCACGTGGGCCGACGCGCTGCTGGCGGCCGTGCTGTGGCTGCCCGACGCGCACGACTGGGTCGTGGACCCCTTCGCGATGCAGGCGCTGCCCCGCCCCGAGCTCGTCGACTGACGGGCTCCTCGAGCGGCGGCGCGCCGGCGGGGCGCAGCCGCCCGGTGCACGGCTGAGGCCCGGAGCCCCCCTGCGGGGCGTCCGGGCCTTCGACGTGCGGGAGGGTGGCGAGGGGTCTCAGCCGGCCTCGCGGGCCCGGCGGCGGGCGGACAGCTCGTCGGCCAGGACCATCGCGGTGTGCCCGGGGTCCCGGTCGGCCGGGCGCTCGCTCGGCAGGGAGGCCAGCTCGCCCTCCACCTCGCGCCAGACGCGGCCCACGGCGATGCCGAACACGCCCTGACCGCCCTGGACGAGATCTATCACCTCGTCCGCCGAGGTGCACTCGTAGACGCTGGCGCCGTCGGACATGAGGGTGATCTGCGCGAGGTCGTCGACACCGCGCTCGCGCAGGTGCGTGACAGCGGTGCGGATCTGGTGCAGGGAGACCCCGGTGTCCAGCAGCCGCTTGACGACCTTGAGCACGAGGATGTCGCGGAAGCCGTACAGCCGCTGCGAGCCGGAGCCGGAGGCCCCGCGCACGCTCGGCTCGACCAGGCCCGTGCGGGCCCAGTAGTCCAGCTGGCGGTAGGTGATGCCGGCCGCCTTGCACGCCGTCTGACCGCGGTAGCCCACCTCGTCGTCGAGGTCCGGGAGGTCCTCCTCGAACAGCAGACCCTGCGCGCGGGCGGGTTGGGACTTCCGCGACGACCCCGCGACTGCGTCGCTACTGCTCACGCCGGCCTCCTCGTCATCGCCACCCGTCGAGGCTTCGAGCGGGAGCGTCCTGCACACTGACCGTAGAGCGGCACCCCCGGAGCGTCAACGAGGCGCGCGGCGCGCCGCCCTGCGACCTTCTCGCGGTGGACCGCGGACTCACCGCTCGCCGGACTCGAAGTCCTCCGGGGAGATGTGGTCCAGGAACTCGCGGAACTTCTCGACCTCGTCCTCGTCCTCGTCGGGCACCGGCACGCCGCCGGAGTCCAGGACCTCCTCGGCGCTCACGATCGGGCACCCCACCCGCAGCGCCAGCGCGATGGCGTCGGAGGTCCGCGAGCTGACCACCAGGCCGCCGTCGAAGGCGAGCTCGGCGAAGTAGACGTTGTCGCGCATCTCCACGATGCGGACCTCCTCCAGGCGCCGGCCCACGGCCTCGATGACGTCCTTGAGCAGGTCGTGGGTCAGCGGCCGCGGGGGCACCACGCCCTGCTGGGCGAAGGCGATGGCGCTGGCCTCCGGCGCACCGATCCAGATGGGCAGGTACCGGTCCCCGTCGCGTTCGCGCAGGAGCACGATCGGGTTGTTGGAAGGCATCTCGACCCTGACGCCGATGACATCGAGCGCGCGCACGGCTTCACCGTACCCCGTGCCCGGCGCCCGCACCCGGGAGCCCGCCCGGGCGGTGCCCGGCCGGTGCTCAGCCGGTGACGCGCCCCAGCGCCCCGGCGACCAGCGCGGTGTGCAGGCGCAGGCAGGCGGCGGAGATCTCCCGGGCGACCTGCTCGGCGCGCGCGGAGGCCTCCGCCGAGCGCTGGCGCTGCATCGGCGCCACGACCTGCTCGGCGAGGGCGACCTCGCGGTCGGCGGCGGTGCGGAACATCCGCAGGTGGCGCGCCTCGATGCCGTGCGCGGCCAGGGCGGCCGCGGCCCGCAGGACCTCCAGCGCCTCGCCGTCGTACCAGGGGCCGCCGGGGGCCGGCGAGAGCACGCCGAAGCCCTCCAGGGCGTCGAGCATCTCCGCGGCGACGCCGGACTCGCGCAGCAGCTCGCTGCGCGTCAGCCGCAGGTCGGCCGCGCGGCCCTCGAAGCGCTCGACGCCGGGCACGCCCGCGACGGGCACCACCGTCGGCACCCGCGGGGCCGCCCCCGGCTGCTCCGGCGGCTGCAGCCCGCGGTCCATGGCCTCCAGGTTCTCCCGGATGACCCGCAGCGGCAGGTAGTGGTCGCGCTGGGCGGCGAGCACGTAGCGCAGCCGGTCCACGTCGTCGGAGGAGAACTTGCGGTACCCGGCGGCCGTGCGCCCCGGCTCCACGAGCCCCTGCTCCTCGAGGAAGCGGATCTTGGAGATGCTGACCTCGGGGAAGTCCGGGGACAGGATCGCCATGACCTCACCGATCGTCATCCGGGGGGCGCTCGGGTCCAGCGCGCGGGCTCCGGACGCGCTCACGGCTGCGCGACCTCCGAGCTCGGGTGGTAGTCCATGCGGTACTTGCCGATCTGGACCTCGTCACCGGCCTTGAGCACGACGTCGTCGATGCGCTCGCGGTTGACGTAGGTGCCGTTGAGGCTGCCCACGTCGCGCACCCGGAAGCCCGGGCCGGTCACCGGGTCCGGCGCGCGCAGGAACTCCGCGTGCCGCCGCGAGACCGTCACGTCGTCGAGGAAGATGTCGCTGGTCTGGTGCCGGCCGGCCGAGGTGCGCTCGGCGTCCAGCAGGAAGCGCGAGCCCGTGTTCGGCCCGCGGCGCACCACGAGCAGCGCGCAACCGGCCGGCAGGGCCTCGATGGCGGCCCGGTCGTCGCTGGTGAGGCCGCGCTCGGCGCCCTCGTGCCCCTCCGGCGCGACCAGGCCGGAGAAGGACATGGTCGAGTCCGCCGGCCGCTCGGCCGCCACCTCGTCAGGGGTCCGGTCGTCCTCCGGCGACGTGCCCGCAGACATCGACACCACCTTCCACGCACTGGCCTCGGATCTTCGCGACCACCCTAGCCGGGTGGACCCCGCGGGTCAGCAGGCAGTCACCCGGCGTGAGTCACCCGGCGTGCGCGGCGTAGGCCTGCGCGTCGAGCAGGGCGTCGACCTCGGCGGGGTCGGACGGGGTGATGGTGAACATCCAGCCCTCGCCGTAGGGGTCGCTGTTGACGAGGTCGGGGCGCGTCTCCAGCCCGGGGTTGTGCCCGGAGACGGTGCCGCTGACGGGGGCGGTGATCTCGCTGACGCTCTTGGTCGACTCCACCTCGCCGCAGGAGCCGCCGGCGCTGACCCCCTCGCCCTCGGCGGGCAGCGAGACGTAGACGACGTCGCCGAGGGCGTCCTGGGCGTGGTCGGTGATGCCGACGCGGACGGTGCCGTCGGCCTCGACGCGCACCCACTCGTGCTCGCTGGTGTAGCGCAGGTCGGCGGGGACGTTCGACATGGCGGCGGGGACTCCTCGGGTGGCGGGCGGCTGGGTGGTGCTCACTGGTCCGCAGAGGGCTCCGGCGACGCCGGGCGAGCGTACTGAGGGGCGGAGAGCACGTGCAAGGCGCTCACCTGCACCGCCGGGGAGGTCTGCACCGCCAGCTGCGCACCGGCCTGGCGCAGCGTCTCGCGCACGCCGCCGGGGATGTCCAGGGCCGTGGAGAGGGTGTCGGGGTCGCCGACGACGGTCACCGCGTAGGGCGCGCGCTCGGTGGCGCCGTCGACGAGGACGCCGCCGGGGGCGTCGGCGAACGCGGTGCTCGCCACGACGCGGGTGGCGCCGACCTGCAGGGCCTCCGCCCCGGCGTCGCGCAGCTCCTGCACGAGCTGGATGAGGTGGGTGGAGCGCACCGCGCCGCCGGGGTCGGAGACCGTGGCCACGATCCCGGGACCGCTCGCCGGCAGGGTGCCGGCCAGCAGGCCGTACTCGGTGGCGCGCTCGGCGGCGGCGCGCTCGGCCGCCTGGGCGGAGTCGCTGCCCTCGGTGAGCTGCTCGCGCGTGGCCTCCAGGCCGCGCAGCTCGTCGGCCAGCCGGTCCCCGCGCTCGGTGGTGTCGTCGAGGATGCGCACCAGGTCGCTCTCGCGCAGGTCCTCCAGGCCCGAGGAGTCGGTCGAGCGCACCTGCACGACGACCCCGAAGCCCAGCGCGGCGCACAGCAGGCCGGCCAGCAGCTGACCGCGGGTGGCGCGCGGGCGCCCGGCGCGCACCAGCCGCCGCCAGGGCGAGCGGCGCGGCGCCGCGGGCACCCGCGGCCGCCCACCCGGCTGCTCGTCGGCGCTCACGCGTTGAGCAGGTGCCGGCGGATCGCGGCGGCGTTGGAGAAGATCCGCACGCCCAGCACCACGACGACACCGGTGGACAGCTGCGAGCCGACGCCGAGCTGGTCGCCGAGGTAGACGATGAGCGCCGCCACGACGGCGTTGGAGGCGAAGGAGACGACGAAGACGCGGTCGTCGAAGATGCCGTCGAGGACGGCGCGCAGGCCGCCGAAGACGGCGTCGAGGGCGGCGACGACGGCGATCGGCAGGTAGGGCTGCAGGAACACCGGCACCTCGGGGTGCAGGAGCACGCCCGCGACGATGCCGACGAGGAGTCCGAGCGCTGCGACCACGTCGCGGAACGCTACCGCGCGGCCGCGACGGCCAGCCGCAGGTCCAGGCGCTGGGCGGCGGGCAGCGTCAGGGGGTCGTCCTCGGCGCGGGCCTCCACCTCGACGCCGATGCCGTAGTTGTCGCGCAGCACCTGCAGGTAGCGGCCCGCGACGGAGGCCGCCAGGCCGGTCTGCAGCCGCGTCGGGTCGCCGACGGCGGAGACCGCGTAGGGCGGGGTGAGGGGGCGGTGGTCCACGAGCACGGCCTCCCCGGCCGCGCGGATGGAGGACAGCGCGCTCAGGCGCTGGCCGTTGACGGAGACGGCCTCCGCGCCCGCCTGCCACAGGCCGTTGACGACGAGCTGGACGTCGCGGTCGACGACCCGCCCGGAGGTGTCCGCGGCCCCGGCGCCGACCCCCTCGTCCGGGACCGGGGCGTCGTCGAGGACGACGCGCACGCCCGGTCCGCTGACGGCCACCGCGGCCGCGGCGACGGCCAGCTCGTCGGCGCGCGCCGCGGCCTGCGCGGCGCGGCTGCCGCCCAGGCGGGCGGCCAGCTCGGCGTTGCCGGCCTCCAGGGCGACCACCCGCGCAGCGAGGGCGTCGGTGCGCGCGGTGCCCGCCTCGACGCGCTCCAGCAGCTCGCGCCGGCCGCGGTCGGCGTCCGGCTCGGCGGCGGCGG
>NZ_JAAALL010000287.1 GCF_009906315.1 Kineococcus vitellinus | reverse complement strand
CCGCCCGCCTCCGGCGGTCCCGGTCAGGGTCCGCGTCCGGGGGCCCGCCCCGGCGCTCCCGCGGCCCCCGGCCAGGGCGGTCGCCCCGGTGCCCCCGCGGCTCCGGGTGCACGTCGTCCCGGTCCGCCCGACCGCGGCGCTCCCGGTGAGCGCCCGCGCTCGGACCGTCCGGAGCGCTCGGAGCGCCCCCAGGGCGGCGACCGCGGTCAGGGTCGTCCGGCCGGTCCCGGTGGCGCTCCGCGCCCCGGTGCCCCGCGCCCGGGCAACAACCCGTTCGCCCCGAGCCAGGGCATGCCCCGCTCGTCCGACCGCGACCGCGGTCAGGGCGGTCAGGGCGGTGCGGGTGGCCAGGCCGGCGGGATGCCCCGTCCGCAGGGCGCCCCGCGTCCGGGCAACAACCCCTTCGCGGCCAACCAGGGCATGCCCCGTCCGCAGGGCGGGCCGCGTCCCGGCCCGGCCGGCCCCGGTGGTCCCCGTCCCGGTGGGCCCCGTCCCAACCCGGGCATGATGCCCGCGCGCCCGACGGTCGGCCGTCCGGGTGCCGGTGCCGGTGCGGGCCGTCCGGGTGCGCCCGGTCGCGGTGGCCCCGGTGGCGGTCGCGGTGGTGGCTTCGGCGGCCGCCCGGGCGGTCCCGGTGGCGCCGGTGCGGGTGCCGGTGGCGGCGGCTTCGCCGGTCGTCCCGGTGGCGGTCCCGGTGGTCGCGGTGGTCGCGGCGGCACGCAGGGCGCGTTCGGTCGCGCCGGTGGCCGTCCGGTCAAGGGCCGCAAGTCCAAGCGCGCCAAGCGCCAGGAGTACGAGGCGATGCAGGCCCCCTCGGTCGGGGGTGTGCAGGTCCCGCGCGGTGACGGCTCGACGGTCGTCCGCATCCGCCGCGGCGCCTCGCTGACCGACTTCGCCGACCGCATCGACGCGAACCCCGCGTCGCTGGTCACGGTGCTCTTCCACCTCGGTGAGATGGCCACCGCGACGCAGTCGCTGGACGAGGACACCTTCCAGGCCCTGGGCGCCGAGCTCGGCTACGTCATCGAGGTCGTCTCCCCGGAGGACGAGGAGCGCGAGCTGCTCGCCGGGTTCTCGATCGACCTGGACGCCGAGCTGGAGGCCGAGGGCGACGAGGAGCTGGAGTCCCGGCCGCCGGTCGTCACCGTCATGGGTCACGTCGACCACGGCAAGACGAAGCTGCTGGACGCCATCCGCTCCACCGACGTGGTGGCCAAGGAGGCCGGTGGGATCACCCAGACCATCGGCGCCTACCAGGTCACCAAGGAGCACGAGGGCGTCGAGCGGGCGATCACCTTCATCGACACCCCGGGTCACGAGGCCTTCACGGCCATGCGTGCCCGCGGCGCCAAGGTGACCGACATCGCGATCCTCGTGGTCGCGGCCGACGACGGCGTGATGCCCCAGACGATCGAGGCGCTCAACCACGCCCAGGCGGCCGACGTGCCGATCGTGGTCGCGGTGAACAAGATCGACAAGGACGGCGCCAACCCGGCGAAGGTCCGCCAGCAGCTCACCGAGTACAACCTGGTGGCCGAGGAGTACGGCGGCGACACCATGTTCGTCGACGTCTCCGCCCGCCAGGGGCAGAACATCGACGCGCTGCTCGAGGCGGTCCTGCTCACCGCGGACGCGGCGCTGGACCTGCGGGCCAACCCCCACAAGGACGCCCGCGGCATCGCCATCGAGGGCAACCTCGACAAGGGCCGCGGCCCCGTGGCGACGGTCCTGGTGCAGTCCGGGACCCTGCACGTCGGCGACGCCATCGTCGCGGGCACCGGCTACGGCCGGGTCCGCGCGATGCTCGACGAGCACGGCAACCAGCTCTCGGAGGCGACCCCGTCGCGTCCGGTGCAGGTGCTGGGCCTGACCTCGGTGCCGGGAGCCGGCGACACGTTCCTCGTGGCGCCCGACGACCGCACCGCGCGCCAGATCGCCGAGAAGCGCGACGCCGCCGAGCGCAGCGCCCTGCTGGCGAAGTCGCGCAAGCGGATCTCGCTGGAGGACTTCACCGCAGCCCTCGACCGGGGCAAGGTCGAGAGCCTCAACCTCATCCTCAAGGGTGACGGGGCGGGCTCGGTCGAGGCCCTCGAGGACGCGCTGCTGAAGATCGACGTCGGCGACGAGGTCGAGCTGCGCGTCATCGACCGCGGCGTCGGTGCGATCACGAAGAACAACGTGAACCTCGCCGTCGCCTCGAACGCGATCATCATCGGCTTCAGCGTCCGCCCGGAGCAGCAGACCAAGGAGTACGCCGACCGCGAAGGCGTCGACGTGCGGTACTACTCGGTCATCTACCAGGCGATCGAGGACGTCGAGAACGCCCTCAGGGGCATGCTCAAGCCGGAGTTCGAGGAGGTCCAGCTCGGCACGGCGGAGGTCCGCGAGATCTTCCGCTCGTCCAAGTTCGGCAACATCGCCGGCTGCCTCGTCCGGTCGGGCCTCATCCGGCGCAACACCAAGGCGCGCGTGCTGCGCGGCGGTGTCGTGCACGGCGACAACCTCACCATCGAGTCGCTGCGACGGTTCAAGGACGACGCCACCGAGGTCCGCGAGGGCTTCGAGTGCGGCATCGGCCTCGGCTCGTACAACGACCTCCAGATCGACGACGTCATCGAGACGTTCGAGATGCAGGAGAAGCCGCGCGGCTGACGCCGCCTGAGCACGGTCGCCGGGAGGCGGGACCCTCGGGTCCCGCCTCCCGGGCGGCCACCCCCTCACGCATGTTCACCGGAACGCTCACCTTCGACCTCCTGCTGGGCGACGTGCACTCGCTGAAGGGCAAGCGCAGCCTCGTCCGGCCGCTGGTCGCGGAGCTGCGACGCTCCTTCGACGTCGCCGCGGCCGAGACCGGCCACCTCGACCTGCACCGGCGGGCGGAGGTGGCCGTCGCCGTCGTGGCGCCCGACGCGGCCCGCTGCGGCGACGTGCTCGACCGCTGCGAGCGCCTCGTCGCGGCCCACCCCGAGTTCCAGATCCTCTCCGCCCGGCGGCAGTTCCTGTCGTCGGACGACTGACCGCAGCAACAGGAGCCCCCGTGGCCGACCCCACCCGCGCCCGCAAGCTCGCCGACCGCATCAAGGTCGTCGTGGCCGACGCGCTCGAGAAGCGCGTCAAGGACCCCCGACTGGGGTTCGTCACCATCACCGACGCGCGGGTCACCAACGACCTGCAGCACGCCACGCTCTACTACACCGTCCTCGGCAGCGACGAGGAGAAGGTCGGCACCAAGGTGGCGCTGGAGTCCGCCAAGGGCGTCCTGCGCGCCGAGGTCGGCAAGCGCACCGGCATCCGGCTCACCCCGACGCTGACCTTCACCGCCGACGAGATCCCCGAGACGGCGACCCAGATCGAGGACCTGCTCAGCAAGGCGGCCGAGCAGGACGCGCGCGTGGCGGCCCTCGCGGTCGGCGCCACGCCCGCCGGTGAGGCCGACCCGTACAAGAAGCCCGTCGACGACGACTTCGACGACGCGGAAGACGACCTCGACGAGGACGAGGACGACGACCTCGACGAGGATGAGGACGACGACCTCGACGAGGACGACGAGCCGGGCGCCCTCAGCGCCACCCGCTGACCCGCGGGGCCGAGCGCCCCGGGGTCCCGGTCCCTCGCGCCGGCGCCCGGGTGGCCGCCCGGGCGCCCGGCCGCGGTGGGTACCGTGTCGGCGTGGTTCCCCAGGACGGCCCGGTGCGGCGCACGCGCGCCCACGACGTGCACGCCGACGCGGGGGGCACCGCGTGAGCTCCCCGCAGCCGGCCGCCCGGGACGGCGTGCGCCGCCCCTCGGCGGGCGACGGGATCCTCGTCGTCGACAAGCCGTCCGGATGGACCAGCCACGACGTCGTCGGCCGCTGCCGGCGGCTGCTGGGCACCCGGCGGGTCGGCCACGCCGGCACGCTGGACCCGGCCGCGACGGGCGTGCTGGTGCTGGGCGCCGACCGGGGCACGAGGTTCCTCACCCACCTCGTCGCGCACGACAAGGCCTACACCGCCACCGTGCGCCTGGGTCTGGCCACCGTCACCGACGACGCCGCCGGCGAACCCCTCGGCGAGGCCGTCGACGCGACCGGCACCGGCGAGCAGGACCTCGCCCGCGCCGTCGCGGCCCTCACCGGGGACCTGCAGCAGGTGCCCAGCTCGGTGAGCGCCATCAAGGTCGACGGCAAGCGCTCCTACGCGCGGGTGCGCGGCGGCGAGGCCGTCGAGCTGCCCGCGCGCCCGGTCACCGTCAGCCGCTTCAGCGTGCTGGCGCGGCACGACCGGGCGCCCTTCGTCGACCTCGACGTCGAGGTCGAGGTCTCCAGCGGGACCTACGTGCGCGCCCTGGCCCGCGACCTCGGTGCCGCCCTCGGCGTCGGCGGCCACCTCACGGCCCTGCGGCGCACCCGCTCCGGGCCCTTCACCCTCGAGGACGCCCGCACCCTGGAGCAGGTCGAGGCGCAGCCGTCGGTCGTGCCGCTGGCCGAGGTCGCCCGGCGCCTGTTCCCCGTCCGCGACCTCGACGAGGCGGAGGCGCGCACCGTCGCCCACGGCGGGTTCACGGCTCCCTCGGACCGCGAGGGGACGGTCGCCGCGTTCGCCGCGGACGGCACCCTCGTGGCGCTGCTCGGGGACACCGCCCGGGGCGCCAAGCCGCTGCTGGTCCTCACTCCCGCCGGTTGAGGGCGTCGCCCGCCGGGCCGTGCGCCCCGGCCGGCCGGCTCAGGCCGAGCCGGACTTCAGCGCCGCCAGGCGCGCCTCGACGTCCAGGTCGGTGGCGGCGTCCTCCAGGCCGGCGAACTGCGCCTCGATCGAGTCGGCCTGCAGCTCGGCCTGGCCCGCGACGCGGGCCTCCTCCCGGCGCACCCGCTCCTCGAAGCGGGACAGCTCGGAGGTGGGGTCGAGCACGTTGAGGGAGCCGATCGCCGACTGCACCTGCGCCTGCGCCTGGGCGGCCTTGGCCCGGGCGACGAGCTGGTCGCGCTTGGTGCGCAGCTCGGCCAGCTTGTCCCGCATCGAGGCCAGCCCGCTCTTGAGCCGCTCGACGACCTCGGTCTGCGCGGCGATCTGCGGAGCGGCGGCCGCGACCTCCTGCTCGAAGGAGATCTGCCGCTTGAGCGCCACCTTGGCGAGCTCGTCGAAGCGGTCGGCCTCGCCCGTGCGGCCCTCCGCGCGCAGCGCGTCGGCCTTGGCCGAGGCGGCGCGCGCCTTGCCGCCCCACTCGCGCACCGCCGCGACGTCGTCGTCGCGGTCGGCCTCGGCCAGCCGCAGGTTGCCGATGGTCTGCGCGACGGCCGCCTCCGCGTCGGCGATGTTGGCGGTGTAGTCGCGCACCATCTGGTCGAGCATCTTCTCGGGGTCCTCCGCCGCGTCGATGAGCGCGTTGACGTTGGCCCGTGCCAGCTGGGCGATGCGCCCGAGGATGCTCTGCTTCTCCGCCACGTCGTGTCCTTCCCCGCCGGGTGCCCCGGCTGTCGCGATCGGCGCCGCCCCGGCCGGGACGCGCCTGGTGGATGCTGCCGGACGGCGGCGCCGCGGGCAGGTCAGAACCGCCCTCCGGAGGAGCGCCGCCCACCGCCGGAGGAGCGGCGCCCACCGCCGGAGGAGCGGCCGGAGGACCCGCCGGAGGAGCGGCGCGAGGAGCTGCGGCGCCGCGGGGCCT
>NZ_JAAALL010000286.1 GCF_009906315.1 Kineococcus vitellinus | reverse complement strand
GACGACGACGAGACCGCCACCGGGCTGCCCCGCCCCGCCGCGGCGGGCGCTGGCGCGCCAGTGCACGGCGGACAGCCGGTCCCCGCGCCGCCACGGGCGCACACCGGCCACGTCGTCGGCGCCGACCGCCGGCGGCGGCGGCGGCAGCACCGGCGCGGCGGCCGGTGCGGGGTGCACGTGCACGAGCGCCGGCACGAGCGCGGCCCGGTGCGTGCTCAGCAGCCCGAGGGCGTCGGCGCCCTCGACGCGCACCAGCGCCCCGGTGCTCACGCAGCGCCGCAGCGCCCGCCGGGGCAGCACGAGGCGCACGCCCCGCCCGGCCGGGACGGCGGGCAGGGCCGCGTGCGCGTCGGCGAAGCCGTCGCCGCCCAGGTGCAGGACGGTCGGCGGGCACGGGCGGGAGCCGTGGTTGACCACGTCCACGACGTGCTCGACGTGCTCCCCGGCGCGGGCGCGGGCGGGCACCGACACCGACACCGCCAGCGAGGCCACCCGCGGCAGCGTGCACGCGGCGACGGCCGTCGCGGCCAGCACGAGGGCGGCGAGCAGCCCCAGCCAGCGGTTGCCGACGCCGAAGGAGAGCAGGAGCAGCACCGGGCCGCTGCCGGCGCCGAGCACCGCGCGCCAGCGCAGCGACCGCCCGGCCTCCACGCCGGTCAGCGCGACGGCGCCCGGTGCCCCCGGCGCCCCCGGCGCGGGGGAGGGGGTGCTCACCGGTGCAGGGCGACGGGGACGTCGGCGGCCAGCTGCGCCGCCAGCCGCTCCTGCAGCAGGGTCCGCAACCCGTGCCCGGCGAGGTCTGCCCCCGGCTGCGGTGCCGGCTGCAGGCGGTGGGCCAGCACCGGCACGACGAGCGACTGCACGTCCTCGGGCAGCACGTGCGCGCGCCCGGCCAGCAGCGCCCGCGCCTGCGCGCAGCGCACCAGCACGATGGCGGCGCGGGTGCCGGCCCCGACGAGCACGCGCGGGTCGGTGCGGGTGCCGCGCGTCAGCCGCACCGCCAGGTCCAGCACGGCGTCGGCCACGTGCACGTCCGCGGCGGCCCGCTGCAGCGCCAGCAGCCCCGCCAGCTCCAGGACGGGCTCCAGCCGCTCGGGCCGGTTGCCCGCCAGCTGCTCGCGCACGACCTGCCGCTCCACCCGCTCCTCCAGCGGGCCCAGCACCAGGCGCACCGCGAAGCGGTCCAGCTGCCCCTCCGGCAGCGGGTAGGTCCCGTGCTGCTCCAGGGGGTTCTGGGTGGCGACCACGACGAAGGGCTCCGGCAGCCGGTGGCGCACCCCGTCCACGGTCACCGCCCGCTCCTCCATGGCCTCCAGGAAGGCCGACTGGGTGCGCGGGGAGGTGCGGTTCAGCTCGTCCACGAGCACGACGGGCGCGAACAGCGGCCCGGCGACGAAACGCAGCTCACCGGAGGCCGGGTGCCAGATCCCCGAGCCCGTCACGTCGGCCGGCAGCAGGTCGGCCGTGGCCTGGATGCGGGCGGCGCCCGCGCCCACGCACGCCGCGAGCGTGGCGGCCAGCGTGGTCTTGCCGCTGCCGGGCACGTCCTCGACGAGCACGTGCCCGCGCGCCAGCACCGCGCACACCAGCAGCTCCACCGCCGCCCGCCGCCCGCGCACCACCCGCTCCACGCCCTCGACGAGGGCCCGGGCGGCCGCGACGGGGTCGCCCTGGACGTCGGGCGCCCCCAGCGGGCGGCGGGGTGCGGGCAGCGGTTCGGGCATCACCCGAGGGAGATCGGCACGCCCGAGGCCGCGGTGCACGCCGGGTCCCCCGACCGGCCCAGGTGTCCGGGGCGAGCGGCGTGCCGTGCTACGGTTTTCCTCGTTCGCAACGGCCGGAGAGCCCGCGCGGGCACCACTCGTCCGGGTGGCGGAATAGGCAGACGCGCTAGCTTGAGGTGCTAGTCCACGTATAGTGGGTGGGGGTTCAAGTCCCCCCTCGGACACTCGTTGAGACAGCGACGCAGAAGGCCCTGATCAGCACTCGTGCTGGTCGGGGCCTTGTGCGTGTGCGCAGCAGGCGGACCGGTCGGCGTCGACCGGTGGCGGCGCGGCGTCCCGTGGCCGCGGACGGGGGAGCCCGGTCCCCGGGGCCGGGGCGCCGGTCCTCCACCCGGCAGCCGGCCCGTCGCCGCCACCTCCGGCGCCTCCGGTGGACCCATCAGGAGCGTCGCCGAGCAACCTCCAGTTCAACCAACGGGATTATCAGTTATCGGAACCTTCAAGCGCCCGCATCGCACGCGCTCGTCACCACCACCCGCGCCGGGCGGCCCCGACGTCGGGCGCCCGGCGCGGCGGGGATCAGCGGCGGACGGGGGAGACGACGAGCTCGTCGACGCGCACGTGGGGCGGGCTGTCGAGGACGAACTGGACGGTGCGGGCGACGTCGTCGGCGGTGAGCATGCTCGCCCGGGCGGCGGCGTCGGGGACCTCGGGGCGCTGGTCGAGGAAGTCGGTGGCGATGTCCCCGGGGCACAGGTGGCAGGCGCGCACCCCGTGCCGGCCCTCCTGGTCGTTGAGGGTCCGCACCAGCGAGCCGAGCGCGGTCTTGCTGGCGGAGTAGGCGACACCTGCACCGGGGGAGAACGCCCAGCCGGAGTACGAGGAGATCACCACGACGACGCCCCCGCTGCTGCGCAGCTCCGGCAGGGCGGCGTCGACGACGCTGGCAGGGCCGGTGAGGTTGGTGGCGACGACGTCGCGGAAGGTCGCCATCTCCTGGTCGTCCCAGCGCCGGCGCGGCGTGTTCAGCCCGGCGGCCAGCACGAGCGCGTCGAGGCGGCCGAACCGCTCCAGGACGGCGGTGCGCGCGGCGGCCACCGCGGCGCCGTCCTGCACGTCCAGCGGCAGGGCCAGGGCCGCGCCCCCGCGGTCGGCGACTGCGGCCGCGGTCTCCTCCAGCGCAGCGGCGCGGCGGCCGCTGACGGCCGCGTCCCAGCCCGCGGCCGCGGCCGCCAGGGCCACCGCGCGACCCGTGCCGCTGCCGCCGCCGGTGACCCAGACGACCTTGCGGCCGCGGGCCGCACCGGATCTACTCGCCGTGTCCACCCGCCGATCGTAGGTCCGCCACCAGGAGGCGCCGTGCACCTCGACCTGTCCGAGCGGGTGGTGCTCGTCACCGGCGCCGGCCGCGGCATCGGGCGCACGATCGCCGCCCGCTTCGCCGCCGAGGGCGCCCGCGTCGTGGCCCTCGACCTCGCCTTCGACGCGGAGCCGGCCGCAGGGCCCGGCGCGGAGCCGGGACCGCGGCACCCCGTGGCCGAGGTCGTCTGCGACGTGGTGGACCCCGACTCCGTGCGGCGCGCGGTCGAGGCGGTGCTCGAGCTGCACGGCACCGTCGACGTCCTCGTCAACAACGCCGGCGTCAACGTCGAGGGCCAGGTGGCCGAGCTGACGTGGGAGGGCTGGCGCCGCTGCATGGACGTCAACGCCGGCGGGGTGTTCCTGGTCAGCCAGGCCGTCGCGGAGGTCATGAAGCGCGCCGGGCGCGGCCGCATCCTCAACGCCGCCTCGTTCGCGGCGATCGTGCCCAGCGTGGGCAGCGCCGCCTACGCCGCCTCCAAGGCCGCCGTCGTGCAGTTCACCCGGGTCCTGGCCTCCGAGCTCGGGCCGTGGGGGATCACGGTGAACGCCTACGCGCCCGGCATGGTCCCCACCGCGATGAACGGCTTCGCCGACATGGCCCCGCAGGAGCAGGACCGCCTGCTCGACACGCTCTCGCTGCGGCGCTGGGAGAGCGCCGACGACGTCGCCGACCTGCTGATCTTCCTCGCCAGCGACGCGGCCTCCTACGTCACCGGCACCCTCGTCGACGTCTCCGGCGGCAAGCTGGCCACCCAGATCCCCAGCCGCGCCCACACCGCGGCCGCCGCAGCCCGCGCGGGCGGGTCCGACGGGTCCGACGGCTCCGCCCCGCCGGCGGCGCCCTGAGCGGGAGCGCCCCCCCGCCGCGGCCCGGGAGTGCCGGGCCTCAGTCCTCGGCGGGGCGGCGCAGCGCACCCGCGGAGGCGCGCCCCGCGACGACGTCGTCGGCCACCTGCTCCAGCGTGCGGTCCCGGGCGTAGGCGTGCGAGCGCAGCACAGCCAGGGCGTCCGCGTCCGCCAGGCCGAGCACCTCGCTCACCACGCTGATCGCCACCCACGTGCGCTGGCGCGGCCGGGCCGCGGGCGCCCGCAGCCAGGCGGACCCGGCCGGCCCGGCACGCGGGGCGGTGCCCCGCCCGGGGCCCGCGCCGTCGAGCAGCCGGCCGCCGACGAGCGCGGCCACCCGCTGCGCCGCGGCGGGGTCGACGCCGACCGCGGCCCGCGCACCGCGCCAGTACAGGTCCAGCGTCCCCGCCGGCGCGCCGTCCGCGAGCAGCGGCAGCGCCAGCACGCTGCGGAAGGCGGTGTGGCGGCGCAGTTGGTCGTGCAGCGCGGGCCAGGTGCGCCCCAGCCGCGCCTCGTCGGCCGCGACGGCTCCCGCCCGCGCCCGCGCCAGGGCGCTCGGCCCCTCCCCGACGGTGAACTGCCAGCGCTCCGCCGCGGCGGCCCCCGCACCGCTGACGCCGACCGGCAGGCGCCAGCGCTCCACCGCCGCGACGGCGACGACGGCCCCGTCGGCGCCCAGCGCGTCCCGGCACGCCGCGGCGAGCGCGTCCAGCGCGGGCGGCGGCAGGCCGGGCCCGGCGTGCGCGGCCAGGAACCGCTCCAGGTGCTCCTCCACGGCTCAGGACCTCCCGCGCAGCGCCCGCAGCGCCCCCAGCTGCTCGTCGGTGGGCGCCGAGGAGCCCGTCTCCAGCGCGACGGCCTCCTCGGCGCCGACCCCGGCGCGCCGGTAGGCCACGGCGCGCGCTGTCCCCATCAGCTCGGTGGCGCCACCGCCGTAGAGGTACGCGCCGAGGTTGCGCCAGCGCGGGGGGGCGTCCCCGGCGTCGTCGTCGTCGACGTCGGTGCTCCAGCGGTGCGCCTCGGCCCGCGGGTCCTGCAGCGGGCGGGCGGGGCGGTCCAGCCCGGCCTCGGCGGCGCGGCGCAGGTACTCGCGGTGGACCCGGGCGGCGGTGCGGTGCTCCGGCGTGCCGTGCTCGGCGGGCCAGCTGCCCTGGAAGGCCACCACCACGTCGTCGACGACGGACGTCCCCGGTTCCGGGCCGCGGTGGGCGCGGTGGGCGCCCTCGTGGCGGGCGGCGGTGAAGTCCAGCAGCGGCCCGGGGCGGTGCGCCGCCAGCCAGGCGAGGGCGGGGCGCCCCGGCACCCGCAGGCTCACCCCCGGCCGGGGGCCGCCGGTGTCCGCCGCCGCGGGAGCCCGGCCGTCGTCGGACGCGCCACCCGGGCGCCGCCGCAGCACCGCCCGCCACCCGCCCAGGACGAGCACGGCCTCCAGGTCCGCCTCCCGCTCGGTGCCGGCCGCCGCGGCGCGCTGCTCCTGCAGCCAGGCCACGACCGCTCCGCCGGGCCGCAGCGGCCGCTGCAGCCCCTGGTGACCGGGGAAGGAGGCCGCGCCCACCATCGCCAGCACGAGCTCCGCGTGGGGCGCGGCGGCGAGCCAGCCGCGCCCGTCGACCGCGGCTGCTTCGCCGGGTGCCGGGGCGTCCGGGGAGCGGGTGGGCCACAGCAGCGCGGGGACGGTCAGGGGGACGGCGACGCCGCCGGTCGCGGAGCCGGTGCGCTCCCGGTGCGCGCCGCCCGCAGCAGGTCCCACAC
>NZ_JAAALL010000285.1 GCF_009906315.1 Kineococcus vitellinus | reverse complement strand
GAGCGGGCTCAGAGGCTGAGGCTGGGGTGCAGCTCCGCCACGGTCCAGCTGCGCCGGCGGTGGCAGGCCAGCACGGTGACCGCCAGCCCCAGCAGCCCGAACCCGGCCAGCACGAGCGCGTCGGCGCCCACCGCGCCCGCGGACCCGCCGGCGACCAGGTGGCGCAGGCCGTCGGTGGCGTACGTCATCGGCAGGTAGGGGTGGATGGCCTCGAAGAAGGCCGGGGAGGTCCCCACCGGGTAGGTCCCGCCCGCCGACGTCAGCTGCAGCACGAGCAGGACCAGCGCCACCAGCCGCCCCGCCCCGCCCAGCAGCGCGTTCAGGCACTGGTGCAGCGCGGTGAAGACCACGGCCACCAGCGCCGTGAAGGCCGCCGTCGCCGGCACGTCCGGGGACTCGATGCCCACGCCCCAGTGCAGGACGGCCACGAGCACGACCGCCTGCGCGCAGCCCAGCAGCGCGCCGGGCGCCCAGCCGGCCAGCGCCACCCGCACCGAGGAGGCCGTCGAGGCCAGTGCCCGCTGCGAGACGGCGCGCAGCACCATGTACGTCACCATCCCGCCGACCCACAGCGAGACCGGCACGAACAGCGGGGCCAGGCCGTCGCTGTAGTGGGCGACGGCGTGCTCGCGGACGCGCTCGGCCTCCACCGGGGAGGCCACGACGTCGGCGCGCTCGCCCGCCACCTCCCCGGCGTACACCGGCACCTGCTCCTGGCCCTCGCGCAGCTCGGTGCTCAGGGTGCCGGCCCCCTCGGCCAGCGCCCGGGTGCCGTCGGCCAGCTGCGCGGCGCCGGTGCGCGCCTGCGCGGTGCCGTCCACCAGCGCGACCGCGCCGTCGTCCACCTGCGCCGCCCCGCCCGCCAGGTCCGCGGCGCCGTCGGCGGCGGCGGCGGACCCCGTCGCCAGCGAGCGCGTGCCGCTCGCCAGCGCGTCCGCGCCGTCGGCGGCCTGCGCGACGCCCTGCTGCAGCGCCGGGGCCGCGGCCGCGAGCTGCGCGGCGCCGCCGGCCACGGAGGTCGCGCCCTCGGACAGCTGCCGGGCACCGGCGACCAGGGCGTCCACCTGCTGCCCGACGCCCTGCGCGGCACCGCTCAGCGACCCGTCGGCCAGCGCCCGGCGGGCCTGCTCCAGCGTGCGCACGGCCGCGGCGAGGTCCTCGTCCTCCGGGGCGGCCGCCGCCAGCGCCCGGGCCTGCGCGAGCAGCCGGTCGACCAGCGGGATGAGGGCCTGGGCCTGCTCCAGGGCCGGGGTGAGCCGGTCGGCGGCGCCGGCGAGCGCGTCGGCGCCCTCGGAGAGGCGGCCGGCGCCGGTGGCCACGGCGCCCGCGCCCTGCGCGAGCTGCTGCGTCTGCGCGGGCAGCTGGGCCGTCGCGGTGCGCAGCTGCTCCAGCCCGGCGGCCAGCGCACCCGCGCCGCCCGCGGCGCTGCCGGCGCCGTCGGCGACCCGGCGGGTGCCGGTGGCCAGCTCCGCGGCGCCCGAGCGCAGCGCCCCCGTGCCGTCGGCCAGCCGGTCGGCGCCGGAGCCCAGGTCGCCGAGGCCGACGACGAGGGTGTCCGCGCCGGTGCCGGCCTGCTGCGCGCCGTCGGCCAGGCGGCCGGCGCCGTCGGCGGCCTCGCCGAGGGAGTCGTGCACCTGCCCGAACGCCACGTGGACGCCGCCCAGGTAGTCGCTCGTGGCGCCCTGCGCGACGTCGGTGCGGATCGTCGTGGCGATGGTGTTCGCGACCTGGCCGATGACGTAGTTCTCGGCGTCGTCGGTGGTCACCGACAGCCGGGCGCGCTGCGGGGCGTCGCCGCCGGTGGAGGCCAGGGCCGCGGAGAAGTCGCGCGGGATGCGCAGCACGGCCGCGTACTCGCCGCTCTCCAGCCCCCGCGCAGCCTCCTCCTCGGAGGCGGTCTCCCAGCTGAAGCCGGCGTCGGCGTCCTGCGCGGTCAGCTCGCGGGTGAGGTCCGCGCCGGCGGCGACGGTGCGCGCGGTGCCGTCGGGGCCGGTCGCGCTCGCGGGGACGTCGGCGTCGACGACGGCCGCGCGCAGGTTCGACAGCCGGCCCACCGGGTCGTGGTTGGAGGCCAGGTACAGCCCGCCGTAGAGCAGCGGCACGAGCACGACCGCGAGCAGCGCGAGCCGGGTGATGGTGGCGCGGCGGAAGCGGGCCAGCTCCAGGCCGGGCAGCGAGAAGCGCGGCAGGCGGGAGAGGCGGGCGGAGCGGGGGGAGCTCACGAGGCGTCCTGGAGGTCGAGGAGGATGCGGTCGTCGCCGCCGTGCCAGCGCACGTCGGCGGAGTCGGTGCAGCTGGCGAGGACCGTCAGCGGCGTGGCGGAGGTGCGCCGCAGCGCCGACAGCGACTCCCACGCGCGCCGGCGGTCCTCGCCCAGGCGCAGCGCGTCGACGTCGTCGACGACGAGGACCTCGGGGCGGCCGATGAGGGCCAGCACGACGCCGAGCGCCAGCCGCTGCAGGGGCGCGATGTCGCTGACGAACTCGCGCGGCGGCAGCGCCGGGACCCGCGCCCCGGCGTCGGCGGTCACCGCGAGGGCGTGCTGGACGCGCTCCAGCTGCTCGCCGACCTGCTGGCGGGAGACCCACGGCCGCCACCAGGGCTGGTGCAGGGCCAGGCGCTCGGCGACGTGCTGCTCGACGGTGAGGGCGTCGTCGAGGTCGTTGACGCCGCGGACCTCGGCGAGCGCGGCGCGCCGCCGCACCTCGTCGGCGCGCCGCGGCAGCGGCCGCCCCAGCACCTGCAGGCTGCCGCCGGCGGGCTTCATGCGCCCGGCGAGGGTGAGCAGCAGCGAGGTCTTGCCGGACCCGGCGCGGCCGCGGACGACGAGCATCGCGCCGACCGGCACCCGCACGTCGAGGGGGCGGAAGACGTCGCGCCCGCCCGTGCTCAGCCGCAGCCCCTCGGCGCGCACCGCCAGCTCCTGCGGCGCGTCCGCGCGCCCGCCGTCGGCGCCGCTCACCGCGACCCACCGCCCGCCGTCGCGCCCGCCGCCGCACCCGCCGTCGCGTCCGCCGCCGCGTCCGGTGCGCTGAGCGCGAGCAGCACCCCGGCGAGCAGGCGCGCCTCGAAGCCGTCGTCGGCGGGCACGTCCCCGAGCAGGCGCGGGGTGGTGGTGCCCTCGTGGACGGTGACGAGGGCGCGGGCGACCTCGTCGGCGGGGGCCGTCAGGCGCCGCCCGACGTCGCGCAGGCCCTGCTCGAGCACGGGGGCGAGCCGGGCGCGCAGCCGGGCGCGCTGGGCGGCCAGGACCGCCGCGGCCGCCGGGTTGCGCAGCGCCTGGGCGGTGTACTCGGTGCGCACGGCGTGCCAGTGCCGGTCGACGGGCAGCAGGTCGAGGACGTGGGCGACGACCTCCTCGACGCCGGCGCCCTGCGCGCGCGGCGCCCGGGCCAGCCGCTGCTCGACGTGGTCGATGAGCGCCTCCGCCTGCTGGGCGAACAGCGCGGCCACGACGTCGTCCATCGTGGCGAAGTTGGAGTAGAAGGCGCCGCGGGTGAAGCCGGCGCGCTCGCAGACGCCCTCGACGCTGCTGCGGGCCAGGCCCTGCTCGGCGAGGACGTCGCGCGCGGCGGCGAGCAGGCGGGCGCGGGTCTCCGCCCGCCGCCTGGTCGTCCGGCCCGGGGCGTCGGGGGAGGAGACGGTCACGGGAGGAGGGTAGCGCGCTCCCGATGCACTCTGCATCGAGTTCGGTGTGCACCGAGTGCGGTGTGCATCGAGTCCGGTGCGCACCGAGTGCGGCGTCCACCCGGTCGGGCGCGAATCGGCGGTGAGGCACCGGCGGGCGCCGTCGGCCTCCTAGGGTGGGCGAGCGGACGCGCAGCGTGGTCCGCCAGGGCGATGTGGGGGAACGACCGTGCACAACACCGACCAGCCGGCGCTGCAGGAGAGCGGGCGCACCCGCGGCGGTGCCCCGTCCCGGCACTGGGCGCGGCGCCCGCGCACCTGGGTGCTGGCCGGGCTCGCCGTGCTGGCCGGCGGCTACGCGTCCGCGGCGCTCGCGGTCGCCGGCGAGGCCCCGCGCGGCACCCGCGTCCTCGGCGTCGACGTCGGCGGCATGGACCAGGCCGGTGTCGAGCGCGCCGTCGCCGAGGCCGCCGGCCGGGTGGCGGCCGCCCCGCTGCCCGTCGTGGTCCGCGGCGCCGGCGCGGACGTGACCGGCTCCCTGGCGCCCGCGCAGGCCGGCCTGGCCGTCGACGCGGCCGCCACCGCCGACGACCTCACCGCCGGCGGCTGGGACCCCCGGCAGCTGTGGCGCCACGTGGCCGGCGGCGGCGAGGTCGCCCCCGACGTCGACGTCGACACCAGCGCCCTGCAGGCCGCGCTGCAGCCGCTGGCCGGCTCCGTCGCGCTCGAGCCCGTCGAGGGCGCCGTGGTCTTCGAGGTCCGCCCCGGCGCCGGTGGCGCACCCGCCGCCGTGGAGCCCGTCGTCACCACCCCGCAGGACGGGCGCGCGCTCGACGTCGTCGCCGCCGCCGGCCGCGTCGCCGGCGCCTGGCCCGCCGCGAGCCCGGCGCTGGCCGCGGACGCGGACCCCGTCGAGCTGGAGGCCGCCGTCCGCCGCCCCTCGCTGGACGCCGACGCCGTCCGGGCCGCCGTCGAGACCGTCGCCCGCCCCGCCGTGGCCGGCGACCTCGTCGTGGCCGGCGGCGGGCGCGAGGCGGTGCTGGCCCCGGCCGCCTTCGCCCCCGCGCTCGCCGTGCGGCCCGTGGACGGGCGCGCGCAGCTCGTGGCCGACGGCCCGGGGCTGGAGGCGGCGCTGCTCGCCGCCGACCCGCAGTTCGAGACGCCTCCGCAGGACGCGCGCATCGAGGTCGCCGGCACCGTCCCCCAGGTCGTGCCCGCCGTCACCGGCACCGCCGTGGCCCCCGAGGTCCTGGCCGGCGCGGTCACCACCGCCCTCACCGGCGCCCCGCCGACCCGGCGCGCCGAGGTCGAGCTGACGACGTCGCAGCCGCAGCTGGGCACCGAGGAGCTGGCCTCGCTGGGCATCGTGGAGCAGGTCTCGACCTTCTCCACCAAGCTCACCCCCGATGCCGACCGCACCGACAACATCCGCATCGCGGCGGCCGCCGTGGACGGGACGGTGCTGCGCCCGGGGCAGGAGTTCTCCCTCAACGACACCGTCGGCGAGCGCACCCCCGAGCGCGGCTTCCACCGCGCGCCCGTCATCTCCGGCGGCCGGCTCGTCGACGGCTACGGCGGCGGGGTCTCGCAGCTGTCGACGACGCTGTTCAACGCGGTCTTCTTCGCCGGCCTGGACGAGGTCGAGCACAAGCCGCACTCGCTCTACATCTCCCGCTACCCCGAGGGGCGCGAGGCGACGCTGGACTGGCGCAGCATCGACAACCGCTTCCGCAACGACTCCGGCCACGGCGTGTACGTCCAGGCCGGCATCGTCGGCGACCAGGTCGTGGTCTCCCTCTACGGGACGAGGTTCATGGACGTGCGCGCGGAGAAGTCCTCGCGCCGCGCCGTGAAGCCGCCGCGGACGGTCTACGACACCTCCTCGGACTGCACGCCGAACTCCTCCACGCACACCGGCTTCACCGTCGACGTCACGCGGGTCATGACCCCCGTCGGCGGCGGGGCCGAGCAGCGCGAGACGTGGACGACGACGTACAACGCCGAGAACCGCGTCGTCTGCGGCCCGGACCCCGCGACCGTGCGGGCGCCGGCCCCCTCGCCGTCCGCGCCCGCCCCGACG
>NZ_JAAALL010000284.1 GCF_009906315.1 Kineococcus vitellinus | reverse complement strand
ATCGAGCTCATCTGGAAGGCGCTGGAGGCCCACCCGGGCACCGAGGTCACCGTCGACCTGCTCGAGCAGGTCGACGGTGACCTCGGTGCCCGGGTGGGCCTCCAGCGCCTTCCAGATGAGCTCGATGTCGCTCTGCTCGACGACGGCCGCCAGCAGCCCCTGCTTGCCGGCGTTGCCGCGGAAGATGTCGCCGAAGCGGGGGGCCAGGACGGCCCTGAAGCCGTAGTCGCGCAGGGCCCAGACGGCGTGCTCGCGGCTGGAGCCGGTGCCGAAGTCCTTGCCGGCCACCAGGACCGAGCCGGGGCGGTAGGGCTCCTGGTTGAGCACGAAGGACGGGTCGCCGCGCCAGGCGGCGAAGAGGGCGTCCTCGAAGCCGGTCTTGGTGACGCGCTTGAGGTAGACGGCGGGGATGATCTGGTCGGTGTCGACGTCCGTGCGCCGCAGCGGGACTCCCACACCGGTGTGGACGGTGAACTTCTCCACGGCTGGCTCCTCCAGGCTCGGGCGGGCGGTCAGGCGACGGGTGCGGGGGCGGGTTCGAGGTCGGCGGGCGAGCTGAGCGTGCCGCGCACGGCGGTCGCCGCGGCCACCAGCGGGCTCACCAGGTGGGTGCGCCCGCCCTTGCCCTGCCGGCCCTCGAAGTTGCGGTTCGAGGTGGACGCGCAGCGCTCGCCGGGGGCCAGCTGGTCGGGGTTCATGCCCAGGCACATCGAGCAGCCGGCGAAGCGCCAGTCGGCGCCGAACTCCTTGAAGACGACGTCGATGCCCTCCGCCTCCGCCTGCAGGCGCACCTTCGCCGAGCCGGGCACGACCATGACGCGCACGCCGTCGGCCTTGCGGCGCCCGCGCACGACCTCGGCCGCGGCGCGCAGGTCCTCGATGCGGCTGTTGGTGCAGGAGCCGATGAAGACGGTGTCGACGGCGATCTCGCGCATGGGGGTGCCGCCCTCCAGGCCCATGTACGCCAGGGCCCGCTCGACGCCCTGGCGCTCGCCGTCGTCGCCGATCCGCTCGGGCACCGGTACGGAGCCGGACAGCGGGACGCCCTGGCCGGGGTTGGTGCCCCAGGTGACGAAGGGCTCCAGGTCGGCGGCGTCGAGGACGACCTCGGCGTCGAAGACGGCGTCCTCGTCGGTGCGCAGCGTGCGCCAGTACGCCACGGCCGCGTCCCAGTCGGCGCCCTGCGGGGCGTGCGGGCGGCCCTGCAGGTACGCGAAGGTCGTCTCGTCGGGGGCGACCATCCCGGCGCGCGCACCCGCCTCGATCGACATGTTGCAGATCGTCATCCGGCCCTCCATCGACAGGGCGCGGATCGCCTCGCCGCGGTACTCCAGGACGTAGCCCTGGCCGCCGCCGGTGCCGATCTCGGCGATGACGGCGAGGATGACGTCCTTGGCCGTCGTGCCGGGCCGCAGCGTGCCGTTCACCGTGACGGCCATCGTCTTGAACGGCTTCAGCGGCAGCGTCTGGGTGGCCAGGACGTGCTCGACCTCGCTGGTGCCGATGCCCATCCCCAGCGAGCCGAACGCGCCGTGGGTGGAGGTGTGCGAGTCGCCGCAGACGACGGTCATGCCGGGCTGGGTCAGGCCCAGCTGGGGGCCGACGACGTGCACGATGCCCTGCTCGGCGTCGCCGAGGGGGTGGATGCGCACGCCGAACTCGGCGCAGTTGGTGCGCAGGGTCTCCAGCTGCTTGGCGGAGGTGCGGTCCTCCAGCAGCGACAGCGGGCGGTCGATGTCCGCGGTCGGGGTGTTGTGGTCCTCGGTGGCGATCGTCAGGTCCAGGCGGCGCACGGGGCGCCCGGCCAGCCGCAGGCCGTCGAAGGCCTGGGGGCTGGTGACCTCGTGGAGCAGGTGGAGGTCGATGTAGAGCAGGTCCGGCTCGCCGTCCTGCCCGCGCCGGACGACGTGGTCGTCCCACACCTTCTGCGCCAGCGTGCGTCCCACGGTGCGTTCCCTCCCTCGACTGCCTGGTCTCCTGGATCGACGCTTGCGTCTCATCACTTGAGACGCCAGTATCGCTCCGTGGACAAGACTAGCGGAGTCGGGGTGCTCGACAAGGCCGTGCAGGTGCTGACCGCCCTGGAGGCGGGCCCGGCGAGCCTCGCGCAGCTGGTGACGGCGACCGGGCTGGCCCGCCCGACGGCGCACCGGCTGGCCGTCGCCCTGGAGCACCACCGCCTCGTCGCGCGCGACCTGCAGGGCCGCTTCGTGCTCGGCGGCCGGCACGCCGAGCTGGCCGCCGCCGCCGGCGAGGACCGCCTCGTGGCCGCCGCGGGGCCGCTGCTGACGGCGCTGCGCGACGCCACCGGCGAGAGCGCCCAGCTCTACCGCCGCCACGGCGACCACCGCGTGTGCATCGCGGCCGCGGACCGCCTGCACGGACTGCGCGACACCGTGCCGGTGGGCGCCTCCATGACGATGCTGGCGGGCTCGGCCGCGCAGGTCCTGCTCGCCTGGGACGACCCCGAGCGGCTGTCGGTGGAGCTGCTGGGCGCCCGCTTCGACGCCGCCGCCCTCTCCGGGGTGCGCCGGCGCGGCTGGGCGCACTCCAGCGGCGAGCGCGAGGCGGGCCTGGCCTCCGTGAGCGCCCCCGTGCGCGGCCCGTCCGGGCGCGTGGTGGCCGCGGTGTCCGTCTCGGGGCCGGCCGAGCGCTTCGGCCGCCACCCCGGGCGCCGGCACGCCGACGCGGTCCTGGCGACCGCCGAGGCGCTCACGGCGGCGCTGCGGCCGGTCGCGCCGCCCAGCCGGCCCACCGTGCCCGCCTGAGCGGGCGGCGGGCACGCAGAAGGCCCCCGGTCGGTGACCGGGGGCCTGGTGAGTAGCCCCGACGGGATTCGAACCCGCGCTACCGCCTTGAGAGGGCGGCGTGCTAGGCCGCTACACAACGGGGCCCTAGCTGCCTCGTCCAGCGGTGGACGAGAGCGGTCCAGGTGGGCGACCGGCGGACCGGACGCTTGCTGGTGAGTAGCCCCGACGGGATTCGAACCCGCGCTACCGCCTTGAGAGGGCGGCGTGCTAGGCCGCTACACAACGGGGCCCTAGCTCGCTCATCCTGGAGGACGAGCGCCGTGCGCTGGGGTACCAGGACTCGAACCTAGACTAACTGAACCAGAATCAGTCGTGCTGCCAATTACACCATACCCCATGGTGATCTCCCGGCCGGCGAACCGCCCGGGTGCGTCGCAGACTCTACCGGCTCCCGACGCCGCTTCCCAAATCGGCACCGCCGCCCGGGACCTGAGGTCCCGGGCGGCCGGCCCTCAGCCCAGCGTCGCCCGCAGCCGGCGCAACCGCGCCAGCGAGGAGCCTCGCCCGAGGATCTCCATCGACTCGAACAGCGGCGGGGAGACCCGCCGGCCGGTGACGGCCGTGCGCAGCGGGGCGAAGGCGAACTTGGGCTTGACGCCCAGCCCGTCCACGACGGCGGCGCGCAGCGCGGCCTCCACGGCCGGCGTGCTCCACTCCGCCAGCCCCTCCAGGGCCGCCAGCGAGGCGTCGAGGACGTCGGCGGCCTCCGGGCGCAGCGCGCCCGTCGCGTCCGCCTCCAGGACGACGTCCTCGTCGGCGGTGAAGAGGAAGCCGAGCATCCCGGGGGCCTGCCCGAGCAGCGTCATGCGCTCCTGCACCAGCGGGGCCGCCAGCGCCAGCCGCTGCAGCTGCTCCCCGCTCGGCTGCGCCGGCAGCACCCCAGCGGCCTGCAGGTAGGGCACCAGGCGCTCGCGGAAGTCCTCCGGCGCCAGCAGCCGCAGGTGGGCGGCGTTGATCGCCTCGGCCTTCGCGGGGTCGAAGCGGGCCGGGGAGGCGTTGACGTCGGCGACGTCGAAGGCGGCGACCATCTCCTCCACGCCGAAGACGTCGCGGTCCTCGGCGAGGCCCCAGCCCAGCAGCGCGAGGTAGTTCAGCAGGCCCTCGGGCACGAAGCCGCGCTCGCGGTGGTGGAAGAGGTTGGACTCGGGGTCGCGCTTGGACAGCTTCTTGTTGCCCTCGCCCATGACGTACGGCAGGTGCCCGAAGCGCGGGACCGCCCGGGCCACCCCGATGTCGATGAGCGCCTCGTACAGCGCGATCTGGCGGGCGGTGGAGCTGAGCAGGTCCTCCCCGCGCAGCACGTGGGTGATCCCCATGAGCGCGTCGTCGACGGGGTTGACCAGCGTGTAGAGCGGCTCGCCGTTGGCGCGCACCAGCACCGGGTCCGGGAAGGAGCCGGCCTTGAACTCGATGCGCCCGCGCACGAGGTCGTCGAAGGAGTAGTCGCGGTCCTGGGGCACCCGCAGGCGCAGGGTGGGCTCGCGGCCCGCCTCCCGGAACGCGGCGACCTGCTCGGGGGTCAGGTCGCGGTCGAAGCCGTCGTAGCCCAGGGCCTTGGAGCGCCCCGCCGCCTCGTGGCGGGCCTCGATCTCCTCGGCCGTCGAGAACGACTCGTACAGGTGCCCGGCCTCGAGCAGGCGGCGCACGACGTCGTCGTAGAGGTCGCGGCGGCGGCTCTGGCGGTACGGCTCGTGCGGGCCGCCGACGTCGATGCCCTCGTCCCAGTCCAGGCCGAGCCAGCGCAGCGCCTCGAGGATCTGCGCGTAGCTCTCCTCGCTGTCGCGGGCGGAGTCGGTGTCCTCGATGCGGAAGACGAGCTTGCCGCCGGTGTGGCGGGCGTAGGCCCAGTTGAAGAGGGCCGTGCGGACGAGGCCGACGTGCGGGGTGCCCGTGGGCGAGGGGCAGAAGCGGACCCGGACGTCGGAGGCGGGGGCGGGAGTCTCAGTCATGGCCCGCCCAGCCTATTGCGGCGCGCCGCCGCCCGGGTCCCGCGCGGGCTCGCGCGGGCTCGCGCTCAGTCCTGCCCGGGGGCGAGGAAGGGCGTCGACAGCACGCCGATCCCCTCGACCTCCACCTCCACGCGCTGCCCGGCGCGCACCGGCCCGACGCCGGCGGGGGTCCCGGTGAGGATGACGTCGCCCGGCAGCAGGGTCATGGCCTGCGAGACGTGGGCGACGATCGCGGCGACGTCGTGGACCATGAGCGAGGTCCGCCCGTCCTGGACGACCTCGACCTCCTCGTCGGCGCCGGCGCCGGTGATCCGGCGGGTCTCGATGCGCACGTCGGCCGGGTCCAGCTCGGTCTCGATCCACGGCCCCAGCGGGGTGAACCCGTCGGCGCCCTTGGCGCGCCACCACTGCCTGTCGGACTCCTGCAGGCTGCGCGCGGTGACGTCGTTGGCCACGGTGTAGCCGTAGACCACCTCGGGCACCCGCGCGAGCGGCACGTCCTTGCACAGCCTGCGGATGACGACGGCGAGCTCGCCCTCGTAGTGCAGCTCCTCCCCCGCCCAGGCGGGGATGACCAGCGGGTCGCCGGGGCCGGCCACCGAGGTGTTGGGCACGGTGAACACCAGCGGCTCGGCGGGGACCTCGTTGCCGAGCTCGGCCGCGTGCGCGGCGTAGTTGCGGCCGATGCCGAGGACCTTGGAGCGCGGGATGACCGGGGCCAGCAGCCGGGCGTCGACGAGCGGCACGCGCTCGCCCGTCGGGTTCAGCGGCGTGAACAGCGGGTCGCCGGAGACGACGAGCAGCTCCTCCTCGCCGGGGGCGCCCTCGACGACGGCGTAGCGCGGGTCGGAACCGCCGGACGAGAACCTCGCGATGCGCATGCGGCTCACCCTAGTGGCCGCCCGCGCGCCCTCCCCGGGGCCCGGCGGGGGGCCCGGGGAGGCTCACGC
>NZ_JAAALL010000283.1 GCF_009906315.1 Kineococcus vitellinus | reverse complement strand
GGTGGGAACCGCCCACGGGGGCCCGGTTCACCGCTGCCCCCGCGCCGGCCGGGCGGCGGCCACCACGTCGAGCAGGGCCGCGACGGTGCCGTCGAAGTCGAGGTGGGTGGAGTCGAGCGTCACCACGCCGTCGGCGGCCGAGGTGAACGCGGTGGTGCGCGCGTCGACGCGGTCGCGCTCGACGACGGCGCGCCGGGTGGCCTCCAGCGCCGCGGCGTCGTCGGAGCCGAGGTCCTGCTGGGCCCGGCGGGCCAGGCGCACGGCCTCGTCGGCGGTCAGCAGCACCCGCACGTCGGCCTCGGGGGCCACCACGGTGGTGATGTCGCGGCCCTCGGCCACGACCCCGGGGCGGTCACCGGGGGCCGGTGCGGCGCAGGCGGACTCGATGATGGCGCGCTGGCGCAGCACGAGGTCGGCGCGCACGGCCGGCACCGAGGCGACGGCGCTGACGCGGGCGGTGACCCCGGCGGAGCGCACGGCCTCGGTGAGGTCGGTCTCGGTGCCGTCCGCGGCGACGACGGCGACGGTCGGCGCGGCCGGGTCGGTGCCCACCCGCAGCGCGACGGAGCGCACGTGGGCGGCCACCGCGGCCGGGTCCTGCAGGTCGGTGCCGTGCTGCAGCGCCGACCACGTCACGGCGCGGTACATGGCGCCGGTGTCGAGGAAGGCCACGCCCAGCGCCGCGGCGACGGCCCGGCTGACGCTGGACTTGCCGCTGCCCGAGGGGCCGTCCACGGCGACGACGATCGGCGCGGTCACGACGGACACGCCCGGGTCGTCCCCGGCCGGGGACGCGACGGAACTGCGGGGTGCGGGCGAGGTGGACACCGGAAGAGGTTAGTCGACCGCACCGGGCCCGGCAGAACCGCGCGCGGGCTCAGAGCGGGACCGTCCAGCCGCGGCCCCGCAGCGCCTGCTCGAGGGGCTCCTTGGCGGCCGGCACGACGTCGATGGCCGCCAGCGCCACGGCCTGCCCCGCCGAGTGCTCCAGGCGCAGGTCCTCCAGGTTGACCCCGGCCGCCCCGACGTCGGTGAGCAGCCGGGCCAGCGCACCGGGACGGTCGGGCACGACGACGACCACCGTGGCGTAGGCGGCCGGGGCGGAGCCGTGCTTGCCGGGGATGCGCTCACGGCCCGCGCCGCCCGCCGCGATGGCGCCGGCCAGCCGGCCGCGCGCTCCGGGCGCGGCGGGGTCGGCGGCGAGCGCCCGCAGCGCGCCGATGACGTCGTCGAGGTCGCGGCGCAGCTCCTCCAGGACGTCGGCGACGGGCGCGGCGTTGCCGGCGAGGATCTGCGCCCACAGCGCCGGGTCGCTGGCCGCGATGCGGGTGACGTCGCGCAGGCCCTGCCCGGCGAGCGCCACGGCCGGCTCGGGCGCCTCCCGCAGCCGGGCCGCCACGAGGCTGGCGGCCACCTGCGGGGCGTGCGAGACCAGCGCCACCGCCTCGTCGTGCTCGTCGGCCGGCATCGTGACCGGCACGCCGCCGCAGTCCAGGGCCAGGTCGCGCACCGCGCGCACGACCGCCGGGCCGGCCGCCTCGGGGGCGGCCACCACCCACGGCCTGCCGGCGAAGAGGTCGGTGCGGGCGGCGACCGCCCCGGAGCGCTCGCGCCCGGCCATCGGGTGGCTGCCCACGTAGCGCGACAGGTCCGCGCCGGCCGCGCGCAGGGCGGCCAGGGGGCCGCCCTTGACGCTGGCGACGTCGGTGACCACGGCCCGCGGGAAGGCGGCCAGCTCGGCGCGCACGACCTCGGCGACGACGTCCGGCGGCGCGGCGACCAGCACCAGGTCCGGGTCGTCGCCGGGCGCCGCCAGCCGCCCGGCTCCCATGTCCCGCGCGAGCGCCGCGGCCGTCGGCGAGGGGTCGTGCAGCACGACGTCGACGCCGCGCAGGCTGAGCGCGAGCGCCGCCGACGTGCCGAGCAGGCCGGTGCCCACCACCCGGACCGTGCCGCGCGTGCGGGCGGGCGCCGCCGCGTCGAGGGTCACGGCGCCCTCACTGGGCGATGTCGCGGCGCAGCGCCTGGGCGCCGTTGAGGTACACGTGGCGCACCTCGCTGCGCGCGCGGGTCGTCTCCACGTGCGCCATGAGCCGGATGACGCGGGGCATCGAGCCCTCGATCTCCAGCTCCCGCGCGCACATCAGCGGCACGTCGCCCATCCCGAGCTCGCGGGCGGCCACCGCCGGGAACTCCGAGACGAGGTCGGCGGTGGAGGTGAAGATGACGCTGATGAAGTCGTCCGGCGACAGCTCGTTGACGCGGACCACCTCGGTGACGAGGTCGCGGGTGCGCGCCAGCACCTCCGCGCGCTCGTCCACGTCCACCTGCACCGCACCACGGATCGCCCTGACCGACACGCGCGGCAGGCTACCGGGTGCGCTCACAGCCCCGCGGCCGCCATGAGTTGCTGGACCTCACCCCGGGTCAGGCGCCGGTTCTTGCCGGGCTTGAGGTCGCCGAGCACCAGCGGGCCCATCTGCACCCGCACCAGCTTCAGCACGGGGTAGCCCTCGGCCTCCAGCAGGCGGCGCACGACGTGCTTGCGGCCCTCGTGCAGGACGACCTCGACGAGGGCGTAGCCCGGCTTGGAGTCCACCAGGCGGAAGGAGTCCACCGCCACCGGGCCGTCCTCCAGCTCGACCCCGGCGCGCAGGTTCCTGCCCAGGTCGCGCTTGACGGGCCCGCGCACCTCCGCGAGGTAGGTCTTCTTCACCCCGAAGGAGGGGTGCTGCAGCCGGTGCGCGAGGGTCCCGTCGTTGGTGAGCAGGATGAGGCCCTCGGTGTCCAGGTCGAGGCGGCCGACGTGGAAGAGCCGCTCCTCGCGCGGGCCGACCATGTCGGCGAGGTTCAGGCGGCCCTCCTCGTCGTACATCGTCGACACCACGCCCTTGGGCTTGTTGACCATGATGTAGGCGAGGTCGTCGTCGATGGAGAAGCGCATGCCGTCGACGTGCACGACCTGGCGGGTGGGGTCGATGCGCACGCCGAGCTCGGTGACGACCTGGTCGTCGACCGTGACCCGGCCGGCGGTGATCATCTCCTCGCAGGCGCGCCGCGAGCCGGCGCCCGCCGCGGCGAGGAACTTCTGCAGGCGCACGCCCTCGGGGTCGTGCACGTCGACGCCGGTGCGGGCCTTGACGGGGGCCGGGCCGCGCCGGGGCGGCTGCGGCGCCGGGGCCACCTGGTCGGTCATCCGCTTGGCGGCGCCCTTGCGACCACCACCGCGGCCGGTGCCCCCGGCACCGCCCGCTCCGGCGGCCGCGGGGCGGCCCCCGGTGCGGGGCGCGGGTCGGGACGGGCGTCGCTGCCCACGGCCGCCGCCGCTGCGGGGCGCGTTCGGGCTCATGTCGGGTCTCCCTGCTGGTGTACGTCGTCCGGCCGGTCGGCGCGGTCGTGCTGGTCCTGCTGGTCCTGGAGCTGGTCCTGGAGCTGGTCCCGGGGCGGGTCCGCCTCGTCGGCGGGCTCGTCGGCGGGCTCCCCGCTCCCCCCGGGCTCCTCGAGCTCGATGTGCCCGAGCTCCAGCTGCTGGTGCGCCGACCCTCCATCATCCCCCACGCCGGAGCCGCTGGCGGTCGGCAGCGGCGGGAGGGAGCCGGCCAGCACCTCCTGCGGCTCCAGGTCGTCCAGCGAGACCTCGTCGGGCAGGAACGGCGCCAGCGGCGGCAGGTCGTCGAGGCTGCGCAGGCCCATGCGCTGCAGGAACTCCGGCGTCGTGGCGTAGAGCGTGGCCCCGCTGGTGGCCTCCACGCCCGCCTCGCGCACCAGCCCCCGCGTCAGCAGCGTGCGCATCACGCCGTCCACGCCGACCCCGCGCACGGCCGAGACCCGGGCCCGGCTCACCGGCTGGCGGTAGGCCACGACGGCGAGCGTCTCCAGGGCCGCCTGGGTCAGCTTGGCCGTCTGCCCGTCGAGCAGGAACGCCTCGACGACGTCGGCGTGCTCGGCGCGCGAGTACATCCGCCAGCCCTCGCCGACCTCGCGCAGCTCGAAGCCGCGGCCGGTCTCGGAGTACTCCCCCGCCAGCTCGCGCAGCAGCAGGTCCACCTCGTCGGGCTGCTCGCCGACGGCGCGGGCCAGCGCGTGCACGCCGACGGGCTCGTCGGCGACCATGAGCACCGCCTCGAGCGCCGCGCGCACCCGCCGGCCGGGGTCCTCGTCGCGCAGCTCCTGCGGCTCCTGCGGTTCCTGCACCTGCTCGCCCACCGATCAGCCCTCTCCCGCGCCCGGCGCGGTGCCCTCGAACTCGTCCAGACCCGCGGGCACCGCGGTGCCCGCGGCCCCCCGGTCCGCCTCCACGGCCTCGTCCCAGCGGACCGTCAGCACGCCCAGCGCCTCGGGCTGCTCCAGGCGCACCCGCTGCTCGCGGAACAGCTCCAGCACCGCCAGGAAGCGCGCGACGACCACCAGCGTCCCGTGCTCGCCCTCGCCGGCGTCGGCGACCAGCTCCGCGAACGTCGCGCTCCCCCTGCGGCGCAGGCGGTCCACCACCAGCACCGCCTCCTCGCGCACGCTCACCGAGCTGGCGTGCAGGTGGCCGAGGTCGACGACGGGCACCGGCCGCGGCGTCAGCGCCCGCGCCGCCAGGGCCGCCAGCTGCTCGGGGCTGACCGTCAGGACCAGCTCGGGCAGCAGCGCCTCGAAGCGCGGTTCCACCGCGACGGCGCGCGGCACCCGCCGCGAGCTCTCGGCGAAGCCCTCCGCCAGCACCGCGGCCACCTGCTTGTAGGCGCGGTACTGCAGCAGCCGCGCGAACAGCAGGTCGCGCGCCTCCAGCAGCGCCAGGTCCTCCGGGTCCTCCACCTCGGCCGCCGGCAGCAGCCGCGCCGCCTTCAGGTCCAGCAGGGTGGCCGCCACGAGCAGGAACTCGCTGGCCTCGTCGAGGTCCCAGTCGGCACCGCCCTCGGCGGCCGCGGACTGCGCCGCGCGGATGTGGGCGATGAACTCGTCGGTGACGGCGGCCAGCGCCACCTCGGTGACGTCGAGCTGGTGCTTGGTGATCAGCCCCAGCAGCAGGTCGAAGGGGCCGGTGAAGTTGGGCAGGACGACCGTGAAGGTCCGCCGGCCCGGCTCCGCCCCGCCCTCGGCGGGGGCACTGGTGTCGGCGGGAGCGGTCACGGCGACCACGGTAGCGACCGGACGGGTGAGTCCTGCGCGAGCGCGCGCGGGCGTCCGGGTGGTCTCCCGCCCGTCCGGGCGGCCGCCGCCCGGGCGGTGCCCAGCATGGACGGGTGCGCCTGCTGCTGACCGTCGTCACCCCCGACCCCGTGCGCAGCACGGACGTCGCGGTGCAGGTCGACGACGACGCGACCGTCGGCTCCCTCGCCGCCCTCCTCGGCCTCGACGGCGCCGAGGGGCTGTGGCTGGGCGCGCAGCGGCTGGAGCCCGCCCGGGCGCTGCGCGGGAGCCCGCTGCGCGACGGCGCCGTCGTCGGCGCCGGCCGGCCCGTGCCCGGGGTGCTCGCCGAACCCGACGGGAGCGTGGAGGTCCTCGTGGCCTCCGGCCCCGGCGCCGGCCGCGTGCACCGGCTGCGCGCCGGCTCGGTGCGCGTGGGCAGCGCCGCCGACTGCGAGCTGCGGCTGGGCGCGGGTCCCGCGCACGCCGCCGTCCTGGACGTCGGCGCCGACGGCACCGTCGGCGTGCGCGCCGACGCGGAGGTCGCCGGGCGCACCCGGCCGGCGGCCGCCCGCGCGCGGGCGCTGCCGGGGCCGTTCGCCG
>NZ_JAAALL010000282.1 GCF_009906315.1 Kineococcus vitellinus | reverse complement strand
GGCCGGGGCCGCTTCGGCGGGCACGTGTCGGACCTCCGCCGTAGCGTCGGGGCCGTGAGCGAGAACGAGACCCCGGACCCCACCCAGAACGCCGAGAAGGACCCCGAGACGTGGGTCACCGGCGACGAGCCCATGACCGGCCCGCAGCGCAGCTACCTGCAGACGCTGGCCCGCGAGGCCGGCCGCGAGCTGCCCGACGACCTCGACAAGGCGCGCGCCTCCGAGCTCATCGACGAGCTGCAGCGCGAGACCGGCCGCGGCCAGTGACGCGCGGTCGCTGACGCGCGACCGCTGACCACCTCCCGCTGACCACCTCCCGCCGACCCGTCCCCGCCGAGAGGAGCACGGCGCTGAGCGAGAGCCTCCTCGTGAACCTGGTCGTCGACGCCGCCGACCCCCGGCTGCTGGCGAACTGGTGGGCCCAGGCGCTGTCCTGGCGGCTCGGCTACGCCGACGACGACGAGGTCGACGTGGACCCGCCCGAGGGCGAGCCCGGCCTCGGGCTCGTCTTCGTGCCTGTGGACGACGTCAAGACCGGGCCGAACCGGATCCACCTGGACCTGGACACCTCCTCCCCCGCCGAGCAGCGCCGGACGGTGGAGCACCTGCTCGACCTCGGGGCGCGCCCCGCCGACGTCGGCCAGGGCGAGGTCCCGTGGACGGTGCTGGCCGACCCGGAGGGCAACGAGCTGTGCGTCCTGGACCCGCGGCCGGAGTACGACGGGTGCGGGTCGGTGGCCGCGATCGTCTGCCGGGCCCTCGACCCGCCCGCGCTCGCGGACTTCTGGGCACCGCTGTCCGGCTGGCGGCGCGTGCGCGCCTCCCCCGACGTGCAGGCGCTGCGGCACGGCGGTTCCGGTCCCCACCTGGAGTTCGTGCGCAGCCCCCACCCGCACGCGGGCAAGAACCGCTGGCACCTGGACGTGCGCGCCCGCCGCGGCGGGCGCGGCCGCGAGCACGTCGTCGCCGAGGCCCTGCGCACCGGCGCCCGCCACGCCGACGTCGGCCAGGGCGACCGGGTGCCGTGGACGGTGCTCGCCGACCCGGAGGGCAACGAGTTCTGCGTCCTGGGCGGCGAGGTCTGAGCCCGCCCGGGCCGAGCGGGCGGCCCGGGCGGGCCCGCCCTCAGGGCAGCAGGAGCAGCTTGCCGGTGCTGCGCCGGCCCTGCAGGTCCTCGTGCGCGGCGCGCGCCTGCTCCAGCGGGTAGGTGCGCCCGACCCGCACGTGGAGGCGGCCGGCGGCGACCCAGCCGAAGACCTCCTCGGTGCGCGAGAGCAGCTCGGCGCGCGTGAGGGTGTAGGAGGCCAGCGTCGGGCGGGTGAGGAACAGCGAGCCGAGGGCGTTGAGCCGCTGCACGTCGAAGGGCGGCACCTGACCGCTGGAGCCGCCGAAGACCACCATGAGCCCGCGCGGGCGCAGCGCCTGCAGGCTCGCGTCGAAGGTGTCCCTGCCGACGCCGTCGTAGACGACGTCGACACCGCGGCCGCCGGTGAGCTCGCGGGCGGCGCGGGTGGCCTCGGCGTAGCGGACCACCGCGTCGGCGCCCGCGGCGCGGGCGAGCTCGGCCTTCTCCTCGGTGCTCGTGGTGGCCAGCACGCGCCCGCCGCGCAGCTTCACCATCTGCGTCAGCAGCAGCCCCGTCCCGCCGGCGCCCGCGTGCACCAGCGCCCAGGTGCCGTCGCTGACGCGGTGGGTGTCGGTGCACAGGTAGTGCGCGGTCAGCCCCTGCAGCAGGACCGCGGCGGCGGTGGCGGCGTCGACCCCCGCGGGCACGGGCACCAGCTCCGCGGCGTCGACGAGGACCTGCTCGGCGTAGCTGCCCGGCGCCTCCTTCCACGCCACGAGCTGCCCCGGCGCGAAGCCCTCGACGCCCTCGCCGGTGGCGAGCACCCGCCCGGCGCCCTCGCCGCCGAGGACGGCGGGCAGCTGCAGCGGGTAGACGCCGCCGCGGCGGTAGGTGTCGATGTAGTTGACGCCCGCGGCCTCGACGGCCACGAGGACCTGCCCCGGCCCGGGGCGCGGGTCGGGGAGCTCGACGACGGTGAGGACCTCCGGTCCTCCGGTCCGGGTGATCTGCACGGCGCGCACGGGCGCGATGCTGCCAGCCCGCGCCCCCACCGGCCCGCCGGGCGCGCGGCCGGGGGTGCCGCCGGCTCAGCCGCCGGTGCTCTCCCGCACCACGAGCTCGCCCTTGACCGACAGCAGCCGGGGCGGGGCGTCGGAGCCGGCGAGGCGGTCGGCCAGCAGCCCGAGCGCGAGGTCGGCCATCTCGGAGCGGTCCAGGGCGATGGAGGTCAGCGTGGGCGCGGAGTACTGCGCGCCCTCGACGTCGTCGACGCCGAGGACCGCCACGTCGTCGGGCACCCGGCGCCCCAGCAGGCGCAGCGCGCGCATGGCGCCGAAGGCGATGAGGTCGTTGGCGGCGAAGATCGCGTCCACGTCCGGGTGGGCCCGCAGCAGCTCGGTGGCGCCCTCGAAGCCGTGCCGGCGCTCCCACTCCGGCACCGGCCACAGCAGGTCGGGGTCGACCTCGATGCCGCTGCGCTCCAGGGCGGTGCGGTAGCCGGCCGCGCGCTGGGCGACGACCGGGGAGCGGTGGGCGGACTTGTCGCCGAGGAAGGCGATGCGCCGGCGGCCCGCGTCGAGCAGGTGCTGGGTGGCGGTGGTGCCGATGTCGATCGAGTCGATGGTCACCCGGTCCAGGCCGGAGCCGTCGCCGTGCTCGCCGATGAGGACCGCCGGCGTGCGGTCGCGGCGCAGCGCGAGCTCCTCCACGCCCATCGTGAGCGGGACGAAGACCAGGCCGTCGACCATCCGCACCGGGAAGCCGGCGGCGACCTCGCGCTCGCGCTCGAGGTCGGCGTCGGTCTGCTCCACCAGCAGCGTCAGGCCGCGGGCGCGGGCGGCCGTCACCAGCGCCGAGGTCAGCTCCCCGTAGTAGGGGTAGGTGACGTTGGGCAGGGCCAGGGCCACCAGGCCGGTGCGCCCCTGGCGCAGCTGGCGCCCGATGCCGTTGGGGCGGTAGTCGAGGCGGTCGATGACGGCCCGGACCCGCTCGCGCATCTCCGGCCGCACGTGGGGGTGGTCGTTGACGACGTTGGAGACGGTCTTGATGGACACGCCCGCCGCCTCGGCGACGTCTCGCAGCGTCGTCGCACGCGCGGTCGCTCGGGAGGTGGGCACCGGCGCATTGTGCCACCGGCACCTTGACGGCGTCGCCGACTTCGCGTTGACTGCCTTCCAACGTTGCAATCACGGTTGCAATCACACCGACGTGACGCGAACCCCAGGAGACTCCTCGTGCGCACCGCTCGACTGGCCCTCGACCCCGCCTTCACCGTGGGCCCCGTCCCACGCCGCCTGTTCGGCTCGTTCGTCGAGCACATGGGCCGCTGCGTGTACACCGGCATCTTCGAGCCCGACCACCCCACCGCGGACGAGGACGGCCTGCGGACCGACGTCCTGGAACTCACCAGGGAGATCGGCCCGACGGTCGTCCGCTACCCCGGCGGCAACTTCGTGTCCGGCTTCGAGTGGGAGGACTCCGTCGGCCCGCGCGAGGAGCGCCCGCGCCGCATCGACCGCGCCTGGCGCTCGGTGGAGACCAACCAGTTCGGCCTGGCGGAGTTCGACGCCTGGGCCCGCAAGGTCGGCACCGAGACGATGATGGCCGTGAACCTCGGCACCCGCGGCCTGCAGGAGGCCTGCGACCTGCTGGAGTACACCAACCTCGACTCCGGGACGAAGTTCTCCGAGCTGCGCAGGGCGCACGGCAGCAAGGACCCCTTCGACATCAAGCTGTGGTGCCTGGGCAACGAGCTCGACGGCCCCTGGCAGACCGGCCACAAGACCGCCGCCGAGTACGGCCGCCTCGCCGCCGAGACCGGCATGGCGATGCGCTCCATCGACCCGAGCATCGAGCTCGTCGCGGTGGGTTCCTCCAGCCGCTCGATGCCGACGTTCGGCGAGTGGGAGTCCACCGTCCTCGACCTCGCCTACCACGCGGTGGACTACGTCTCCTGCCACGCGTACTACGAGGAGAAGGAAGGCGACGTCGGGAACTTCCTGGCCTCCGCCGTCGACATGGACCTGTTCATCGAGCAGGTCGTCGCGACCGCGGACGCGGTGCGCGCCAAGGGGAAGCACTCCAAGAAGATCAACCTGAGCTTCGACGAGTGGAACGTCTGGTACCAGTCGCGCCCGCACCACGCCGAGGGCGTGCAGCCGTGGGACGTCGCCCCCCGCGTCATCGAGGACGAGTACTCCATCACCGACGCCGTCGTCGTCGGCACCCTGCTGAACTCGCTGCTGCGCCACAGCGACCGCGTGACGATCGGGGCGCAGGCCCAGCTCGTCAACGTCATCGGCCTGCTGCGCAGCGAACCGGGCGGCGACGCCTGGAAGCAGACCATCGCGCACCCGTTCGAGCAGGTCCGCCGGCTGGCGAGCGGGGACGTCCTGCAGGTCGTCACGCAGTCCGACAAGTACGAGAGCTCGAACTTCGGCGGCGTGGACGTCGTCGACGCCTCGGCCACCTGGGACGAGGAGACCCTCACGCTGTTCCTGGCCAACCGCGACCTGTCGGAGCCGGCGTCCGTGGACGTCGCGCTGCGCGGTTTCGGCGTGGACCGCGTCTCCAGCGCGAAGGTCCTCGCCGCCACCGAGGGCCAGGACCGGCACACGACGAACGCGACGGGCGACCACCAGCAGGTCGGCCTGCGCCCGCTCGAGGACGTCAGCGTCACCGACGGCACCGCGACCGTCGTGCTGCCGCCGCTGTCCTGGGCCGTCGTGCAGCTGCGCAAGGGCTGAGCCGCCCGGCCGGCCACTGGCCGGCCGACCGTCCGCGTCCCCGCCGCATCCGTGCGGCGGGGACGCGGCGGCGGTGTCAGAGCAGCAGGTCCGCGGGGCGCACGACCGCCCGCCAGGCGGGCACCCCGCCCTCGACCGCGGCCGGGGTGGGCACCAGCTCCGGCAGCCGGTCGGCCGCCACGAGCGGGCCGAGGTCCAGGGCCGTCAGCTCCGCGATGTCGGCCACCGGCACCTGGAAGGTGCGGAAGCCCCCGATCTCGGGGACCTCCTGCGCGGAGAGCGCGCCGACGACGTCGGCGACGAGCGGGGTCTGGTCCAGCACGAAACCGGTGCTGGCCAGCTGCGGTGCGCCGCCGTCCCGCGCCTCGCGCAGGTGCGCGGCCACCTTGTAGAAGCGGCGCGGGATGCGCACCCCGCGGTAGTCGGGGTCGTCGTCGGCGAACACGGGCCCGGTGACGACGACGAGGCGCTGGTCCCAGCGACGCGCGTGGTCCAGCACGTGGTCCTCCAGCCCCAGCCACAGCTCCAGGGACTGGTTGAAGCGCGAGGCCTGCGGGGCGGCGTTGGCGTAGGAGAACGTGTCGGCGTTCGCCTCCCGCGCGTCCGGCCCCCAGCCCGCGTCCCGCCGGCGGACCAGGTGCCCGCGGTCGAAGTCGTTGCGCGCGTAGAGCTCCGCCCCGGCCTGCTCGTCGGGGGCGATGCGCGGGTCGAGGAACCAGGCGTCCCCCGAGCGCGGGACGTCGACGAGGCTCGCCCCGTCGACGGCCACGACCGTCGCGGCCGCCAGGCGCCGGTCGGGGCGCTGGACGACCGAGAAGTGCGTGTAGGGCAGGACCACGACCTGCGTGCCGTCGGTGGGCAGCGGCACCGGCACCGGCGGCCCGGGCGCCAGGAACCGCGGGTCGTAGCCCGCGCGCCCCGACAGCTGCGCCGCGCCGGATCCGCGCTCCCGCAC
>NZ_JAAALL010000281.1 GCF_009906315.1 Kineococcus vitellinus | reverse complement strand
GCTTACCCCCGCCCCCGGCGCCGAAACGCCCCGTCAGCGCTGGCGCTGGACGGCGAACTCCACGGCGAACGTCGTCGGCGCCGCGGTGAGCAGGTGCTGCGGCAGCGGCCCCGGCCCGCAGGAGGCCGTGCCGATGCCCTGCTGCGCGGCGTCCAGGTGCAGCCACACGCACCCCTCGTCGCGCAGCTCGGCGTCGTGCGCCGCCGCGTCGAGCGCCTCGGTGCTCCAGCGGCGCACGCCCACCCCGACGGTCGGCTCCCCGCGCACGAGCAGGCCGGTGCCGTCGGGAGCCGTCAGCGAGACCCACCGCACCTGCGAGCGCTGGCCGTTCTCCTGCGGGCGCACGTACGGCGTCTGCAGCTCGTCGACGGTGCGGGAGAACAGGCCCGTCCACGTGGCCGCGCCGGTGTCGGGGTAGGACTCCCCCGGCCCGCGCCCGAACCAGGTGACCTCCTCCAGCCGGCGCGGCAGCCGCAGCCGCACGCCCACCCGCGGCAGCGGCACCGGCCAGCCCGCCGGGTTCTCGGGGACGACGTCGACCTCCAGCCGGACGCCGCCGTCCGCGCCGGCGCTCCAGCGCAGCACGGTGCCGAACCCGGCGTCCGTGCCGGCCGCCGCGGTGCGCCCGGCCACCACGACGCCGTCCGCGCCGACGCTCACCGACGCGGTGCGGTGGCGCAGCCGGTCGAGGCCGAGCTCGCGCCACACCGGTTCCAGCGGTTCGCCGTGCACGCCGCGGTCGTTGTCGGTGGGGGCGCGCCACAGCGCCACCTCCAGGCCGTCGACGTCGAGACCGCCCAGCGAGCGCAGCGCACCCGTGCGGGCGTCCAGGACGGCGGCGCCGAGCAGCAGGTCCGGCCCGCGGCGCACGGGGGCCAGGGGGGCGGGCCGCTGCCGCGCCGGCGCGGGGGCCAGCAGCACCTGCCCGCGGCCGAGCACGTGCCCCTGCGGGGCCCAGGACGTGGCGGCCGCCAGGTGGGCGGTCACGGTGAACCACCGCTCGGCCGCGGCCGGCTCCAGCCGCAGCACCTCCTCGGGCAGCTCCAGCAGCGCGGAGGCGCGCGGCGGCAGGTCCGGCGTGGCCAGCTCCCCGCGCGCCACCTCGACGCCCCCGTCGGCCACGCTCCAGGCCAGCCGCACGTGCGCCAGGTCCAGGACGTCGTGGTGGTTGGTCAGCCGCAGCAGCTCCCCGGACGGCGTGGCCCGCGGGCGCAGCCGGACGGGCGCGATGACGGCGGCGTAGTCCAGCAGCCCCGGCGAGGGCGTGCGGTCGGGGAAGAGCAGCCCGTCGGCCACGAACGCCCCGTCGTGCACGACCTCGCCGAAGTCGCCGCCGTAGGCGAAGCGCTCGCGCCCGTCGGGGCCGCGCTGGCGCAGGCCGTGGTCGATCCACTCCCACACGAAGCCGCCCATGCAGCGCTCGGAGCTCTCGAACAGCTCCTGGTACTCGGCCAGGCCCCCGGGCCCGTTGCCCATGGCGTGCGCGTACTCGCACTGCACGAACGGCATCGCGCGACGGCGGGCGTCGGCCACCGGATCGGGCAGCGCCTCCTCGGTGCGGGTGGCGATGGCCGCCACCTCGGCGTGGGTGGCGTACATGCGCGAGTAGACGTCGGCGTACGGCACGGCCCAGTCGTGCTCGTAGTGGATCGGCCGGGAGGGGTCGCGGTCCTTGATCCAGGCGGACATGGCGGCGAGGTTCTGCCCCGTCCAGCTCTCGTTGCCCAGCGACCACAGCACGATGCTCGGGTGGTTCTTGTCCCGCTCGATCGTGCGCCGGGCGCGGTCGAGGTAGTCCTCGCGCCAGCGGGGGTCGTCGGAGGGGTTCTCGCGCCAGTCGGTGAAGAAGAACCCGTGGGTCTCCAGGTCGCACTCGTCGACCACCCACAGCCCGTGCTCGTCGCACAGCTCCAGGAAGCGCGGGTGCGGCGGGTAGTGGCTGGTGCGGACGGCGTTGACGCCGTGCTGCTTCATGAGCAGCACGTCGGCGAGCATCTCCACCTCGCCGACGGCCCGGCCGGTGTCCGGGGAGAACTCGTGCCGGTTCACCCCGCGCAGCTTCACCGGCGCGCCGTTGACGGTGAACACCCCGTCGACGATCGCGACCGTGCGGAAGCCGATGCGCAGCCGCACGCGCTCGGCGCCGGTGACGACCTCCGCCTCGTACAGCCGCGGCACCTCCGCCGACCACGGCTGCACGCCGGGCACGAGGACCTCCTCGCCGGCGGCCGCGTCGACGCCCAGCTCGGGGACGAGCACCCGGGCCCGCCCGCCGCCGTCCACGACGGCCTCGACGCGCAGCCGGCCGGTCCCCGCGGCGGCGTCGAACCCGGCGTGCACGAAGACGTCCTCGACCCCGCCGGCGGGGCGCGAGAGCAGTGCGACGTCGCGGAAGATCCCCGACAGCCACCACATGTCCTGGTCCTCCAGGTAGCTGGCGGCCGACCACTGGTGGACCCGGACGGCGAGCACGTGCTCGGTGCGGTCGCCGTCGAGGGCGTCGGTGACGTCGAACTCCACCGGCAGCCGGCTGCCCGTGGAGCGCCCCACCTCGACGCCGTCGACCCACGCGACGCAGGCGGAGTCGACGCCCTCGAAGCGCAGGACCGCCCGGGCGCCCCCGGCGAGGAAGCCGTCGGGCAGGGCGAACGTGCGGCGGTGGTCACCCGTGGGGTTCTCGTCCGGCACGTGCGGCGGCTCGACGGGGAAGGGGTAGCGGACGTTGGTGTACGCGGGCGCGCCCCAGCCCTGCAGCTGCCAGTGCCCCGGGACCGCGATCGTCGGCCAGCCGCCGTCGTCCAGGTCCACCTGCGCCAGGTCGGCGGGCGCGTCGGCGTGCTCGGCGTACCGGAAGCGCCACCGGCCGTTCAGCGACAGCGCCGGCGCGTCGCTGCGCAGGTGGGCGCGCGCCGGCCGCGCGCCCCGGCCGACGGCGAAGTCCTCGAACCAGCGGCTCACGCCCGACCCCCTCCCCGCACGCTCGTGGTCGCGGGCGCGGTCGCGGGCGCGGTCCGCCTGGCGCGCAGCAGCAGCGCCTGCTGCGGCTGCAGCGCCGGTGCGGCGAGCCCCAGGACCTCCAGCGCCCGGCCGCCGAGGCGGGCGGGCGCGCTCAGCCAGGGCAGCTCGGCGGGGCTGCGCAGCGCGGGCCGGTCCCCCGGCGCCTGCACGCCCACCTCGTACTCGGCGTCGGGCAGCAGCCCGGGCAGGCGCACCCGCCCGGGCACGGCGGCGTCCGGGGTGCCCAGCTGCACGAGGGCGAAGAGGGCGTCGGAACCGTCGGCGGCCACCACCCCGTGCACCAGCAGCGAGGGGTCGCAGTCGTCGGCGCGCACGAGGGTCCCCGTGTGCAGCAGCGGGCGCAGCTCCCTGTACAGCGACACCCAGCGGGCCAGCTCCTCGCGCTCGGCGGCGGGCATCCGGCTGACGTCGGTCTCGATGCCGAAGGAGGCGAACAGCGCGGTCGCGGCCCGGAAGGACAGGTCGCTGCTGCGGTGCGTGGTGTGCGAGGGCGAGGCCCCCACGTGCGAGCCGACGAGCTCCGGCGTCAGCAGCTGGGTCGTCCAGCGCTGGATCTGCTGGCGCTCCAGCGGGTCGATGCAGTCGCTGGCCCACACCCGGTCGGTGTGCTCGAGGACCTCCAGGTCCACCCGCAGACCGCCGGAGGAGCACGCCTCGACCTCCACGCCCGGGTGCAGGCCGCGCAGCTCGTCCAGGAGCCGGTAGACCGCGAGCGTCTGCGCGTGCACGCCGGGCACCCCCCGCGGCCCGGACCCGGCCTCCAGCAGGTCCCGGTTGTGGTCCCACTTGAGGTAGGAGATCGGGTACTCGGTGAGCAGCGCGTCCAGGCGCTGCAGCAGGTGCGCGTAGGCGTCGGGGTTGGCGAGGTCGACCACGAGCTGCTGGCGCGAGAGCAGCGGGGTGCGCCCGCCGGTGCGCAGGACCCAGTCCGGGTGCGCGCGGGCGAGGTCGGAGTCGGGGTTCACCATCTCCGGCTCCACCCACAGGCCGAACTCCAGGCCGAGGGCGCGCACGCCGTCGACGAGCGGGTGCAGCCCCTGCGGCCACACGTCCTCGTCGACGTACCAGTCCCCCAGCCCCGCCGAGTCGTCGCGGCGGTGGCGGAACCACCCGTCGTCGAGGACGTAGCGCTCGGCGCCGACGTCCGCGGCCGCGCGGGCCAGCTCCAGCAGCCGGTCGAGGTCGTGGTCGAAGTAGACGGCCTCCCACGTGTTGACGACGACCGGGCGCGGGCCCGAGGGGTGGTGCGGGCGCGAGCGCAGGTAGCGGTGGAAGCGGTCGGCGACGCCGTCCAGGCCCCGCGTCGAGTGCGCCGCGAACACCCAGGGGCTGCGGTAGGAGGCGCCGGTGCCCAGGCGGACCTCGCCGGGCAGCAGCAGCTCCCCGGCCGAGACCGTGGTGGTCCCGCTGGACAGCAGCTCCACGCTGCTGCGGTGGTTGCCGCTGAAGGCGGTGTGCACGGCCCACACCTCGCCGCGGCGGAAGCCGAAGCCGGCGGTGCCGACGGCGGTGACCAGCGGGGCGTCCGGGCCGGTGCGACCGCGCCGGTTCTCCCGCACGTGGGCGCCGAAGCGCAGCGGCAGGCGCTGCGGGACGCGCTCCTTGGCCCAGCGGCCGGCGAGGTCGAGCACCTCGGTGGCCACCGGCGGCAGCGGCAGCGCCGGCGCCAGCTCGCCGACCTCGAAGTCGTCCCGGCCGGTGTTCGTCACGCTCGCGCGGTGGCGCAGCAGACCGGAGGGCAGCAGCTCCAGCTCCAGCAGCAGGCTGAGCTCGGCGGCCTCGTCGACGGCCTCGAGCTCCAGGCGCCCGCCGTCCTGCCCGCTGTCCTGCCCGCCGTCCTGCCCGTCGTCCCACCCGTGCCGCACGCCGGCGCGCACCGGGACGAAGCGGGTGGACCAGGCGGTGCCGGCGCGGTGCCCGGCCAGGCCCGGCCGGCCGCTCCAGCCCCACGACTGCTCGGGCAGCAGCCGCACGGGCTGCGGCACGTCGAGGTCGTTGTTGGCGCGGGCGGTGCGCCCGGTGCGCACCAGCTCGCCCAGCGCCCGCTCGTCGAGGTCGCCGAGGTCGGCGCCCCAGTGCACGAGGGCGGGCAGGGCGTCGGGTTGCAGCGCGAGCACGAGGCTCACGCCGGCTGCGCGCAGGTGGAGCACCTGCTCGAGCGCTGCGTCGCCGGACTCGGTGGTCGTCAGCGCTGGGTCGCGCAGCAAGGTCACGGTGGCTCCGTATGCACGTCGGTGTGGCTGGGCGCGTCACTTCTACGCCGAAACTCTCGGAGGCGTCAACCACCCCTCGCGCCTGTGGCATCCTCGGCGTCTCGGGATCCAGACTTCCGCGGCGATAACCACTCCGCGGGTCCCGGCCCGCGGAGGAGGACGATGGAAGCGCACGGGAGCGGCGCCGCGGCGCCGGTGGCCTGGACGCCGCTGACCGGCGCGGCCCACAGCATCGCGCTCGAGGTCCTGCTCGACGGGCCGCTGCCGCGCAGCGAGCTGGCCCGGCGCCTGGAGCTGTCCGCCGGCAGCCTCACCCGCCTGTCCAGGCCGCTGCTGGACTCCGGCCTGCTGGTGGAGACCACCGGCGCCTACGACCCGACGTCGGGGCGGCCCACCCGCCCGCTCGACGTCGACGAGCGCTCGCACCGCTTCGTCGGCGTCAAGCTCACCGCCCGCACGGCGCACGCCGTCCTGACCTCGCTGCGCGCCACGGTGCTCGCCAGCGCGGAGGCCCCGCTGGAGGACACCTCCCCCGCGGCCGCCGCCGCCGCGGTCGCCGAC
>NZ_JAAALL010000280.1 GCF_009906315.1 Kineococcus vitellinus | reverse complement strand
CGCAGGCCGACCTCGACAGCATCGCCGAGCGCCTGGGGCGGGTCCCGCGCGGTGTCGTGGCCGTCGCCCACCGCTGCTCGTGCGGGCGCCCCGACGTCGTCGAGACCGCGCCGCGGCTGCCCGACGGCACGCCGTTCCCCACCACGTACTACCTCGTCGACCCGTCCGCGGCCTCGCTCATCAGCACGCTCGAGGCGAGCGGGCTCATGCGCGAGATGACCGAGCGGCTGGCGGCCGACCCCGCCCTGGCGGCGGCCCACGCGGCCGCCCACGAGGACTACCTGCGCCGGCGCGCCGCCCTCGGCGACGCCGACGTCCCGGAGATCGCCGGCGTCTCCGCCGGCGGCATGCCCACCCGGGTCAAGTGCCTGCACGCCCTCGCCGGGCACGCGCTGGCCGCCGGGCCCGGGGTGAACCCGTTCGGGGACGAGACGCTGCAGCGGCTGGCGGCCGCCGGGGGCTGGCCGGCGACGTGCCCGCACGGACCCGCCGCCGGGCCGTCCGCGGCGGGCGGCGCCGCGGACGACGGGGTGTGAGCGCCCGCCGCGTCGCCGCCCTGGACTGCGGCACGAACTCGCTGCGCCTGCTCGTCGCCGACGTCGACCCCGAGGCGGGCACCCTGGTCGACCTGGAGCGGACGATGACCGTCGTGCGCCTGGGCCAGGGCGTCGACCGCACCGGCGCGTTCGCGCCGGAGGCGCTGCGGCGCACCTTCTCCGCCGTCGAGTCCGCTGCGGCGCTGGTGCGCCGGCACGGCGTCGAACCCGGCGACGTCCGGTTCGTGGCGACGTCCGCCTCCCGCGACGTCTCCAACCGCGAGGAGTTCTCCGAGGGCGTGCGCGCGCGGCTGGGGGTCGCGCCCGAGGTCGTCAGCGGCGAGGAGGAGGCCGCCCTCAGCTTCGCCGGCGCGACGCGCGACCTGCTGGGCACCGCCGGCGCCCCCTTCCTCGTCGTCGACCTCGGCGGCGGGTCCACCGAGCTCGTCCTCGGCGCGCAGGATGTCGAGGCGGCCCGCTCGCTGGACATGGGGTCGGTGCGCATGACCGAGCGGCACCTGAGCGAGGACCCGCCGAGCGCCGCGCAGGTCGCCGCGGCCCGCGCCGACGTCGACGCCCTGCTCGACGCGGCGGCCGCCGACCTCCCGCTGGCCCGCACCCGCACCCTGGTGGGCGTCGCGGGGTCCATCACCACGGTCACCGCGGCCGCCGTCGGGCTGCGGGCCTACGAACCCGGTGCGCTGCACGGCGTCCGGCTGCCGCTGGAAGCCGTGCGCGCCGCCTGCGACAGGCTGCTGCGCGCCACCCGCGCCGAACGCGCCGCGATGCCGTTCGTGCACCCGGGCCGCGTCGACGTCATCGGCGCCGGGGCGCTGGTCTGGCACGCCGTCCTCGACCGCGTCGAGGCCGCGGCCGGGGTGCGCGAGGTCGTCACCAGCGAGCACGACGTCCTCGACGGCACCGCGTTCGCGCTCGCCGCGCGCGCCTGACCGCGCACCCGCTCCACGTCCGCTCCACGTCCGCACCGCGCCCGCACGAGCGGGCGGCGGGGCCGCGCCACGGAGCGCAGCGGCGGCGGGGTCTCTGGCAGGGTGGCAGCCATGAGCACCGTGAGCGCCACGACGACCCGACGCATCGACGCCCCCGCCGAACGGGTGCTCGCCGCGCTGGCCGACTACCGCGGGACCCGCCCGCGGTTGCTCCCGGAGCAGTTCACCGACTACGAGGTCCTCAGCGGCGGGGACGGCCCGGGCACCCAGGTGCGCTGGAAGCTGCACGCGACGAGGAAGCGGGTGCGCGAGGTGCTGGCCGAGGTGTCCGCCACCGACAAGCACGCCCTCGTCGAGAGCGACCGCAACTCCTCCCTCGTCACGACGTGGCGGGTGGAGTCGGACGGCCCGGACGCCTCCGAGGTCGTCGTCACCAGCGAGTGGACCGGTGCCGGCGGGGTCGGCGGGTTCTTCGAGCGCACCTTCGCCCCCCGCGGCCTGGACCGCATCTACGGCGAACTGCTCGACAACCTCGCCGACGCCGTCGCCCGCTGAGCCGGCGCGACCCGGTGGAACCGGTGCGACCGGTGGACGAGCGGGCGCCGCACCCGGCGACCGGCGCGCCGTTCGCCTCGCCCGTCCCCCCGGGCACCGGGTGGCCGGGGGACCCCTCGTCGCCGGGCACGCCCGTCGCCGCCGACGGGGCGCAGGTGCTCCGGCTGGCCCGCTCGGCCGCCGACGCCGGCGAGCTGGTCGCCCGCGCGTGCGTGTGCCGGGCCTGCCCGCGCCTGGTGGCCTGGCGCGAGGAGGTCGCGCGCACCCGGCGGCGCGCCTACCGCGACCAGCCCTACTGGGGCCGGCCGGTGCCCAGCCTGGGCGTGGCGGACCCGAGGGTGCTCGTCGTCGGGCTGGCCCCGGCCGCCCACGGCGGCAACCGCACCGGGCGGATGTTCACCGGCGACCGCTCCGGCGACTGGATCATCGCCGCGCTGCACCGCGCCGGGCTGGCCAACCAGCCGGGGTCGGTGCACGCGGCGGACGGCCTGGTCCTGCACCGCACCCGCATCGTCGCGCCGGTGCGCTGCGCCCCGCCGGACAACAAGCCCACCCCCGACGAGCGGGACCGCTGCGCGCCCTGGCTGGACGGCGAGCTGCGGCTGGTCGCGCCGCAGGTGCGGGTGGTGCTCGCGCTCGGCGGCTACGCGTGGGCCTCGGCGCTGGCCGCGGCCCGGCGCGCCGGGTGGGCGGTGCCGCGCCCGCAACCGCGCTTCGGGCACGGCGCAGAGGCCGACCTGGGCGCTCCGGCCCACCCGGTCCGCCTGCTGGGCAGCTACCACGTCAGCCAGCAGAACACCTCCACCGGCCGCCTCACGCAGCCGATGCTCGACGCCGTCGTCGGGCGCGCGGCGGCCCTGGCCGGCTGAGCCCCGCCGCCGCCCGCCCCGCCGCCGGGCGGGCGAGCGGACCTGGGATGCTGTGGCTGCGCAGGGCCCGGGTGGCGTAACTGGCAGGCGCACGGGGCTTAAACCCCCGGGCCGTTCGCGGCGTGCGGGTTCGAGTCCCGTCCCGGGTACTCGCGCTGCGCGCTGCGGCGGGCGCGCGGCGTCGTGACGACTTCGTGACACCCCTGCGGCCCCCCGCGGGAACGACCGGCGGTGCTTGACCGTTGCAAGGAACGTCAGCACTGCTCCGGAGGGGAGCCATGGAGAGCAAGAACCCGGTCTTCGCACGCAGCAAGGAATGGAAGAACGGCGGTTACGCCACGTTCGACGCGCCCGCCTCGGCGCAGCGGCAGGTGCCGCCCGCGGACGCTTCCGCCGGCACGCTGGAGGACTGGTACCGCAAGCCGTCCGCCACCCCGTCGCAGTCGCGCCGGATGACCCTGGACGACGTCGTGGTCCGCACGGCGTCGCTGTTCGCGGTGCTGCTCGTCGGTGCCGCCGCCGGCTGGCTGGGCGTCCGCAGCGGCATGGGCTTCGGGCTGGTCATCGGGCCCGCGCTGGTCGCGATGGTCCTCGGCATCTGGGCGCAGGTCTCCCGCAAGGTCCGCCCGGGCGTCATGTTCGCCTACGCGGTCCTGGAGGGCGTCTTCGTCGGCGCCATCTCGACCTTCTACGCCTCCCTCTACGACGGCATCGTCGCGCAGGCCGTCCTCGGCACGCTCGCAGCCTTCAGCGGGATGCTCATCGCCTACAAGACGGGTGTCATCCGCAACAGCCCGCGCTTCACCAAGGTCCTGGGCATCGCGGCCATCGGCTACCTGGTCTTCGGGCTGGTCAACCTGGTCACCGCGCTGGCCGGCATCGGCAGCGTCTACTCCGGCGGGGGCCTGCTGGCCATCGTCGTCAGCGCCTTCGGCGTCGTCCTGGCCTCGCTGTTCCTCGTACTCGACTTCGACCACATCGAGCAGGGCATCCGCAACGGCCTGCCCGTGAAGGAGTCCTGGCGCGCCGGCTTCGGCCTGATGGTGACGCTGGTGTGGCTGTACCTGGAGATCCTGCGCCTCATCGCGATCCTGCGCGGCAACGACTGACCTCGCAGGTGGACGAGCAGCACGACGAGCTCGGTGCGGCGGCCCTCGCGGCCGCGCGCGCCGAGCTCGTCCGTTCGGTGGACCTGCAGGCCGGCCGGGTGCGCGCCCTGCCGCTCACGCGCCTCGAGCGGGCGGCGGAGGGGCAGCCGCGCACCCGGGCCGAGCAGCTGCACGAGGCCGCGCAGGCGCTGGCGGACCTCGCGGCCGACGCCGAGGGGCGCCCGCGCCGGCCGCTGCCGGTGCTGGCCGTGCACGGCCTCGGCGACCAGCTGGCGGTCGTCGGCCACGACGTCGCCGCCGCCGGCGACGCGGCCGCGCTCGCCGCGGCGCACGAGCTGCTCGCCCGGGTGCGCGGGGCGCTGTAGCAGCCCGCCGCCGCGGCCCGGGCGGCGCGGGGCCCGCGGCCGGTGCGGGATGATGGGGCCATGCGCTACGCCGAGTCCGTCGTCGACCTCGTGGGCGGGACACCGCTCGTCAAGCTCCACCGCGTCACCGAGGGCCTGGCCTGCACGGTGCTCGCGAAGGTCGAGTACCTCAATCCGGGCGGCTCCGTGAAGGACCGGATCGCCACCCGCATGATCGAGGCCGCGGAGGCCGAGGGCGCGCTCAAGCCCGGCGGGACGATCGTCGAGCCCACCAGCGGCAACACCGGCGTGGGGCTGGCCCTGGTCGCCCAGCAGCGCGGCTACCGGTGCGTCTTCGTGTGCCCGGACAAGGTTGGCGCCGACAAGCGCAACGTCCTCAAGGCCTACGGCGCCGAGGTCGTCGTCTGCCCGACGGCCGTGCCGCCGGAGGACCCGCAGTCGTACTACTCGGTCTCCGACCGCCTCGTGCGCGAGATCGAGGGGGCGTGGAAGCCCAACCAGTACGCCAACGTCCACGGCCCGCGCAGCCACTACGAGACGACCGGCCCGGAGATCTGGGCCGACACCGAGGGGCGCGTCACGCACTTCGTCACCGGCGTCGGCACCGGCGGGACGATCACCGGCACCGGGCGCTACCTCAAGGAGCAGGCCGAGCGCGCCGGCACCGCGCTGCGCGTCGTCGGCGCCGACCCGGAGGGCTCGGTGTACTCCGGCGGCACCGGCCGCCCCTACCTCGTCGAGGGCGTGGGGGAGGACTTCTGGCCCAGCGCCTACGACCCGTCGGTGCCCGACGAGATCATCGCCGTCTCCGACGCGGACTCCTTCCAGATGACCCGCCGCCTGGCGCGCGAGGAGGGTCTGCTCGTCGGCGGCTCCTGCGGGATGGCCGTCGTCGCGGCGCTGCGCGCGGCGGAGGACCTCGGCCCCGACGACGTCGTCGTCGTGCTGCTGCCCGACGGCGGCCGCGGCTACCTCGGCAAGATCTTCAACGACGACTGGATGGCCTCCTACGGCTTCCTGGACACCTCCGAGGGCGGCACCGCCGGTGACGTCCTGCGGCAGAAGTCCGCGGGCCTGCCGGCGCTCGTGCACACCCACCCCACCGAGACCGTCCACGACGTCATCGAGATCATGCGCGACTTCGGCGTCTCGCAGCTGCCCGTCGTCGGCGCGGAGCCGCCGGTGATGGCCGGGGAGATCGCCGGGGCCGTCACCGAGCGCGAGCTGCTGGACGCCCTGTTCACCGGCCGGGCGAAGATGTCGGACGCGGTGAGCGCCCACATGGGCCCCGCGCTGCCGCTGGTGGGCTCGGGCCAGTCCGTCGACGACGCCCGCGAGGTCTTCACCCGCGCCGACGCCGCCGTCGTCGTCGAGGACGGCAAGCCCGTCGGCGTCATCACCCGCCAGGACCTGCTCGCCTGGCTGGCCGTCTCGCACTGAGCGCCAC
>NZ_JAAALL010000027.1 GCF_009906315.1 Kineococcus vitellinus | reverse complement strand
TCCTCAGCCCATCCCAGCACCTCGGCCCCGGCCGCGCCGGCGAACGAGCAGGACGGCCGCGGCGGTGGCCGCCAGGACCGCGGGCGCCGCGCGGCGCCGGCCGGTGCCGACGGGCAGCGCGTGGTCGACGGCGTCCTTGACCCGGTCGGAGACCGCGAGCGGGATCCCGGCGAGCACGTTGCCCGGGGGTTCGCGCGGGACCCTCGGGTGCGGCCTGGTCGGCGAGGTCCGGCGCTGCACCTCCCAGGCCGCGCCGATCGCGCGCAGCTGCTCGACGCCGACCGCCTGCTGCAGCCGCGGCAGCAGGTCGTCCTCCTCGTCGTGCGCGTCGTGGCGGATCACCTCGAAGGCGTGGCGCACCGTCGCGTCGTAGTCGGCGGAGGAGGGGTCGGCGCGCTGCAGCTGCTCCAGCGCGTCGTTGACCGTCTGGTGGTCGCCCTCGATGTGCCGGGTCAGCTCGTCGTCGTCCCCGGCGAGGAACTTGCGGTACGCGGGGAAGAGGACCGTCTCCTCGGCGAAGGCGTGCCGCAGGGCGCGCTCGCCGACCTGCGCGACGATCCGCCCGCGCTCGGCGGGGCTGCCCGCCGCGTCGTAGGAGCGCATCAGCTCGTCGAGCTCGGCGTGGTCGCGGCTCTGCCGGGACAGGATGCTGCCCGGGCCGCCGCGCTCCTCCTCGGACTGCTCGGCCACCGACCGCAGCCCGTTGTGGCGTGGGTTCGTCATGGCTCCCCCGTTCCCCGCGCGGGCCGCTCCCACACGCGGGCGCGCCGACCGGCCGGCGCGCCGCTCACGCCCGCAGCGCCACCACGCACGTCGGGGAGCCCACCGCGGCGGTGGAGCGGTCGACGACGACGAGGTCGTCGTCGAGGGCCAGGTGGACGACGAGGTCGGAGTCCTGCGCCGCGACGTACACGTGGTGGCCGAGCACCGCGACGTGGCGCGGGTTGAGCGCACCGACCGCCACGTCGCGCACCGGGCGCGCGGTGCCGTCGACGACCTCGTGCAGCGTGAGGACCTCCGCGCGGCGGTTGGCCACGACCAGGCCCCACGGCGCCGCGGCGACCTCGGAGGGGTACGTGCGCTGCTCGACGGGCACGGCGAGGGCGGGGTGGACCACCGGGTCCGACAGCCGCCCGCCGTCGACGGCGAGGCTGGTGACCGTGGCGGCGAGCTCCCCGGCCACGTGCAGCCGCCCGCCGTGCAGCCGCGCGTGGCGCGGGCCGGTGCCCGGCGCCAGGGCGAGCACCTGGACGGGCTCGGCGGACAGCCGCGCGCCCTCGACCGCGTGCACGCGCAGCTCGTCGGTGCCCAGGTCGCAGACCACGACGTGCCGCTCGTCCAGGAAGAGCGTCGAGTGCGGGTGGGAGGCCTCCTGCCGCTCCGCCTCCGGGCCGGAGCCCTGCGCGTGCAGGACCTGCTCCAGACCGCTCACCGCGCCCCGCGCCAGGCCGACCACCCCCGCACCGCCGCCGTAGTTCGCGGCGACGAGGAGCGCGCCCGAGGGCGCCGCGGACAGGTGGCAGGGCGAGGCGCCGCCGCTGGGCACCTGCGCGAGCAGCTCCCAGCGACCGTCCGCGAAGCGGCGCGAGGAGACCACGCCCTCGTCGAGCTCGTGGGCGGCGTGCAGCACGCCGCCCGGGCCGGCGGCCAGGAACGAGGGGGAGGGGCACTCGTCGACGGAGAGCACGGCGCCGAGGCGGCCGGTGCCCGGGTCGCGCTCCAGCAGCGTCACCCCGGCGCCGCGCCCGCCCGTGGCGGAGGTGTAGGAACCGACGGCGAGGACGCCGCTCGCGGCGTCGGTGCCGGTGCTCGCGGGGGCGCTGGTCGCGGGGTCGCTGCTCACGCGCCCATCGTGCCCGGTGCGGCTCAGCGCTGGTGGGAGCGCTGGTGCTCGGGGCGCCAGACGACCAGCGCCGTCGAGCGCTGCGACTCCGGCCGCCGCCCCAGCGGGGTGGCGACGATGTCGCCGGCCATGCCGGCCGCGAAGATGCGCCGCGCCTGCTGGCGCACGAGGGCGATCTCGGACTCCAGCGCCTCCACGCGCTTGCCGAGCGCCAGCACCTGGTTCTCCAGCTCGAGGATGCGCTTGATGCCCGCGAGGTTCACGCCGTCCTCCTGGGACAGCCGCTGCACCTCGCGCAGCTGCGCGATGTCGCGCGCGGAGTAGCGGCGCCCGCGCCCGCGCGCCCGGCTGGGCGAGACGAGGCCGAGACGGTCGTACTGCCGCAGCGTCTGCGGGTGCATCCCCGCCAGCTCCGCGGCGACCGAGATCACGAACACCGCGCTGTCGTCGTCGAACACCTGCCCCTCCTCTCCTCGTCCTCCTGCCCCGCCTCCTGCCCGCCTCCTGCCCGGCCTCCCGCCCCGCACCGCGCGGTGGCCGTGCCCGCGGGAGGGGCACGGCCACCGCGGCGGGGGTCCTCAGCTGCGGGCGCGCTCGGCCAGGCCCGCGCGCGGGTCCTCGCCGGCGGTGGCCTTCGCGAAGGCCTCCACGGCCTCGCGCACCGCGCCGTCGACGCGCTGCGGCACCACGACCTCCACGGCCACCAGCAGGTCGCCGCGCTCGTCGTCGGCGCGCGAGCGCTTGACGCCGCGGCCCTTCAGCCGCAGCGAGCGCCCGGACGGGGTCCCCGCGGGGACCTTGACCCGCACCGTCGAGCCCTCCAGCGTCGGCACCTCCACGGTGGCGCCGAGGACGGCCTCGTCGAAGGACACCGGCAGCGTCATCCGCAGGTCGTCGCCCTCCCGGCGGAACACCGGGTGGGGTTCGACGTGCACGGTGACCAGCAGGTCCCCGGCGCTGCCGCCGGGCCCCTGCACGCCCTTGCCGCGCAGCCGGACCTTCTGCCCGTCGCGCACGCCCTGCGGCAGCCGCGCGTTGACCGTGCGGGCCGGCCCGCCGCGCGGGTCGGGCACCCGCAGCGAGACCGTCTTGCCGTCGAGGGCGTCGCGGAAGGACACCCGCGCGGAGGCCTCGATGTCCTGGCCCCGCGGCGGCGCCTGGGCCGGGCCGCCGCCGAAACCGCCGGCACCGGCCCCGGCCTGGCCGAAGAGCCCGCCGAGCAGGTCCTCGAAACCACCGGCACCGGCACCCGCACCGCCGGGCGTGCCGAAGCGCACGCCGCCGGGTGCGCGCCCGCCCTGGCCGAACAACCCGCCGAGCAGGTCCTCGAAACCCGCCCCGCCAGCGGGGCCGCCCGCTCCCCCGGAGGAGAAGCGGGCGCCGCCGCCGACCATCGCGCGGACGCCGTCGTACTGGCGGCGCTGCTCGGGGTCGGACAGGACCGCGTAGGCCTCGCCGACCTCCTTGAACCGCTGCTCGGCGGCCGCGTCACCCGGGTTGGCGTCCGGGTGCAGGGTGCGGGCCTTCTTGCGGTAGGCCTTCTTGACCTCCGCGGCGTCGGCGTCGTGGGAGACGCCGAGGATGGCGTAGAAGTCCTTCTCCGCCCAGTCCTGCATGCTCACCGGCGCCCACCCCCCTTCGCTCTCGTGCTGTCCCCGGGCTCGTTCATCCCTGCGGGTCGGCGACCGCGACGCGGGCCGGGCGCAGGATCCGCTCCCCGAAGCGGTACCCCGGCTGCAGCACCTGGACGCACGTGGCGACCTCGTGCTCGTCGGAGTGGCTGTGCATCAGCGCCTCGTGGACCGCCGGGTCGAACGGCTCGCCGCTCTCGCCGTAGCGCACCAGGCCGAAGCGGGTGAGCGTCGCCTCCAGCTTGTCGGCGATCGCCACGAACGGGCCGGTCAGGTCGCCGTGCTGGCGGGCCAGGTGCACGTCGTCCAGGACGGGCAGCAGCGCCTCGGCGACGCTGGCCAGCGCCGCGTTCCGCGCCACGTCCCGGTCGCGGTCGACGCGCTTGCGGTAGTTCACGTACTCGGCGTTCAGCCGCTGCAGCTCCTCCAGGCGCTCGGCGGCCTGGGCCTGCGCGGCCTCCAGCGCCGCGTCGGCGGCGCCGTCGTCCGGGCCGCCGACCGTCGGGGCCTGCGCCTGCGGGGACTGCTGCCCGTCCTGCTGGTCGGCGGGCTCGGCGGGCTGGCCGGGCTCGGCGCGGACCGCCCCCGTCTCGGGGTCGATCCGGCGCCGGTCGCGGACCACGGTGGGTTCGGCGAACTCCTCCGACATCACTTGCCCTTCTCGTCGTCGACGACCTCGGCGTCCACGACGTCCTCCTCGGAGGAGGGCCCGGTGGAGCCGGCCCCGGCGGAGTCGCCCGGCGCACCGGCGTCACCGGCCGCGGCGCCCTCGGACTGCGCGGCGTACATCGCGGCGCCCAGCTTCTGGCTGGCCTGGGCCACGGCGTCGGACTTGGCCTTGATCTCGGCGGCGTCGCTGCCGTTGAGCGCGCTCTTGAGCTCGGCGACGGCCTTCTCGACCTCCTCCTTGCCCTCGGCCGGCAGCTTGTCGGAGTTGTCCGCGACGAACTTCTCGGTCTGGTAGACGAGCGCCTCGGCCTGGTTGCGGGCCTCGGCCTCCTCGCGGCGCTGCTTGTCCTCGTTGGCGTGCGCCTCGGCGTCCTTGACCATGCGGTCGATGTCCTCCTTCGACAGCGCGCTGCCGCCGGAGATGGTCATCGACTGCTCCTTGCCCGTGCCGCGGTCCTTGGCGCTCACGTGCACGATGCCGTTGGCGTCGATGTCGAAGGTGACCTCGACCTGCGGCACGCCGCGCGGGGCCGGCGCGATGCCGGTGAGCTCGAAGGTGCCCAGCGGCTTGTTGTCGCGGGCCAGCTCGCGCTCGCCCTGGAACACCTGGATGAGCACGGACGGCTGGTTGTCGTCGGCGGTGGTGAAGACCTCCGAGCGCTTGGTCGGGATCGCCGTGTTGCGCTCGATGAGCTTGGTCATGATCCCGCCCTTGGTCTCGATGCCCAGGGACAGCGGGGTGACGTCAATGAGCAGGACGTCCTTGCGCTCGCCCTTGAGGACGCCGGCCTGCAGGGCCGCGCCGATGGCGACGACCTCGTCGGGGTTGACGCCCTTGTTGGGCTCGCGGCCGCCGGTGAGCTCCTTGACGACGTTCGTCACGGCCGGCATGCGGGTGGAGCCGCCCACGAGCACGACGTGGTCGATGTCGGCGAGCTTGACGTCGGCGTCGCGGATGACCGCGTGGAACGGCGCCTTGGTGCGGTCCAGCAGGTCCTGGGTCATCTGCTCGAACTGCGCGCGGGTCAGCTGCTCGTCCAGGTGGACGGGGCCGTTCTCCGTCATCGACAGGTACTGCAGGGAGATGTTCGTGCTCGTCGCCGTCGACAGCTCCTTCTTGGCCTGCTCGGCGGACTCGCGCAGGCGCTGCATGGCGATCTTGTCCTTGGACAGGTCGATGCCGTAGGCGCCGGAGACCTTCTTCAGCAGGTGGTCGACGACGCGCTGGTCCCAGTCGTCGCCGCCGAGGTTGTTGTCGCCGGAGGTGGCGCGCACCTGGATGGTGGAGAAGCCGTCCTCGTCCTTGCCGACCTCCAGGAGGGACACGTCGAACGTGCCGCCGCCGAGGTCGAAGACGAGGATGAGCTCGTCCTCCTTGCCCTTGTCCAGGCCGTAGGCGAGCGCGGCCGCGGTGGGCTCGTTGATGATGCGCAGGACGTTCAGGCCCGCGATCTCGCCGGCCTCCTTGGTGGCCTGGCGCTGGGCGTCGGAGAAGTACGCCGGGACGGTGATGACGGCGTCGGTGACGGCCTCGCCGAGGTAGCTCTCCGCGTCGCGCTTGAGCTTCTGCAGCACGCGGGCGCTGATCTCCTGCGGGGTGTACTTCTTGTCGTCGATCGAGACGTTCCAGTCGGTGCCGACGTGGCGCTTCACGGACCGGATGGTGCGGTCGACGTTCGTGACGGCCTGGCGCTTGGCGATCTCGCCGACCAGCACCTCGCCGTTCTTGGCGAACGCCACCACCGACGGGGTCGTGCGACCGCCCTCCGCGTTGGCGATGACCGTCGGCTCACCGCCCTCGAGGACGGAGACGACGGAGTTGGTGGTACCGAGGTCGATGCCGACCGCACGTGCCATGGTGTGGCTCCTCTTTCCTGATCGCTTGAGCGTTCCTGGCTCAAGTCTGGCGACGTCCGCCGCCGTGTCAAGCCGTGACGGCTGGACTTGAGTCTGATCGGCTCAACTGCTGGGGCGGCCGGGTTGTTCCCGCCGGCCGCGGGAACCCGGGCGCCCGCTCGCACGCTGTCCCGGCGTGCACCCGCTGCGCCAGGTCCCGCTGCACTTCGCCGAGGAGTCGAAGGCCGGGCTCACCCACGTCAACCTCTCCGCCGTCCGCACCGACGGGCCCCACCTGTGGGTCGCCGGCGACGAGACGGCCACCGTCGAGCGCCTCACCGAGCAGCGCGACGCCGCCGGCCGCCTCACCGGCTACGGCGAGCAGGTGAGCGTCGCGCTCGCCGACCTCGTCGAGCTGCCCGCCGCCGCCTCCGAGGAGGCCGACGTCGAGGGCCTGGCCCGCACCGGCCCGTGGCTGTGGGCGATCGGCTCGCACAGCCTCAAGCGCAAGAAGGTCCGCGACTCCGACCCCGACGACAAGGCGCGCAAGCGGCTGGGCAAGGTCGTGCGCGAGGCCAACCGCTTCGTGCTCGTGCGGCTGCCGGTCGACCCGGCCACCGGCCTGCCCGCCCGCGAGGTGGACCTGGACGGGCGGCGCCTGACGGCCGCGGTCCTCGGCGCCCACGACGACGACCTGGCCGCCGAGCTCGCCGACGACGACCTGCTCGCGCCGTTCCTGGCCATCCCCTCCAAGGACAACGGCCTCGACGTCGAGGGCGTCGCCGTGCGCGAGGACGAGGAGGGCACCCGGGTCCTCGTCGGCCTGCGCGGGCCCGTCCTGCGCGGCTGGGCGGTGCTGCTGGAGCTGCGGCCGGACACCCACCGCAAGGACGACGGCCGCCTGGTGCTGCGCGAGTTCGAGGACGGCCGCCGCTACCGGCTGCACCTGCTGGACCTGCGCGGCCTCGGCGTGCGCGACCTCGCCCCGCACGGCGACGACCTGCTCGTGCTCACCGGGCCCTCGATGGGGCTGTCCGGGCCGGTGCGCGTGCACCGCTGGCCCGGCGGCCTGAGCACCGCGGCGCCCGCGGTCGTGCGCGCCCGCGAGCTGCCGGTCGTCCTGGAGCTGCCGCACGGGCAGGGCGAGGACCACCCCGAGGGCATCGGGGTCGTCCCCGCCGAGCCGGGCGGCGCGGAGGAGCTGCTCGTGGTGCTCGACTCCCCCGCCGCCGCCCGCCACACCGCCGGGGGCGGGATGCTCGCCGACGTCTGGCCGCTGCCCCCGGCCCCCTGAGCTCGTGGACGAACCGTGATCTTCCACGGTGCACCGTGGAAGATCACCAGTGGTCCACAGCGGGTCAGCCGAGCAGGCGGACCAGCAGGGGCACCGCCGCCACCAGCGCCCCGGCGGCCAGCAGCACGCTGTCGGCCCGCCGCCACGGCGCGGGCAGCGCCCACGAGCGGGGGGCGTCCACCCCCGCCGCGGCGAACCCGCGGGCGTCCATGGCCACCGCCGTGCGCCCCGCGCGGCGCACGGCGTCCACGAGCAGCCCGAACGCCGTCGAGGCCGCCCACCGCGCGCGCGAGAGCGGCGAGCGGCCCGCCCCCAGCCCGCGCACCCGCCGGGCCGCGGCGACCTGGTCCCACACCTGCGCCAGCGTGGCCAGCTGCCCGAGGGCGGCGACCGCGGCGACGACCACGCGCCCGGGCAGCCGCAGCCGCTGCGCGAGGTGGTCGCCGGCCTCGCCGGGGTCCAGCCAGCCCAGCAGCAGGACGCCCGGCAGCACGAGGACGACCAGGCGCAGCGCGGCGGTCGCGGCCGTGCGCAGCGGCTCGTCGGAGTCGCCGGCCAGGACGGTGGACCACCCCACCGACAGCGCCGCCACGGCCAGCGGCACCAGCCGGCGCCCCGGGGAGGCGCCCCGGCCCACGACCAGGGGCAGGCACAGCAGCTGCACGAGCAGGGCCACCGCGGCCTGCTGCCAGTCGTCGACCGCGAGGGCGCCGAGCGCGCACAGCAGCGAGACCGCCAGCAGCGACAGCGGCCCGCACGAGCGCACGGGCGGTCCGGGGGCGGCGGAGCGCAGCTGGGCCGGGGTCGGCGGCACCCCGGCGTCCACCGGCCCGTCCACAGCCGCGCCCGCCTCCCCCGCACCGTCCACCGGCTTCTCCACCGCCTCGTCCACAGGGGTGTGCACAGTCCTGTGGACACCGCTGGGGACACCGCTGGGGACGGCGGCGGGGGTCCCGTCGCGGCTCACGCGGCCACCCCCGCGACCCGCGTCCCGCCGCGCAGCGCCACCACCGGGCCGTCCAGCACCCGCAGCAACCGCTCGTCGTGGGTGCTGACCCCCACCGCGACGCCCTCGCGCGCCGCGGCCGCCAGCAGCCCCGCCACGACCGCCCAGGTGCCGCGGTCCTGCCCCACGCTCGGCTCGTCGGCCAGCAGCACGGCGGGCCCCGCGGCCAGCGCCCCCGCCAGCGCCAGCCGCCGCTGCTCGCCGCCGGAGAGGCGGAACGGGTTCACGTCCGCGCGGTGCGCCAGCCCGAGCAGCTCCAGCAGCTGCTCGCCGCGCGCCCCGGGGCACCCCAGCGCCAGCGGCGTCGCGGCGACCTCCTCGCGCACGGTGGCCCGCACGAAGGTGTGCTCGGGGAACTGCGGCACCCACGCCAGGCGGGCGGCCAGCTCGCGCGAGCGCCAGCGCCACGGCTGCGGCGGCAGGCCCCCCGCGAGCCCGGGCGCGGCGGTCAGCTCCCCGGTGGGGCGGGCCAGGCCGGCGAGCACCGCGAGCAGGCTCGACTTGCCCGACCCGCTGGGACCGGTGAACGCGGTGGAGCGCCCCGCGGGGAGCGCCACGTCCACCCCGTGCAGCACGGTCGCGGGCGGGGCGGGGCGCAGGCCGCGGCGGCGGCGCACCAGGCCCAGACCGCGCCCGGTGAGCAGCGCGTCCCCGGTGGCCGCCCCCGGCACCGCGAGCTGCGGCGCGAGCAGCCCCGCGGGCACGTCCACGGGCCGCGGCGCCGGCGCCCCGGGCAGCCACAGGCCGTCGGCCGGCAGCGCCCGCGAGCCCGCGAGGACGTCGGCGGGCGCGCCGTCGGCGACGAGGAGGCCGCCGCGGCCGAGGACGAGCACCCGGTCCACGTGCGGCGCCCAGCCGGCGAGGTCGTGGTCGACGACGACGAGGGTGCGCCCGGCGGCCGCCCGCAGCACCGCCTCCCGCACCCGGGCGGCGGTGGGCGCGTCGAGCATCGAGGTCGGCTCGTCCAGCAGCAGCACCGACGGCTGCACCGCGAGGGCACCGGCGAGCGCGAGGCGCTGGCGCTCGCCGCCGGACAGCGTCGCGACGTCCCGGTCGCGGCCGGCGACGTGGTGCGCGGCGGCGTGGGCCTGCGCGACCCGCCGCCAGACCTCCTCGCGGGGCAGGCCCGCGTTCTCGGGGCCGAAGGCGGTGTCCCGGCCGGCGGTCGCGGCGACCACGGTGTCCAGCGGGTCCTGCAGCAGCAGCCCCACCTCGCCCGGCCGCGCGGGGCGGCCGCCGAGCAGGACCTCGCCGCGGGCGTCGACGTCGTCCTCCAGCAGCCCCGCCAGCGCCCGCAGCACGGTCGACTTGCCGGCACCGCTGGGACCGACGAGCAGGACGCGCTGGCCCGCGGGCACGTCGAGGTCCACGCGGTCGACCACGGGGCGCCGCGCACCGGCCGGGGTGACGCTGAGGTCGCTCAGGCGCAGGTCGGGCACGTCCGCCGCCGCGCCTCAGCCGCGCCGGTGCAGCTCGCGGCCCGCCCCGAAGGCGCCCAGCGCGCCCGCGCGGGCCAGCGCGCGCACCAGCGCCCAGCCGCCCACGCCGGCGACGAGGGCGCCGGAGAGCGCGAAGCAGGCGACGTAGAGGACCTGGAAGCCGAGGGTCCACGTCCCCGCGAAGTAGGCGAACAGCTCGTAGACGCCCTCCAGGACGGCGGCGACGACCCCGCCGAGGACGGCCACGCCCACGCCCCAGCGCTTCCACGCGAACACGGCGACGGCGATCTCCACGCCGAGGCCCTGGACCGCGCCGGAGACCAGGACGCCGACGCCCCAGTGGCTGCCGAGCAGCGCCTCGACGCTGGCGGCGACCAGCTCCGCCAGCAGCGCGGCGCCGGGGCGGCGCACGACGAGCGCGCCGACGACGGCCGGCAGCAGCCACACGCCGCCCAGCAGGCCGGAGAGCGGGGCGAGCACGGCGAAGACGGGCGAGAGCGCGGCGTAGACGACGGCCCAGCCCCAGAAGACGACGCCGAAGGCGACGCCCAGCACGGCCGCGGTGACGAGGTCGACGGTGCGCCAGCGCCCGGGGCTGGACGAGCGGGTGAGGGTGGTGCTCACGAGGTTCCTCCTGTGCTCAGGAGGGGGACCCGCGGCGCCGATCGCCACGGGTCGAGGTCGGCCCGACTCCCTACGCCGGTGTGAACCGGATCAGGTTCGAGGGTCTGCGGCATCCCGCACTCTCAGCGCCCCGCGGCGCTCCCCTGTCGTGTGCAGGGAGGTTAGCACCGGGGCACCTGCGAGGATGCCCCCGTGCTCCGGATGATGCGCGGACCCGACGGCGGCCCCTCCCGCGGGGTGCGCCTGATCACCCTGCTGGTCATCGTCGCCGTCCTCGGCGGCACCGCGGCCGCCCTCACCCCGGTCCTGGGCTGGCTCCTGGACCTGCTGTAGGGCAGGGTTCGCGTCCATGAGCTCGTTCCTCTGGAAGTTGGTGGGCCCCGCGTCGGGCATCCTCGCGACCGCCGTCGCGAGCCGCGTCACGAAGAAGGTCTGGGTCACGGCGACCGGTTCGCCGCCGCCGGACAACCCGGAGGACCCGGACGTCGCCTGGAAGGAGGCGGTCGTCTGGGCGCTCGCCTCCGGTGCGGTCATCGGCCTGACCCGCCTGCTCGTCGAGCGCCAGGCGGCGGTCGTCTACCGCAAGAGCTTCGGCGAGCTGCCGCCCGGCCTGGGGCCGGGCGACGACGGCGCCGCGAAGGCCTGAGGCTCAGCCGAACCGCTCCACCAGCCGGTCCTGGCGGGCGTCGACGACGGGGTCGACGACCCGCAGGTCCGGAGTGGCGTCGTGGTGGGCGATGATCTCCCGCGCCCCGGCCGCGAAGCTCGTCGTGGCGGCGAAGGACGGCACCAGCCGCTTGAGCTTGGTGTTGTCGAAGACCACCGAGTGCGCCTTGTCCCCCAGCAGCCCCGGCCCGCGGTCGGGCGCCTCGCGGGCGATGACGTCGCTGGGCACGTGCACCAGCGTCGGCTCCGGAGCGCCCGCGGCCTGCGCCAGCGTGCGGTGGATGCGGTCCCAGGTGAGGACCTCGTCGCCGGTGATGTGCACGACGTCGCCGGTGACGGCCGGCTCGCCCAGCAGCGGCACGAACCCCTTCGCGAAGTCGGTGTGGTGGGTGAGCACCCACAGCGAGGTGCCGTCGCCGTGCACGACGACGGGCACGCCGCGCCGCATCCGGTCGATCGTCGTCCAGCCGTCGTCCACGGGCAGCAGGGTGCGGTCGTAGGTGTGGCTGGGCCGCACGAGGACGGCGGGGAAGCCGTCCTCGCGGTAGGCCCGCACGAGCAGGTCCTCGCAGGCGATCTTGTCGCGCGAGTACTGCCAGAACGGGTTGCGCAGCGGCGTGGACTCCGTGATCGGCAGGTGCCCGACGGGCTTCTGGTACGCCGAGGCGCTGGAGATGAACACGTACTGCCCGGTGCGGCCGGTGAACAGCTCCACGTCCGCGCGCACGTGCTCGGGGGTGAAGGCGATGAAGTCGACGACGACGTCGAACTCCTCGCCGCCGATCGCCTCCCGCAGCGAGACCGGGTCGCGGGCGTCGCCGGTGAGGGTGCGCACGTCCGGCGGCAGCGGCCGCTTGGCGGACGAGCCGCCGCGGTTGAGCACCGTCAGGTCGATCCCGCGCTCGAGCGCGAGCGCGGCGCACGCCGAGCTGATGATCCCGGTCCCGCCGAGGAAGAGGACACGCAAGGCCATGGGGGCTCCCGTCGTCGTGCCGGCTGCTCCGCCGGCCGCGGTCGACGCTAGGGCGCGAGCGGCCCGCGCGCGCGCCGGTCCCGGGGTGCGGCGCCGCCCGCGCGGGTGTCTCGTTGACCCATGAGCGCATCGGACAAGATCAAGAACGCGGCGCAGGACGTGGCCGGGCGGGCGAAGGAGGCCGCCGGCAGCGCGAGCGACGACGAGGAGCTGCGCGCCGAGGGCCGCAAGGACCAGACGGCGGCCGACGTCAAGCAGCGCGGTGAGCACCTGAAGGACGCCTTCAAGGGCTGACGCGCACCGGGCGGGTGCGGACGGGCCACCGGCGGCCCGTCCGCACCCGCCCCACCGTCTCGACCCGCTCCACCCGCGTCACGGCCTGCACGACCAGCCGTGGCCCACCCTGACCACTGGTGACCGGTCGGGCACGCCCCGTGCGGGAAACTGTCCCCGTGCCGGAGATCACCCCCCTGGTGTCGGGGCAGCCGCAAGGTGCCTATCCGCTCGTGCCCTCGCGGCGCTGGGTGCTGCTCGGCGTCGTCGCCGGCCTCGTGCTGTGCCTGCTCGACCTCGGCGGTGGCTTCCTCGTCGACCGTCGCAGCGCCAACATCTCCGGCACCCTGGCGCTGAGCCCGGTGCTCACCGGGCTGGGCGGCTCGCGCCGCCAGACGGTCGCCGTCGGCGCCCTCGCCGTCGCGGCGGCCGGAGCCCTGGTGCTCGCCGACGGCGTGCCGGTCGTCCCCGGCGTCGTGCGCACCGTCGTCGTCGCGGCCGCGGCCGCGCTGGCCGTCGTCGCCGTCGGCGTGCGCAACGCCCAGCTCGCCACGCTGCAGGACCGCCGCCAGGCCGCGCGCACGCTGCAGGCGGCGATGCTCACCCGGCTGCCCGAACCGGACCACCTGCAGCTGACCAGCCGCTACCTGCCGGCCAGCAGCGGCGACCAGGTCGGCGGCGACTGGTACGACGCGCTCGTCGACGCCGACGGCTGCACCGTCCTCGTCATCGGCGACGTCACCGGCCACGACATCCACGCAGCGGCCGCGATGGGGCAGCTGCGCGGGCTGCTGCGCAGCTACGCCGTCGAGGGCGGCCAGAGCCCGGCGCAGGTGCTGCGCCGCGTCGACGCCGCCGTGGAGCGCCTGGGGCTGGAGGTCCTGGCCACCGCGGTGGTCGCGCGCGTCGAGCAGGACGAGGACGAGCGGCGCACCGGTGCCCGCCGGCTCACCTGGTCCAACGCCGGGCACCCCGCGCCGCTGCTGCTGACCCCCGCGGACGGCGGGCGGGCGGCGCGCACCCGCTTCCTCGACGAGCACCCCGACCTCATGCTCGGGGTGCTGCCGGAGGCCGACCGCACCGACCGCACCGTGCCGCTGCCGCCGTCGGCGACGCTGCTGCTCTACACCGACGGCCTCGTCGAGCGCCGCGACCAGTCGCTGACGGACGGGCTCGCGGACCTGGGGCGGGCGGCGGAGCAGGCCGCGGCGGCCGACCTCGACGCCTTCGTCGAGGCCGTGCTCGAGGCCCGCCTCGGCGGCGCCCACCAGGACGACGTGGCCGTGCTGGCCCTGCGCGCGCACCCGGAGGACCGGCCGCGGCCCGCGGTCGCCGGACCGGGGCGCTCCCGGCCCGGGCCGCCGGAGCCCGAGCTGGGCTGAGCCGCGGCGCGGCTCAGGTCGCCGCGCCGGCCGCCCCGGCCACCGGCGCCGGCGGTGCGGGCGGTGCCGACGGGCGAGGGCGGGACCGCAACCACGCGGCGAGGTCCCCGGCCGGCAGCGGGCGGGCGTGGACGAAGCCCTGCACCTCGTCGCACCCCAGCCCGCGCAGCGCCGCGAGCGTGGCCTCGTCCTCGGCTCCCTCGGCGACCACGCGCAGCCCCAGCCGGTGGCCCAGCTCGACGGTGCCGGCGATGATCGCGCCGACGCGCGCGTCCTGCACCAGCCGGGCGGTGAACGAGCGGTCGATCTTCAGCTCGCTGGCCGGCAGGTCGCTGAGGTACGCCAGCGAGGAGTAGCCCGTGCCGTAGTCGTCGATGCTCAGCCCGAAGCCGGCGGCGGTGACGGCGCGGCAGACCTCCAGGGCGGCGCCGGGGTCGGTCATGAGCATCGTCTCGGTCACCTCCAGGACCACGTCGGACGGGCGGCTGCCGGCGGGCAGGACCGCCAGCAGCTCGGGCACGAGGGCGGGGTCGGCCAGGCAGGTCGCGGACAGGTTGACCGAGGTCCGCAGCCGCCCCAGGCCCTGGGCGCGCCAGCTCGCCGCGTCCGCCGCCGCCACCCGCAGTACGTGCCGGGTGAGGCGCTCCACCAGCCCGCGCTGCTCGACGAGGTCCAGGAAGGCAGCCGGCGGCAGCAGGCCCGCGCGCGGGTGCTGCCAGCGCACGAGCGCCTCGACGCCGGTCACCTCCCCCGTGGCCGCCGACACCTGCGGCTGGTAGTGCACCGGGAACGGCGGCCGCTCGTCCTGCCCGGGGGCGAGGGCGGCCACCAGCTCGTCGGCCAGCCGCGCGCGCTCGCGGGCGCGCTCGTCGATCTCCTCGTCGAAGGTGCTGACGCCGGTGCGCCCGGTCTTGGCCACGTACATCGCGGCGTCGGCCCGCCGCAGCAGCTCACCGCCGTCGGCGAGCGCGGGGGTCGCCGCGACGCCGATGCTGACGTCCAGCTCCAGCCGGGGCCCGGGGTCCGCCGGGTCCCCGGCCGCTGCGCCACCGAGCGCGCCGCCGAGCGCGGCACCGAGCGCGGCACCGCCGAACGCGCCCGCGTCGAGCGGGGCGCGGCAGGCCCGCACCAGCTGCCGGGCGCTGCGCGCGGCGGCCTCCGGGGAGGCGCCCGGCAGCACGACGGCGAACTCGTCGCCGCCCAGCCGGGCCAGCAGCCCCTCCGGGGGCGCCGCGGCCCGCAACCGCGCGGCCAGCGCCCGCAGCAGCTCGTCGCCCACCCCGTGCCCGAAGCGGTCGTTGACCTCCTTGAAGCGGTCCAGGTCGAGGACGAGCAGCGCGACGGGCCGGTGCAGGCGGGCCAGCTCCTCCAGGCGGCGGGAGAACGCGCGGCGGTTGGCCAGGCCGGTCAGCTCGTCCGTCAGCGCCTCCTGCCGGCGCACCGCCAGCGAGGACAGGTCGCGGATGAGGTTGACCACGCGGGTGCTGACGCCGACGACCGCGAGCACGGCCCACAGGACCGAGGTGCTCGTCCGCGCGGGCTCGAGCCGGGTGTTGGCCACGAGGATCGCGACGCCGGCCAGCAGCACGACGAGCGCGCCGATGGTCAGGGACTGGGTGGTGGCCGCCTGGGGCCGGGAGGCGCGCACCGGCAGCAGCCCCGCGGCGGCGAGGGCCGCCAGCAGGACCAGCCAGCCGGCGCTGCCGGACCAGTCGTTCCACGGCACGACCCCGGCCAGGGCCACCAGCGCACCGGCCGCGACCGCCCACGGGCGGGGGTCGCGCAGCAGGTCGCCCATCGTGGCGACGGTGACGGTGGTGCCGAGCACCACGACGAGGGCGGCGGCCTGGAAGAGCAGCAGCTGCACCTCGCCCCAGGGCAGCCCGGCGCGCCCGTCCCCGCGCCAGGAGAGGAGCAGGTTCCCCAGCGCGGCCAGGGCGAGGGTGGCGCTGAGCCCGTTGAGCCAGTCCCCGGGGTCGGTGGTGGCGGTCCGCAACCGGTTCCACACGATGAGGCCGCGGTAGACCAGCGGGCAGGCGAGCAGGGTCGCCACCGCGAAGGCGGTGCCGTGCGCGCCGGGCGGGACGGTCCCCACCTGCTCCAGCGCGCGCTCGAGGGCGTCCAGGGCCGAGCCGGCGCAGACGGCGGTCGCCGCCAGGGCCGCCCACCGCCAGACCTCGCCCTCGGCGCCGGCGCGGCGGGCGCTGCGGCGCAGCAGCAGCGCCGTCGCCGCGAAGCAGCCGGTGCGGGCCAGGGCGGCCAGCACGGGCCACCAGTGCGCCGCGACGCTGGCCGCGGCGAGGCCGGCGGCCAGCACGGCGGCCAGCACGGCGGCCAGCAGGGGCAGGGCGCGCGCGGGGCGCGCACCGGTGGAGCGCGCCACCGGGTTCGACGTGGGCATGCGTCTCCTCGCACGACGTCGCGCCCGGTGGTTGCAGGCGCCGGTCGTGGTCTCGACCGGTGCGAGGCCCGGCTGGAGCGCGCCGCACCCCTCAACTCGACCAGCAGGAGCGCCGATCAGCAACTCAGTGCAACGAACCTCACACGCTCCGTTGATGTGCTTGTGCGGTGCGCGACCACCCGGACGGGTGAGCGGATCGAGGTCCGAGCCAACCCCCGGCGCCGCGGCACCGAACGACAGACGTAGTGATCACCGTCGTCGCAGGGAGCCGCACCGCCATGTCCGAACCTCGCGTGGACGCCACCAGGATCCGTGAGCACGTCCTGCGCCTGGGCGAGCGCCACCCGCCCGTCGACCTCGACTCCACCGACTACCGCGTGCTCGACCCCGCCGCGGTCCGGGACCGCTTCGGCGGGGTGCTGGAGTACATGGCGCGGGTGGAGGTGGAGGTCGAGCGCAACGTCCTGGAGCTGGCCGTCCTGCTCCCCGACGTCAGCGAGACCGACCGCCTCTTCTACGCCGACGTCTGGGGCCCGCAGGAGGAGCGCCACGGGATCCTGCTGGACACCCTCGGGCAGCACCTGGGCATGCCGCCGGTGGTCGCGAACACCGGTGAGGTGCCGGCCCGGGTGCGGGTGCTCGGCGCCCTGGCCCACCTGCCCGTCGTGCACGAGGTCGTCCGGCTCCTGTACTACCTGACCGGCGCGGCCACGGAGAAGTCCGCGATGCTCGCCTACCAGGCGATGAGCGAGGGGCTGGGCGAGATGGGCGAGCACGCCGTCAAGCGCACCGTCGTCGACGCGATCAAGGTGCAGGAGCCGGGCCACTTCGCCTTCTACCGCCTCAGCGCGCAGGAGATGGTCCAGTCCGGCGCCATCGCCCCCTGGCAGCTGCACCTGGCCCGCCTGCTGCGCTCGCGCAGCTACGGCCTGGTCGGCGCCGCCACCCGCGAGCAGCGCACCGACTTCGGCGGCGTCGTCGTCGAGCTGGGCCTGGACGAGCAGCTGGAGCGCAACGTCCGCGACATCTCGCGGCTGGAGACGCAGCTGCTGTGGGCGCACCGCGAGGGGCTGCAGGTGCCGGAGTACGCGCTGGCGGCCTTCCGCGACGCGGCCGCGATGTACCGCGAGCGGCTCGCCCACCGGGGCGGCGGGCGGGGCGGCCGGCGCGGCGGGCAGGCGCTGGCGGCCTGAGCCGCGGGGACGGCGCACCCGCCCCCGGGGACGGCAGAGGCCCAGGTCCGCTGGACCTGGGCCTCGTGAGGAGCGGGTGACGGGAATCGAACCCGCGCTATCAGCTTGGGAAGCTGAAGTTCTACCATTGAACTACACCCGCACAGCGACCTCCGGGGACCGGCCCCGGCGTCGAGCACGTCCATCGTAGCGGACCCGGGGGCAGGCCCGGGCCGGGGGTAGCGTGACGCCCGTGCTGCTCTCCGACCGCGACATCCGTGCCCAGCTGGACCGGGGCCGGGTGGTCCTGGACCCGTTCGAGCCGTCGATGGTGCAGCCGAGCAGCGTCGACGTGCGCCTGGACCGGATGTTCCGCCTCTTCGACAACCACAAGTACTCCGTCATCGACCCCGCCCAGGAGCAGCCGGAGCTGACCCGGCTGGTGGAGGTCGAGGGCGAGGAGCCGTTCATCCTGCACCCGGGCGAGTTCGTGCTCGGCTCGACCTTCGAGGTCGTGACGCTGCCCGACGACATCTCCGCGCGGCTGGAGGGCAAGAGCAGCCTGGGCCGGCTGGGGCTGCTGACGCACTCCACGGCGGGCTTCATCGACGCCGGCTTCTCCGGGCACGTGACGCTGGAGCTGTCCAACGTGGCGACGCTGCCGATCACGCTGTGGCCGGGGATGAAGATCGGCCAGCTGTGCTTCTTCCAGCTCTCCTCCCCCGCCGAGAGCCCCTACGGCAGCGACGCCTCCGGCTCGCGCTACCAGGGCCAGCGCGGCCCCACGCCGAGCCGCTCCTTCCAGGGCTTCCTGCGCACCCCCGTCTGAGCGCCCGCGCCGCGACGCGCCGCCGGACACGCCCGTTCGGCCCAGTCCCGGGCGCCGGGGCTTCAGCCGGGCGCTCCGCACGCCGTTGTAGGGCAGGTGAGGTCGCGGGCGAGCACGGGACGGGAGGGCGACCAGTGAGCTGGCACGGCAACCCCGCTCGTCGCGCTGCTCCCGCGCACCCCCCCGCGGGCGGCACGGTGGGCACCACCACGGGCACCACCACGGGCACCAGCACCACCACCGCCGGCGGCGAATCGGCGGCCGCGGGCGGGAGCGCGTGGACGTCGGGGTCGGTCGCCCCCGTGCGGGTGGGCCGCCAGGGCATCTACGACCGCGAGCGCCGCCTCGTCGCCTACGAGCTGCTCTTCCGCGCCCACGGCCGCGCCAGCGCCGAGCTGGCCGAGGGCGCCGAGCAGGACCACGCGACCTCGCAGGTCATCAGCGCGACCTTCGGCGACTTCGGCGTGGAGCAGATCGCCGGCGACAAGCTGCTGTTCATCAACCTCACGCGCGGCTTCTTCACGGGCGAGCTGCCGATGCCGTGCTCGCCGAGCCAGGTCGTCCTGGAGCTGCTGGAGAACGTCGAGGTCGACGACGAGGTCCACGCCGGGCTGCTGCGGCTGCGCGAGGAGGGCTACCGCATCGCCGTCGACGACTTCGCCGGGGAGCCGGGGCGGCTGCGGGCCGTGGAGCTGGCGCAGTACGTGAAGATCGACGTGGAGGCCACCGGCGGCTCCTTCGAGGACGTCCTGGCCCTGGCCCGCCGGCACAACCCGGACGCGCTGGTCGTCGTGGAGCGCATCGAGGACGACGAGCTGTTCGCGCGCTGCAGCGCCGCGGGCGTCGACCTCTTCCAGGGCTACGGGCTGCAGCGGCCGGTGACGCTGGAGGCCGTCAGCCTCACGCCCTCGCAGATGGTCTGCCTGCGGCTGGTGCGCGCCCTCACCGGCGCCGACGCCCCCATGCGCGAAGTCGAGGAGCTCGTCGCCTCCGACCCCGCGCTGAGCCTGCGGGTGTTCAAGACGGTGACGTCGGCGGCGGCCGGCACGCGCACCGAGGTCACCTCGCTGCGGCAGGCCATCGTGCTGCTGGGCCGCAAGCAGCTGCTGTCGTGGGTGGTCCTCATGCTGCTCGGCGGCGTCACGAGCGTGGACACCGAGTCCCTCACGATGGTGCTGGCCCGCGCCGCCGCGTGCGCGCGGCTGTCCCCGCGCGAGGCGGACCTGGCCTACACGGTGGGCCTGCTGTCGGGGGTGGCGACCGTGCTGGGGATGCGCGAGGAGGAGCTCGTGGACACCACCGGGGTCGCGCGCGCCGTGCGCAGCGCCCTCGTGGACCGCCACGGCCCGGCGGGGGCGGCGCTGAGCGCCGTGCTCGCCTACGAGGTGGACGAGCCGCGCACGATCGCCGAGGCCGGGCACGTGGTGTACGAGGTCTCGCGCGCCTACCTGGCCGCGCTGAGCGGGGCGATGGCGACCGTGAGCTCGGTCCTGGAGCGCTCCTGAGCGCTCCCGAGCGCTCCAGGCCGGCCGCGACGCCGGACGGGGTGCGCTCGGTGCGCGGGCGGACCTACCCTGTCGCCGTGACGGACAGCCGCGAGGACCCGGACGCGCTCGTCCCGCCCGCGGAGCCGGTCGGACCGGCCGACGAGGGGGAGGAGCGGGCGCTGGAGCTGGCGCACCGCGTCTTCGAGCACGCCCGCAACGGCCGCTCGCGCGAGCTGTGCGGCTACCTCGACGCCGGGGTGCCCGTGGACTCCACCGACAGCGAGGGCGACTGCCTGCTGATGCTCGCCGCCTACCACGGCCACCCGGCCACGGTGCGGGCGCTGCTGGAGCGCGGCGCGAACCCCGACCGCGTCAACGGCCGCGGGCAGACGCCGCTGGCGGGTGCGGTCTTCAAGGGCGAGCGCGACGTCGTGGCCGCGCTCGTGGCCGCCGACGCCGACCCCTACCTCGGCAGCCCCAACGCCCTGGAGTCGGCGCGCTTCTTCGGCCGCCGGGACCTGCTGGAGCTGCTGGAGGTTCCGCTGGACGGGGTGGACGGCGCCTGAGCGGCCGCCGGCGGGCGGTGGATCGCCTAGCCTGATCCGGTCGGCGCGCCCCTCGCGCCGGGAGGGTCGAGGCGCTGGGAGGCCGCTGGTGGTTGCGCTCACCTCGCGCCGCCGCATCCTGCGCCACCCGGCCCAGGTCGTGGCCGTCACCTTCGCGACCGTCGTGGCCGTGGGCACGGCGCTGCTGTGGCTGCCGGTCGCCCACCGCGGGGAGGGCGCGGCGACGTTCGTGCAGGCGCTGTTCACGGCGGTGAGCGCGCTGTGCGTGACCGGCCACGTCGTGGTCGACACCCGCGAGCACTGGTCGACCTTCGGCCTCGTCGTCATCCTCGCCCTCGCCCAGGTCGGCGGGTTCGGCATCATGACGTCCGCCTCGCTGCTGGGCGTGGTCGCCTCGCGCCGCATGGGCCTGCGCTCGCGGATGCTCACCACCACCGAGACCCGCGGCTTCGACCTCGGCGACGTGCGCACCGTCCTGCTCGGCGTCGTGAAGGTGTCCGTGCTCGTCGAGGCCGTCACGGCGGTGCTGCTGACGACCCGGCTGTTCGTCGGCTACGGCGCCAGCCTGCCCTCGGCGGCGTGGGAGGGCACGTTCCTGGCGGTCTCCTCCTTCAACAACGCGGGCTTCGTGCTGCGCGGGGACAGCATGACCGACTTCGTCGCCGACCCGTGGATGTGCCTGCCGGTCGTGGGCGCCTCCTTCGTCGGCGGCTTGGGCTTCCCCGTCCTGCTGGAGCTGCGCCGGCAGTTCCGCCTGCCGCAGCGCTGGTCGCTGCACACCAAGCTGACGCTGGCCACGACCGTGCCGCTGCTGCTCGTCGGCTGGGTCTTCCTGACGGTCAACGAGTGGCGCAACCCGGCGACGCTGGGGGCGCTGGACTGGTGGGCGCGACCGCTGGCGGGCCTCTTCCAGTCCAGCGCGACGCGCAGCTCGGGGTTCAACTCCGTCGACGTCTCGCAGATGAACGGGGGGTCCTGGCTGGTCATGGACGTCCTGATGTTCATCGGCGGCGGGTCGGCGAGCACGGCCGGCGGCATCAAGGTGACGACGTTCGCGCTGCTGGCGGTCGTGCTGCTGGCGGAGTTCCGCGGCGAGGCGTCGGTGACGGTGTTCGGGCGCCGGGTGCCCGACCGGGTCTGCCGGCAGGCGCTGACGGTGGCGCTGGTCTCGGTGGGCGTCGTCGTCACGGCGACGGTGGTCCTCGTCGAGATGACGGGGTTGCCGCTGGACATGGTCGTCTTCGAGGTCATCTCCTCCTTCGCCACCGTGGGCCTGTCGTCGGGGCTGCTGCCGCAGCTGCCCGAGAGCGGGCAGGTGATCCTGGCGCTGCTGATGTTCCTGGGCCGGGTCGGGCCCATCACCCTGGGGGCGGCGCTCGCGCTGCGCGAGCGCACCCGCATGTACGAGTTCCCCGAAGGGAGACCGATCATTGGCTAGGCGCTCCGCACTCACGAACCCGCGCTCGGTGGTCGTCATCGGCCTGGGCCGCTTCGGCCGCTCGCTGGCGACGGAGCTCATGGAGGACGGGCGGGTCGACGTCCTCGGGATCGACCGCGACCCGGCGCTCGTCGACGAGCTGGCCGGGACGCTCACGCACGCGGTCGTGGCCGACTCCACCAAGGAGGAGGCGCTGCGCCAGCTGTCGGTGCACGAGTTCGACCGCGCGGTCGTCGGCATCGGCACCGACCTGGAGGCGAGCATCCTCACCGTCTCGGTGCTGCTGCAGTTCGGCATCCGCAACGTGTGGGCGAAGGCGATCAGCGAGTCGCATGCGCGGATCCTCACCCAGCTCGGCGCGCACAAGGTGATCCGCCCCGAGCACGAGATGGGCCTGCGGGTGGCGCACCTGGTGCGCGGCCGGATGCTCGACTACATCGAGTTCGACGACGGCTTCGCGATGGTCAAGACGACCCCGCCGGCCCCGCTGGTCGGCCAGACGCTCGCGCAGGCGCGCCTGCGCAGCCAGCACCGGGTCACGGTCGTGGCCCACCACCGCCCCGGCGAGGGCTTCACCTACGCGACGCCGGAGACCGTCATGGGCGCCGACGACGTGATCATCGTCTCGGGGCAGATCCGGGACGTGGAGGCGTTCAGCTCGATCGTCTGAGGCGCGGGCCGCTCCCGGGCAGCTCAGGCGCTGCGGTCCTCGCCCTGCCCGCGGGGTTCCTCGCGGGGGGCCTCCGCCTCCGGGACGGCGTCGGTGCCGCGGCGGTCCACCCCGGGCAGCCGGCGGCGCTCCGGCTCGCCGCGCTCGGCGCGCGTGAGGTCGATGAGGGAGCGCCGGTCCCGCCCGCGCCGGCGCCGCTCGGCCTCGGCCGCCGCCTCGCGCGCGGTCTCGGCCTCGTGCGCGCTCTCGGGTGCCGGCTGCTCGTGCTCGTCGCTCACCCCTCCACCTCACCACGCAGCGTCGCGGCTTGTCACTCGGGCTCGACAGGTGGTTGCCTCAGGCATATAGTTTTGTCGTACGACCGGCCGGGGAGCGCGCCGTCAGCGGCGCGGGCGCGCGACCGGCCCACCCCCTCCGACCCGTCCCTCGAGGAGTCCCGTGTCCTCCGCACCCGCGAGCGGCACCACGCCCGGGCTGCTGAAGCAGCCCGTCGCCGTGTGGGCCGTGGCGTTCGCCGCCGTCGTCTCCTTCATGGGCATCGGCCTCGTCGACCCGATCCTGCCCGCGATCGCCGGCGAGCTCGGCGCCACCCAGGCGCAGACCCTGCTGCTGTTCACCTCGTACCTCGGCATCACCGGCCTGGCGATGCTGCTGACCGGCTGGGTCTCCAGCCGCTGGGGCGCCAAGCGGACCCTGCTGGCCGGGCTCGCCGTCATCGTCGTCTTCGCCGCCCTCGCCGGCGCCTCCGGCTCCATCGGCGCCATCGTCGGCTTCCGCGCCGGCTGGGGCCTGGGCAACGCGCTGTTCATCGCCACCGCGCTGGCGACCATCGTGGGCGCCGCCAGCGGCGGCACGGCCAGCGCGATCATCCTCTACGAGGCCGCCCTCGGCCTCGGCATCGCCGCCGGCCCGCTCGCCGGCGGCCTGCTCGGCGAGGTCTCCTGGCGCGGGCCGTTCTTCGGCACCGCCGTCCTCATGGCCGTCGCCCTCGTCGCCATCGCCACGCTGCTGCCCACGAGCCCGCGCCCGGCGGTGCGGACCTCCATCAGCGACCCGGTCCGCGCCCTGCGCCACCGCGGGCTGCTGACGGTCGCGGCCATGGCCTTCCTCTACAACTTCGGCTTCTTCACGCTGCTGGCCTACACGCCGTTCGCCCTGGGGATCTCCTCACCCGTCCGGCTGGGCCTCGTGTTCTTCGGCTGGGGCGTGTGCCTGGCGGTCGCCTCGGTGGCGATCGCCCCGCCGCTGCAACGCCGCTTCGGCGCGGTGCCCGTCGTCAGCGCGATGCTCGCCCTCTTCGCCCTCGTCCTGCTCGTCGAGGCCGCCGGGGTCGAGCACCGGGCCGTCCTCGTCGCGGGCACGGTCGTCGCCGGCCTCTTCCTCGGCGTCAACAACACGATCGTCACCGAGCTGGTCATGGAGGTCTCCCCCGCCCAGCGCTCCACCGCCTCGGCCGCGTACTCCTGCGTGCGCTTCATCGGCGGCGCCATCGCCGCCTGGGCCGCCGGCGAGCTCGGGGAGGTCTACACCGACTGGTCGCCGTTCGTCCTCGGCGCCCTCGGCGTCCTCGGCGGGCTGCTCGTGCTGCGCCTCGGGCGCCGCCACGTCGTCGTCGTGCACGCGGAGGCGGCCCCGCGCTCGGCCGCCGAGGCGCAGGCCGTCACCGCCGGCGACGCCTGAGCACCCGACCCCGCACGCGCGTCAGCTGTCGTAGCCCAGGGTCGTGGCCTCGGCGAAGTCCACGTCACCGGCCGCCTCGGCGAAGCGGGCGAAGCCCGCCGCCACGAGCGCGCGGTCCTCGGGCGCCATCCGCTCCAGCACGGACTCGAACTGCGCGCGGCGGCGGTCCATCACCTGCCCGACGAGTTCGCGGGCGGTGCCGGTCGGCGCCACGAGCACCTCCCGGCGGGTGTCGGGGTTGTCCTGGCGGACGACCCAGCCGGCCGCGACGAGGCGGTCGACGGCGCGGGTGAAGGTCGAGGGGTGCACGCCGATGGCCGCGGCCAGGGCTCCGCTGCGCAGCGGACCGCGGCGGCAGACGAGCACCAGCACCCGGTACTGCTGCAGCGTCAGCGACTCCAGCGCGTCCGCCAGGGAGCGCACGCTGATGCCCACGACGGCTCGCGACCCTGCGAGCACCGCCTCGACGTCGTCATCGGGTGAGTGCACGTGCGGATCCTAGTCACCAGGTTGGCCTCGTGCGGGGACGACGTGGTGGAGTACCCGTGAGGAACCACCCCGAGGGACAGGAGCCCTGCGTGAACGAGCACGACATCCACGAGCGCATCAACGCCCTCGTCGCCGAGGAGCACCGGCTGCGCGAGGCGCTGCAGTCCGGCGAGCTGAGCGCTCCGGAGGAGCACGCCCAGCTGAAGTCCGCCGAGGAGGCGCTGGACCAGGCCTGGGACCTGCTGCGCCAGCGCCAGGCGCTGCGCGACGCCGGGCAGGACCCGGACCAGGCGCAGGAGCGCCCGGTCGGCGAGGTCGAGGGCTACCGGCAGTGAGGCTCAGGGCAGGGTGATCCGCAGCAGCGGCTCGCCCTGCCCGGCCGGCCGCACCGGCACCACGACGGTGCGCTCCTCCAGCCGGCAGGTGCTCTCGTCGCAGGTGGCGACCCGCACGTCCACGCGCAACCTGCCCGCGGCGAGCACCCGCAGCGGCCGTCGCCACCCCGTCCCCGCACC
>NZ_JAAALL010000279.1 GCF_009906315.1 Kineococcus vitellinus | reverse complement strand
TCCTGGCACCCCGCCGCAAGACGCGCAAGATCAAGGTGGGCTCGGTCGACGTCGGCGGCGACGCGCCCGTCTCGGTGCAGTCGATGACGACGACCCCGACGACGAACATCAACGCCACGCTGCAGCAGATCGCCGAGCTGACCGCGACCGGCTGCGACATCGTCCGCGTCGCCTGCCCCACCAACGACGACGCCGAGGCGCTGCCGATCATCGCGAAGAAGTCGCAGATCCCGGTCATCGCCGACATCCACTTCCAGCCCAAGTACGTCTTCGCGGCCATCGAGGCCGGGTGCGCGGCGGTGCGGGTCAACCCGGGCAACATCCGCAAGTTCGACGACCAGGTCAAGGAGATCGCGCAGGCGGCCAAGGACCACGGCACCTCGATCCGCATCGGCGTCAACGCCGGTTCCCTCGACCCGCGCCTGCTGGCCAAGCACGGCAAGGCCACGCCCGAGGCCCTGGTGGAGTCCGCGGTCTGGGAGGCCTCCCTCTTCGAGGAGCACGACTTCCACGACTTCAAGATCTCGGTCAAGCACAACGACCCCGTGGTCATGGTCCGGGCCTACGAGCTGCTCTCCGAGCGCGGCGACTGGCCGCTGCACCTCGGCGTCACCGAGGCCGGCCCCGCCTTCCAGGGCACCATCAAGTCCGCCACCGCCTTCGGGGCGCTGCTGTCGCAGGGCATCGGCGACACCATCCGGGTCTCGCTGTCCGCGCCGCCGGTGGAGGAGGTCAAGGTCGGCATCCAGATCCTGCAGTCGCTGAACCTGCGCCCGCGCAAGCTGGAGATCGTCTCCTGCCCCTCCTGCGGGCGCGCGCAGGTCGACGTCTACTCCCTGGCCGAGGCCGTCACCGAGGGCCTGGAGGGGCTGAGCGTGCCGCTGCGCGTGGCCGTCATGGGCTGCGTCGTCAACGGCCCCGGCGAGGCCCGCGAGGCCGACCTCGGCGTCGCCAGCGGCAACGGCAAGGGGCAGATCTTCGTCAAGGGCGAGGTCATCAAGACCGTCCCCGAGCACGCCATCGTCGAGACCCTCATCGAGGAGGCCAACCGCCTGGCCGCCGAGATGGGCGAGCCCGGGGACGACGCGAGCGCCGGCTCCCCGGTCGTGACGGTCGGCTGAGCTCCGGCCGAGCCCCGACGGCACCGGCCGCACCGGCGGCACCGACGGGTCGCCTCGACCAGCGGGCGTTCTCGCGACAGGATGCGGGGGTGCACCTGACCCCCTCCGCGGCTCCCGGGTCGGCCCGGGCGGGCTCCCTGCGCGTCCTCACCGGCTCCGACGCGCCCGCGCTGCTGCGGCTGTGCGACCGCGACCCCGTCGGCAACCTCTTCGTCTCCGCGCGCCTGCTGGGGCTCGTCTCGCGCGCGGGCACCGACCTCGGCGGGCAGGTGTGGGGCTGGTTCGAGGACGAGGAGCTGGTCTCGGCCTGCTGGGCCGGGGCCAACCTCGTGCCCGTGGAGGCCACCCCGCGGGCGCTGGACGCCTTCGCCGAGCACGCCCGCGCGCAGGGGCGGCGCTGCTCGTCCCTGGTCGGGCCGGCCGAGGCCGTGCTGGCCCTGTGGCAGCGCCTGGAGCCGCACTGGCGCGGGGTGCGGGAGGTGCGCGCCCAGCAGCCGCTCATGGTCTGCGACACCGAGCCGCTGGTGGCCCCCGACCCCGCCGTGCGCCGCTCGACGCTGCGCGAGCTGGACCTCGTCGTGCCCGCCTGCGTGGCGATGTTCACCGAGGAGATCGGCTACGCGCCCGCACCCCCGGACGGCGGCGGCGCCTACCGCGCCCGCATCGCCGAGCTCGTCTCCACCGGGCGCTCCTTCGTGCGCGTGGAGGCCGGTCCCGCCGGCCCCGAGGTCGTCTTCAAGGCCGAGCTGGGCGCGGTCTCCCCGAAGGTCGTCCAGGTGCAGGGCGTGTGGGTGCCGCCGCACCGGCGCGGCGAAGGGCTCTCCGAGCCGGGGATGGCCGCCGTCGTGGACGCCTGCCGCGCCGACGGCGTGGAGTCGGTCTCGCTGTACGTCAACGACTACAACACCCGCGCGCTGGCGGCGTACCGCCGCGTCGGCTTCCGCGAGGTCGGCACCTTCGCCACCGTCCTGTTCTGAGGCCCTGCGCCCGGGGCGCGAGAACGCCGGTGAGGCGGGCGCCGGTGCGCCGATATCCTCGTGCCCGTGCTGATGCGGATGTCGACCCTGTTCCTGCGGACCCTGCGGGAGGACCCGGTCGAGGCCGAGGTCGCCAGCCACAAGCTGCTGGTGCGCGCCGGCTACGTGCGCCGGGCCGCGCCGGGCATCTACACCTGGCTGCCGCTGGGGCTGCGGGTGCTGCGCAAGGTCGAGCAGGTCGTCCGCGAGGAGATGGACGCCGCCGGCGCCCAGGAGGTCCACTTCCCGGCGCTGCTGCCGCGCGAGCCCTACGAGGCCACGAACCGCTGGAGCGACTACGGCGACGGCATCTTCAAGCTCAAGGACCGCAAGGGCGCCGACTACCTGCTGGCCCCCACCCACGAGGAGATGTTCACCCTCCTGGTGAAGGACCTGTACTCCTCGTACAAGGACCTGCCGCTGTCGCTGTACCAGATCCAGACCAAGTACCGCGACGAGGCGCGTCCGCGCGCCGGGATCATCCGCGGCCGCGAGTTCACCATGAAGGACTCCTACAGCTTCGACGTCGACGACGCGGGGCTGGAGAAGTCCTACGAGCTGCACCGCCAGGCCTACATCCGCATCTTCCAGCGCCTCGGGCTGGACTTCGTCGTCGTCTCGGCGATGTCGGGGGCCATGGGCGGCTCGCGCAGCGAGGAGTTCCTGCACCCGACGCCCATCGGGGAGGACACCTTCGTCCGTTCCCCCGGGGGCTACGCCGCGAACGCCGAGGCCGTCACGACGCTGGCCCCGCCCGCGGTCCCCTTCGACGGGCTGCCCGCCGCGCACGTCGAGGACACCCCCGACACCCCCACGATCGAGACGCTCGTCGCGGTCGCCAACGAGGAGCACCCCCGCGCGGACCGCCCGTGGACCGCGGCGGACACCCTCAAGAACGTCCTCGTCGTCCTGCGCCACCCCGACGGCACCCGCGAACCGCTGGCCGTCGGCGTGCCCGGCGACCGCGAGGTCGACCCCAAGCGGCTGGAGGCAGCCCTGTCGCCGGCGGAGGTGGAGGCCTTCGAGGCCGCCGACTTCGCGAAGCACCCGGCCCTGGTCAAGGGCTACATCGGTTCCGGTGTCCTGGGCACGGAGAACGCCAGCGGCATCCGCTACCTCGTCGACCCCCGCGTCGTCGACGGCACCGCCTGGATCACCGGCGCCGACGAGAGCGGCAAGCACGTCTTCGACCTCGTCGCGGGCCGCGACTTCACCCCCGACGGGTTCGTCGAGGCCGCCGAGGTGAAGGCCGGCGACCCCGCGCCCGACGGCTCCGGCCCGCTGGAGCTGGCCCGCGGCATCGAGATCGCGCACATCTTCGCCCTGGGCCGCCGCTTCGCGCAGGCCCTGGACCTGAAGGTGCTCGACGAGAACGGCAAGCAGGTCGTGGTCACGATGGGCTCCTACGGCGTGGGCGTCACCCGCGCCCTGGCCTGCGTGGCCGAGGGCAACCACGACGACAAGGGCCTGGTCTGGCCGCGGGCGCTGGCGCCCGCCGACGTCCACCTCGTCGCCACCGGCAAGGACCCGGAGGTGTTCACCACCGCCGAGCGCCTCGCCGGGGAGCTGACCGCCCAGGGGGTCGAGGTCCTCTACGACGACCGCCCCAAGGTGTCGCCGGGCGTGAAGTTCAAGGACGCCGAGCTCATCGGCGTGCCCACGATCCTCGTCGTGGGCAAGGGCCTGGCCGAGGGGGTCGTGGAGCTGCGCGACCGCCGCACCGGCGAGGCCGAGCAGGTCCCGGTGGCCGAGGCCGTCAGCCGCGCGGTCGCGGCCGTGCGCGCCTGAGGCGCCGCCCGCGCGGGGCCAGGCGCGCCGCGACGGTGGTCCCCGCGACCACCGCCGCGGCGGCGCCGGCCGCCACCGCCGCCGCCGTGGAGGGGTTCTCACCGCCCGCGCGGCCCGCGGCGACCCAGCCCAGCCCCCACACCAGGCCCGCGCCGGGGGCCAGGCGCCCGCGCGAGCGCACCGCGGTCACCACCCCGACCGCCGCGGCCAGCGCCAGCACGCCGACCGCCCACGCCCCCTCACCGCTGCGCAGCCCCGCCTGGCGCAGCGCCGCGGCGGTGTTCGCCACCGTCGCGATGCTCACCCAGCCCAGGTAGAGGCCGGTCGTGCCGTCGACGACGACGGCCTCCACGAGCGAGCGCGGGCCGCGCTCCAGCAGGCGGGTGAAGGCGACCACGAGCACCACCAGCAGCGCGGCGATGACCGCGACGGAGGCGGCCAGCTGCCCCGCCTGCACCGTGAGGATCCAGGCGGCGTTGAGGACCAGGGAGGCGGCCGTCCACCACCCGGTCCGCCGCTGGCGGGCGTCCTCGCGCTGCGCGGGCAGCGCCTGCCACACCGCGTGGGCCACCAGCCCCGCGTAGACGACCCCCCAGATGCCGAACGCCGGCCCGGCGGGGGCGACGAGCGTGGCCGAGGCGGACAGCGCACCGCCGGCGGCCTCGGCGACCGGCGTGCCGCCGAAGGCGCCGGAGCCGACCGCCGAGCCCGCCACCGCGAGCGCGGCGCCGGCGACGACGGCCGCCCGCCGGGCGCCGTCGGGCGTGCCGGAGCGGGTGCCGGAGCGGGTGCGGGGCAGGGCGGCGTCGCTCACCCGACGATCGTGGCCGCGCCGCCCCGCCCGCGCCAGCCCGCGGGCCGCACCCGGCCCGTCAGGGGGCGAGCAGCCACTGCGGGCGCCCCAGGTAGCGCCGGGCGACCTCCACCGTCCCCGGCAGCTGCGCCGCCCACACCGCGGGCGGCAGCGCGTCCTCGCGGTGCGTGGTCGTCCAGCCCAGCAGCTGCAGCCGGCGCACCATCGACAGCGCGGTGGCGAGCTCCAGGTCCGCCTCGCGCAGCCGGCGCACCCGGCCGTAGCCCTCCAGCCACGCCGCCGCCAGCGCCGGCGCGTGCTCCTCGTGCTCCAGGAAGCTCAGCGCGGCGGCGAAGTCCCACAGCAGCCAGCTGGTCCCGCAGTCGTCGAAGTCGATGACGGTCAGCCGCCCGGCCCCGTCGACCACGACGTTGGAGGGGCGCAGGTCGGCGTGCACGAGGCCGGTGGTCCCGGCGTCGGCGCCCAGGCGCTCCAGGACCGCGCGGGCGGCGGCCTCCGCGCGCTCGCACACCGCCCGCTCACCCGGTCCCAGCGGCGCCGCCCGCCAGTCGCCCCAGCGGCTGGTGGCGCCCAGCGCGTCCGCCAGCGCCCAGCCGAAGCGGCGGAAGCCCCGCGGCTGGACCCAGCCGCGGGCGTGCTCGTGCAGCCGCGCCGCCGTCGCGCCGATCTCGCGGTAGGTGCCCACCAGCGCGGCGGGGGAGCCCAGCCGGTCCTCCAGCACCTGCCCGTCGACGTGGGAGAAGGCCACGGCGCACCAGCGGCCGCCGTCGGGGCCGGTCGTCTCGTGCACCAGCGAGCCGTCGGCCAGCGCGAGGACGGCGGGGACGCGCACCTCGGTCTCGGCGGCGATCGCGCGCACCCACGCCAGCTCGGCGGCGATCTCGGCCGGGTCGACGTAGCCCGGGCGGTGCAGGCGCAGCACGGCGTGCGCGGCGCCGGCCACGTCGACCCGGAAGGTGGCGTTCTCGGAGACGGTGATGAGGTGCAGCGCCGTCGCGGCCGGGTCCAGGCCCCAGGCGCGGGTGACGGACGCGGTGAGCCAGCCGGGCGCCTCGTCGCCGCGGCGCAGCGCGGTGAGGGTGGCGAAGGCGGCGGGTG
>NZ_JAAALL010000278.1 GCF_009906315.1 Kineococcus vitellinus | reverse complement strand
GGCGATCACGGCTGCTCCACCTCGTCGGCGGTCGGCTCGGCGGGGTGCAGCGGCCGGGCCAAGGTCCAGCCGATGAAGACCGCGGCGAGCGCGACCATGCCGATGCCGGCCCACAGGTTGAGGTTGATCCCACCCGTCTTCGCCTCGTCGGCGGGGGTGAAGGAGACGAGGCCCCAGACCAGGCAGACCACGCCGTAGACGGCGAACAGGGCGCCGATGACGGTTCGGATGTCGAAGAGGACGTCGGCCTTGCCGTCCGCCCTCCCGCGCTGTGCAGACACGAGAGCTCCAGTGCAACGTCGATTGTACGACGCACACCTTTGCACGATGCAACGTTCATTCCGCACCGGGGGACGGTGCCTCCGGGCGAGGGGGTGACGGCTGTGACGCGGATCACGCCCGGTGGGCCGCGCCCGGACCCGCGGCGCGGCGGTGGCGGCGACGGGTCGTGCGGCGGTGCCCCCGGCAGGATTCGAACCTGCGACACACGGTTTAGGAAACCGATGCTCTATCCCCTGAGCTACGGGGGCCCGGTCGGCACCTTACCGGTGCCGGCGGCCCGGTCCCGAGCCGGGCGCGCCCGTCGTCCGACAGCGTCGAACTACGACAGGCTGTCGTTGCAAAGGGGTTGCGCCCCAGGCGAACGGGGGGCCCGCGTGGTCGGGTGCACCCGCCGGGGGACCTACACTCAAGGTGCACAGCACGCCGACCGATGCCGTCTCCTGGGTGTCGGGCCGGGTCGATGACGACTCCGACACCAGGCCGACGTCGTCACCTCGAGGAGCACCCGGAATGTCCGTCACCAGCGTCCGCACCGACTCGCGCGCCGCCGTCCCCGCCCCGCGCCGCGCCCCCCGCCAGCAGGCCGCCGTCGCCGCCATCGACGCCGCGCTGCAGGAGTCGGGCTGCATCCTCGTCGCCAGCAGCCCCACGGCCGACGGCTGCACCGTCGCCTTCTACGACGCCCGCTCGCTGGGCCGCGCCGTCGACGTCATCGCCTCCGCGGCGGTGCGCTCCGGCGACGAGGCCCTGGCAGGCCGCGCCCGCCAGCACGGCGGCGCCGCCTGGAAGGTCACCGCCCGGCCCCAGACCTGGGCCGGCCCGCAGGGCGACCCCGCCGACTGCGTCGACCGCTCCTCCACCACCTGGCAGCTGGACATCCCGATGGACGACCTCGCGCCCACCGCCGCCGCGCTGCTGAGCTGAGCGCCGGGGTCTCAGACCTCGATCTCGGCCAGCACCGGGGGCAGCTGACCCGGCAGCTCGCGGGCCAGGAAGCCCAGCCGGCCCACCGAGCTGGCCAGCCGGTCGCCCGCGCGCCCGTGCAGGTGCGTGGCCCACACGGCCGCCTGCACCGGGTCGGCGCCGCGCGCGCACAGCCCGGTGACGATGCCCGCCAGCACGTCGCCTGACCCGGAGACCCCCAGGCCCGCACCGCCCGTCGCGTCGTGCCACAGCCGCCCGTCGGGGGCGGCGATCCACGACTCCCCGCCGCCGGCGGCGACCGCGGTGCGGCTGCGGGCGGCCAGCTCCAGCGCGGCCGCCGGGACGTCGGCGCCGACCTCCTCGGGGTCCGCGTCCAGCACGATCGCCAGCTCGGTGAGGTTCGGCGTCAGCACCGCCCGGCCCTGCAGCCGGTGCAGGAAGGACACGTCGGCCGTCACCGGCGCCAGCCCCAGCGCGTCCAGCACCGCGACACCGCCCACCCGCGGCAGCAGGGCCTCCAGCAGGGCGCGCACCTCGGGCTCGCCGACCGCGCCCACGCCCAGCAGGACCGCGTGGGCCCCCTCGACCAGCCCCGTCAGCTCCTCGTCGTCCCCGCAGCCCGGGTCGATGCCGCCGCCGGGCGTCTCGGGCAGCGGCAGCACGAGCGCCTCCGGAAGCGCCACCGCCAGCGGCGCCGCCGTCGTCGCGGTCGTCGCCACCTGCAGCTTGCCGGCCCCGCTGCGCAGCGCGGACTCCGCAGCCAGCAGCACGGCCCCCGGCGTGCGGGTGCTGCCGCCCACCACGAGCGTGCGCCCGCGCGCCTCCTTGCCCGTGCCCGGCGGCGGCAGCGGCCACCGCCGCAGCACCGAGGAGGTCACCGTGACCGCCCGCTCGGCCGCTCCGCTGGTCCCGCCGGTGCTGCTGGTGCCGCTCACTGCGCTCCCCGCCCGGCCGGTGCGTCCGGCTCGTCGTCGACGTCGTCGTCGGTCACCCGCACCTCGCGGGTGGCCGTGGTGTCCCCGGCCAGCTGCAGCCGCAGACCGGCCCGCCCGCGGACGTAGGAGGTCACCGAGCAGTTCGCCAGCGGCTGCGTCTCGTCCAGGCCCAGCAGCGTCGCCTCGTCCAGGGCCTCCAGCACCAGCCGGAAGTTCATGATCACCGCCTGGTGGGAGACGACCAGCACCCGCTCGCCCGCGTGCTCCTCGCGCAGCGAGGCCAGCAGGCTGCGCACCCGCAGGGCGACGTCGCACCAGCTCTCCCCGCCCGGCGGGCGGTAGTAGAACTTGCCCAGCGTGCGCCGCCGCCGGGCCTCCTCGGGGAAGCGCGCGCGCACCCCCAGGCCGGTCAGGCCGTCCCACCAGCCCAGGTCGCGCTCGCGCAGCCGCTCGTCGGTGCGCACCCCGGCGACCTCGCGCCCCTGCGCGCGGGCCTGCTCCACGATCGCCTCCGCCGTGCGCAGCGCCCGCTCGTAGGGGGAGCTGAGCACGACCTGCGGGGCGTCCGGGGCCTGCGGGTCGCCGGCCAGCCAGCCCCCCACGGCGCGGGCCTGCTCGCGGCCCAGCGCGGACAGCGGCACGTCGGCGTCGCGCTCGCCCACGTCGACGAGCTCGGCGTGCGCGGCCCGCGCGCGGGCGTCGGCGACGTTGCCCGTCGACTGCCCGTGACGGACGAGGACGAGCTGGTCCGGCCAGGTGCGGGCGTCGATCACGCGTCAACGTCTACCGCCTGGGCGGCGAGCCCGCCCGGTGAGACACGCACCCGTCCGGCTCTGGAGGGTGACGGGACCGGCGCGCGGGATGACATGGTGTCTCCCACCCGTCGGCCGGGACGGGCCGGTCACCGGAGCGAGGGGGTGGGTCAGCTGGGCGCCGTGGCGCAGGCGTGGCACCGCCTCATGCTCCGCACCTCGCTGCAGCGGCGGGTGTCGGTCGTCGGCCTGACGTTCCTGCTCGTCGTCCTCGCGCTCACCGTCGTCCTCTTCGTGAGCATGCTGCGCTCCACGAGCGGGGAGGACGACCGGCAGGAGGCCGCGGAGGAGTTCACGAGCACGCTGGAGGCGTTCCAGGGCGACCTGGTGGAGGTCCAGGCCATCCACTGGCAGTACATCACCGCCAGCGACGTCCAGCGCCTGCAGGAGAGCGGGCGGGAGCGGGCGGACCGCATCGAGCGCTCCGACCAGGACGCGCAGCGGGTGCGCGCGGAGGCCGGGCGGGCCCTGACGTCCTCGCAGCGGGAGCAGCTGGGCAGGATCTTCTCCGCCGTCGAGGAGTGGCGCGCCGCCGTGGACGAGCAGGGCACCTACAAGGCCACCGCCGACGCGGCCGGCCTCAACCGCTCGATCCTCGACGCCCCCACCTCCCGCCTCTTCGAGGTCGTCTACGACGACGTCGAGGTGCTCCTCGGCGCGCTGCGGGACCAGCGCGAAGCAGCGCTGCGTGACGCCCGCGACGAGAGCGAGCGCGCCCAGCTCGTCCAGCTCGCCGTCGCCGCCGTCGCCCTGCTGCTCGTGCCCGCCGTCCTCTACCTCGTGCGCCGCTGGGTCGTCCACCCGCTCGACAGCCTCTCCGAGCAGCTGCTGCGGGTGGGCGGCGGCGACCTGCAGACCCCCGTCGGGCTGCCCGGGCCGCCGGAGCTGGCCGCCGTGGCCGCCGCCGCCGAGGCGATGCGCCGGCGCATCCTCGACGAGCTCGCCGACGCCGTCTCCGCCCGCGAGGCGCTGCAGCAGGGCCAGCCGCTCGTGGCGGAGGTGCGCGACCAGCTCGCCGCCCACGACCTGCCCGTCGTGCCCGGCTGGTCCGCGGCCGCCGCGCTGCGCCCGGCCGAGGGGCTGCTGGCGGGGGACTGGTACGACGTGCTGCCGCTGCGCGACGGCCGCTTCGCCGTCGTCGTCGCGGACGTCTCCGGCCACGGCGCCCGCGCCGGCATCGTCGCCATCCAGCTCAAGCGGCTGCTGGAGGCGGCGCTGCACCTGGCGCCCGAACCGGACCTGGCGCTGGCGATGGCGGCCCGCGTCTTCTCCGACGAGGCGGAGCGCTTCGCCAGCTGCGTCGTCGTCGTCGTGGACCCCGACTCCGGGACCGTCACCTACGCCAACGCGGGCCACCCCGCGCCCGTCGTGCTGCGCTCCGAGGGCGGGGGCGTGCGCGTGGTCACCGAGCTGGAGCCGACCGGCCCGCTGCTGTCCTGGCTGCACCTGGACGTGCCGGGCGCCTGGCGCACCCGCACCGCCTCGATGGCGCCGGGCTCGGTGCTCGTGGTCTACACCGACGGCCTCACCGAGGCCCGCCCCACCGGCAGCACCGACGAGCTGGGCATCTCCGGGGTGCTCGCCGCGCTCGGGCGGCTGCCCGAGCTGACGCCGCAGGCGCTGGTCGAGGAGGCCCTGGAGGTGGCCCGCAGCTTCAGCGGCGGCCGCGCCCGCGACGACGTGACGCTGGTGGCGCTGGCGCGGGCCACCGCGTCGGCCGCCCCCGGCCCGCCCGCCGCGCGCGACGGCGCGCAGGGACGCCTCACCTGAGCCGAACCGCCCGCCGGGACGCCTACTGTTGCTCCGTGACGTCTTCTCCCGCAGCCGGGCCCGACACGACGCGTCGGCGCTGGTGGGCGGAGGCGGAGCGCCTCGGCGGGACGTCCGCCCTGCTGGACTGCCCGGTGGGGACCGACGCGGTCCTGGACCTCACGACGGCGCACCCCTCCGGTCTCGCGCAGCTGCTCGCCGGCGGCCCGACCCCCCTGTCCAGCCTCGTGCGCGAGTCCGGGGCGTTCGCCGAGGCCCGCCGCCGCGTGCGCGCCACCCACCGCCTCGCCGGGGTGCTGCTGGCCCAGCGCGGCACCCGCTCGCCCGCTGTCGCCGTCGGCACCGCCGGCTGGTCCACGCCGGCCGCCGCCGCCGAGGTCCCCCCGCGCACGCCCCGGCGCACCCCCGTCCTGCTGCGCCGCTGCACCGTGACGCCGACGACCGAGGCCCTCGACGACTTCGTCGTCCAGCTGGCGGCCGAGGTCATCGTCAACCCCGTGCTCCTGCGCACCGCCCGCGCCGAGCTGGGCGTCGACCTGGACGCCCGCCGCATCGTCACCGCCGTCGGCGCCCACTGGGGCTTCGACCCCGCGCCCGCCCTCGACGAGCTGCGCCGCCAGCTGGCCGGCGCCGGCAGCGTGCGGGTGGAGCGCCGGCTGCTGCTGGCCACCTTCGCCGACCCCGGCGCGGACCTGCTGGAGGACCTGCGCCGGCGCGGGGCGCTGGTGCGCGAGCACCGCGTGGTGCGCGCGCTCGCCGCCGGCACCCCCGTGCAGGCCCCGGAGCCGCCGTCCGGGCCGGGCCCGGACGCGCCCTGCGGCCTGGCCCTGGACCCCTCCCAGCGGCGGGCGCTGGAGCACGTGCGCGGCGGCGGCGACCTGCGCCTGCACGCCCCCACCGGCACGGGGGCCACGCAGGTGGCCGCCGCCGTCGTCGCCGACGCGGCCGCCGCGGGCCGCCGCGCGCTGCTCGTGGCCGACTCCGCCGCCGACCGGCGCGCCGTCGACGAGCGGCTGCGCGACCACGGCTTCGGCCGGCTCCTGCTGCACCTGGTGGCCGACCTCGACCCCGCGGCGGTGGACGCCGACGCCGCCGCGGGGTCGAGGTCGGCCACCAGGTGCAGCAGGAGCCGGCCGAAGC
>NZ_JAAALL010000277.1 GCF_009906315.1 Kineococcus vitellinus | reverse complement strand
AGCGAGGGGAGTGGGGCGGGGCTCAGCCGAGCTGCAGCTGCGCCAGGCCGGGCAGGACGGCGAAGACGACGGTCACGGGCAGCACGCCGAAGACGACGGGGACGAGCATCTGCACCTCGCGGCGCCCGCCCTCCTCCAGCAGCCGGCGCCGCTGCGCCTCGCGCACGTCGCCGGCCTGGGCGCGCAGCACCTCCGCCAGCGGGCTGCCGGCCTCCACGGCCACGGCGAGGCCGTCGACGAACCGGTCGAGCGCGCCCACCCCCAGCCGGTCGGCCAGGGCGGCCAGCGCCTCCAGCAGCGGGGTCCCGGTGCGCACCTCGCCGAGCGCGCGCCGCAGCTGCGCGCACAGCGGCCCGCCGCCGGCGGCGACCCGCTCCAGGGCGGCCGCGACGTTCTCGCCCGCACCCACCGACAGGGCCAGCAGCTCGGCGACCGCGGGCAGGTCCTCGAGCACCTCCGCGCGCCGGCGGCGCACCGCGCCCGCCAGGACGCGGTCGCGCAGCAGGGCGCCGCCGAGCGCGCCGGCCAGCAGCAGCGCGAGCACCCCCTCGGGGTGCACCTGCCCGCGGGCGGCCAGCGCGGCACCGGCCAGCGCGGCGAGCGCGACCCCGGCGAAGGCCCACAGCACCTGCTCGGCGCGGTGCTGGGCCGGGTCGCGGTCGGGGTCGAGCACGGCCAGGCGGCGGCGGACGACCTCGGTGGAGCCGAGCGCGCCGCCGGCGCGGGCGCCGGCCGCCAGCAGCGCGGTGCGCAACCGGTCGCCGCGACCGCCGCCGCGGGCGCCCAGGTAGGGCCCCACCCGCTCCTCCAGGGCGGGGGCGCGGCGCACGGGTAGCGCCCGCGCCAGCAGCCAGCAGCCGGCGCCGCACGCCGACCCCAGCAGCAGACCGGTGCCCGCGGGGCTCACGCGAGCACCCGGCGCGCCGCGGGCAGCCGCCCCAGGCGGACCATGAGGCGGTAGGAGAACGCGCAGACGAGCGCGCCGGCGACGAGCACGGCGGCGCCCCGCGGGGTGTCGTAGACGGCCAGCGCGCCGGGCCGGCTCGCCAGCAGAGCCAGCACCAGCCAGGGCGCGGCCACGGCCAGCCGGGCCGCCGAGACCGTCCAGCTCTGCCGGGCCAGCAGCTCGCCGCGGGCGCGCTGGTCCTCGCGCAGGTACGCCGACAGGGTCCGCAGCGTGCCGCCGAGGTCGCTGCCGCCCACCTGCCGCGTCATCCGCAGCGTGGCCGCGAGGCGGTCGAAGACGGGGTCGGCGAGCTCGGCCTGCAGCTGCGCGAGCTGCGGCTCGAACGCCCCGCTGGAGCGGTAGCCGACGGCGAAGCGGGCGAAGGCGGGCCGCAGGTGCACCGGACCGCGCGCCGCCAGCGCGCACACCGCGTCCGGCAGCGGCGACCCGGCCCGCACCGCCGAGGCGACGGTGTCGACGACGTCCGGCCAGGCGGCGGCCCGCTCGCCGAGGTGGCGGCGCCCGCCGCGAGCGCGAGGACGAGGACACCGGTGCTCCCGGCGACCGCGAGCGCGGCCAGCAGCGCGGCGAGCAGGCACGCCAGCGGCAGCAGGGCGGCGGGCACGTCGGCCCAGCCGGCGGCGTCGAGGGCGGCCCGCACCGGGCGGCGGCGCGGGCGGACCGGCCGCGAGCTCGGCCAGCAGGCCCACCACGCGCAGAACAGCCCGGCGCCGAGCAGCGCGCCGACGGCGACGGGAGCGGCGCCCATCAGGGCGCCCCGGCCAGCAGCGCGGACAGGTCGAAACCGGCGCGGGCGAAGCGCTCGCGGTGCGGCGGCCACCCGCCGGCGCGCACGAGCGCACCGGAGGCGTCGGAGACGAAGACGTCGGCGGTCTCCACGACACCGCCCTCGCAGCGGCCGGTGACGGCGACGACCTCGCGCACCCGACGCCGGCCGGTGGGGTCCAGCTCGGCGTGGACGACGAGGTCGAGGCTGGCCGCGACGGCCGGCACGACGAAGGCGCTGGTGACGTTCTCCCCGGCCAGCAGCGGCAGCGTGCACATCTTCGCCACCGCGTCGGCGGCGGAGTTCGCGTGGATCGTCGCGGCACCGGGCAGCCCGGAGTTCAGGGCGATGAGCAGGTCCAGGCTCTCGGCCTGGCGCACCTCGCCGACGACGAGCCGGTCGGGGCGCATGCGCAGCGCCTCCTTGACCAGCCGGCGCAGCGGGATCTCCCCGCGGCCCTCGAGGTTCGGCTGCCGGCACTGCATCGCCACGACGTCGCGGGCGGCGACCTGCAGCTCGAACACCTCCTCGCAGGTGATGATGCGCTGCTGCGCGGGGACCGCCGCGAGCAGGCAGTTCAGCAGGGTCGTCTTGCCCGCCTGGGTGGCTCCCGAGACGAGCAGGTTCAGGCCGGAGGCGACGGCGGCGGCGAGGAAGGCGGCCGCCTGCGCGGGCAGGGCGCCGAGGTCGACGAGGTCGTCCAGGCGCCGCGCGCGGGCGACGAAGCGCCGGACGTTGACCGCCCAGTGCCTGCGGGTCACGTCGGGGATGACGACGTGCACGCGGGAGCCGTCGGGCAGCGAGGCGTCGACGAACGGGCTGGACAGGTCCACCCGCCGGCCGGTGCTGGCCAGCATGCGCTCCACGAGCTCGGCGACGGTGTCCTCGTCGAGGATCGTCGTCGTCAGCTCCGGCACGCCGCCGCGGGCCACGAACACCTTGCCGGGTTCGTTGATCCAGATCTCCTCGACCTCGGGGTCGTCGAAGTAGCGCTGCAGCGGACCGAACCCCGAGACGGCGGCGACCACGTCGCGCACGGCGGCGGCGCGGTCGGCGAGGGCGGGCAGCGAGCCGTCCAGCGAGCGCAGGTCGTAGTCGAGGACGGCGGCGTCCACGAGCTCGCGCAGCTCGTCGGCGCCGCCGCGGAAACCGCCCGCGGCCGTGCGCCGGCGCACGAGGGTCCGCACCTCGTCCTCGACGAGCCGCACCGCGTCCACGCGAACCCCTCCCCCGCACCGGCGGGACCCTCCCGCGCCGGGGAACCGTAGGTCAGGCGCGGACCGCGGCGTTCGGGTGATGTGGACAAGTCCGGACGGCGCCGCGGGCGCTGTGGACGGCGGCCGGCGGCCGGTGCGCCGCTGCCACGATCGGCCGGTGCCCTTCCGCCTCACCGTCCTCGGGGTCGACCTCGAGGTGGACGTCCCCGCCGGAACCCCCTTCGCGGACGTGCGCCGCGAGGTCGAGGGGTGCACCGGCCCGTGGCCGCCCGGCTGGGAGGAGCTGCTGCACGTGGAGGGTTCCCCGGTGGCCGGCGCGGTCCTGGGGCTGCCGCCGCTGGTGGCCGGCGCGCACGTGCGCTCGGTCGCGGCCGGGGACCCCGCTGCCGGCGACCGCGCCACCGGGGACGGGGCGGCGGGCGGGCTCGTGGTCCACGTCAGCGCGGGTCCCGACGCGGGCCGCCGCCTGGTGCTCGGGACCGGGACCCACGTCGTGGGGCGCTCGGGGCCGCTCGCGCTGGCGGACCCCTCGCTCTCGCGCCGGCACGCGGTGCTCGAGGTGCGCGCGGACGGGGCGGTGCTGGTGAGCGACGCCGGATCGCTCAACGGCACGGCGCTGCTGCGCGAGGCCGGGCGGCGGGCGCTCACCGGGCGCACGGCGCTGCGGCTGCCGGCCCGGGTGGCGCTCGGGGACACGGTGCTGACCGTCGGCCCGCCCGCACCCGAGGCCGCCGAGGCCGATCCGGACGGGGCCGGGCGCGTGCTGCTCAACAGGGCACCGCGCTGGCGGGCCGCGCCGGCCGCGCCGGCCGCGCAGGTGCTGCGCTGGCCCGCGCGCCCGGCGCCGCCGCGACCGCCCGCGCCGCCGGTGCTCGCCCTGCTCGTCCCCCTCGCGGTGGCGGGGGCGCTGGCGCTGCTGTGGTCGCCGCTGTCCCTGCTGCTGGGCCTGGCCTCGCCCGTGCTCGTCGGCGGGCAGTGGTGGTCGGCGCGCCGGCGCTGCGCGAGCGAGGTCGCCGCCGCGGAGCGGTCGCTGGCGCTGGCGCGCGCCGACGTCCGCCGCCGCCACCGCGCGGCGCTGGCCGAGGAGCACGCCCGCGCCCACGACGACTTCCCCGACCCCGCCGCGCTGCTCGCGCAGGCGGAGCGGCGCGGCACGCGGCTGTACGAGCGCCGCCCCGGCGACGAGGACCACCTCGTCCTGCGCACCGGGCTGGGCGAGCGCGCGGCCACCAGCAGCAGCGTGCGCCCGGCGGACGAGCGCGGCGGCGAGCCGGTGGACCCGCCGCTGCTGCGCGACGTGCCGGTGGTGGTCTCGCTGCACGAGGGCGCCCTGGGGGTGGTCGGGCCGCGCGAGGCCCGGCTGCGCGTGGTGCGCCACCTGCTGGCCCAGGTCGCCGCCTGGCACTCCCCCGAGGAGGTGCACCTGGTCCTCGTCGGCCCGGCCGGCGACGAGGACGGCGGCGGCGGCGAGCCCGGTGGTTTCCCGGAGGACTGGGCGTGGGCGGCCTGGCTGCCGCACCACCACCCGGCGGCGGGAGCGCCCGCGCAGGTGCTGGCCGCGCTGCGCGCCGAGCTGGAGGCGCGCCGCGCGCGCACCGGGCGCTCCGGGGCGCCGGCCGCGGCGGCGCCCTCCGTCGTCGTGGTGGTCGACGACTGCGCCGGCCTGCGCGGTGAGCCCGCGCTGGGCCTGCTGCTGGCGCAGGGCCCGGCGCACGGGATCCACCCGGTCTGCCTGGCGGCGGCGGCGACCGGGCTGCCGGCCGAGTGCCGCACGCTGGTCGACCTCGGCGCCGCACCGGCCCTCGTGCGCACCCGCGCGGGGACGGCGCGCGCGCGTCCCGACGGCGTCGGCGCGGCGTGGGCCGAGCGGTGCGCCCGCGCCCTGGCCGCCGTCCGCGACGCCGGCGGCCGTGGTGGCGGCGAGGTGCCCGGTGACGTGCGGCTCGCGGAGCTGCTGGGCCCGCTGGACGGGGCGGCCCTCGCGCGGGGCTGGGAGGTCCCGCACGCGGGGTTGCGGGCGGTGCTGGGCGCCGGGGTGGACGGGCCGTGCCGGGTCGACCTGGCCGTCGACGGCCCGCACGCGCTCGTGGCAGGCACCACCGGCTCGGGCAAGTCGGTGCTGCTGCAGTCCCTCGTCGCGTCCCTGGCCGCCGGCGCTCCGCCGGACGCGCTGCAGCTGGTGCTCGTGGACTACAAGGGCGGGGCCGCCTTCGGCGCCTGCGCCGGCCTGCCGCACGTGGCCGGGGTGGTCACCGACCTCGACGAGCAGCTGGCCGGGCGGGTGCTGCGCAGCCTGCGCGCGGAGGTCCGCCGCCGCGAGCTGGTGCTGGCGCGGGCCGGTGCCGCCGACGTGGCGGACCTGCCGGCCGGGGCGCTGGCGCGCCTGGTGCTCGTCGTCGACGAGTTCCGGGTGCTCTCGCAGGAGCTGCCCGCCTTCGTGGAGGAGCTCGTGCGGCTGGCCGTCGTCGGCCGCTCCCTGGGCCTGCACCTGGTGCTGGCCACCCAGCGCCCGGCGGGTGTCGTGAGCCCGGAGATCCGGGCGAACACCAACCTGCGGATCGCGCTGCGGGTGCAGGAGCGCGCCGACGCCGAGGACGTCGTGGGTGACCCGGCGCCCGCGGCCTTCAGCGACCGGCTGCCGGGGCGGGCGCTCGTGCGGCGCGGGCCGCGGGCCCCGGAACTGGTCCAGGCGGCCAGGTCGCGCGGTCCGCGCCGCGGCGGGCGGGTGCGGGTGCGCCGCGCGGACGCCCCGGCCCCGCCCGCCGGCGAGCTCGTGGACGACCTGCCGGTGCTGGTGGCGGCCGCGCTGGAGGCCGCGCGGCTGCGCGGGCGGGCGCTCCCGCCCGCACCGTGGCTGCCGCCGCTGCCGGCGCGGGCCGGGTGCGGGGACCTGCCGGCCGGCGCACCGGACGGTGCAC
>NZ_JAAALL010000276.1 GCF_009906315.1 Kineococcus vitellinus | reverse complement strand
CCTCCGGAACGGTCGCGCGTGCCGCGGACGGGTTGCGGCACAACGCCTCGAGCCTGGCGGGGCGGAGGGCGCCGCCCCAGGGCGCAGACCGCCCGTCCGCCGCTCGTGCCGGCCGCCCGGGACGGGTTCGTGCCAGCACGAGGAACGCGGCGGGCACCGCCCGCTACCATCGCCGGCGTGGACCACCGTGCGCGCGGGAACCCCGGCGCCGCCGCCCGCCTGCGGGTGGTCCTGGCCGAGGACTCCGCCGTCCTGCGCGAGGGCATGGTGCGGCTGCTGGAACTGCGCGGCCACCAGGTGCAGGCCGCGGTGGGCGACGGGGACGAACTCGTCGCGGCGGTGGAGGAGCTCGTCCCGGACGTCGTCGTCACCGACGTCCGGATGCCTCCGGGGCACACCGACGAGGGGTTGCGCGCGGCGCTGGAGTGCCGGCGCCGGCGCCCGGGGCTGCCGGTCCTGGTGTTCTCCCAGTACGTCGAGAACCGCATCGCCCGCGACCTGGTCGCCGGTTCCGCCGCGGGCGTCGGCTACCTGCTCAAGGACCGCGTGGCCGACTCCGCGGAGTTCCTCGACGCCCTCGAGCGCGTCGCGGCCGGCGGGACGGCGCTGGACCCCGAGGTGGTCGCCCAGCTGGTGCGCCACGGCCGCGACGCCGTGGCCGAGCTGACCCCGCGCGAGCTGCAGGTGCTCGCCGCGATGGCCGAGGGGCTCTCCAACGCGGCGATCGCCACCCGCCTGGCGATCGGCGAGCGGGCGGTGGAGAAGCACGTCGCGGGGATCTTCACCACCCTCGACCTGCCGCCCGGCGCGGCGGAGAACCGCCGCGTGGTGGCGGTCCTGCGCTACCTGCGCCGCTGAGGCCGGCAGCCGCTCCCCCGGCCGTCGGCACCGCGTCGGGCCCGGGGGCAACCTGACGGGGCGCTGTGGCGTCTTGGTGGGTGCAGCCGTCGTCGGGAGGGGAACCGTGCAGGGGACGTTCGAGGAGTTCGCCGCCACCAGCAGCAGCGGGCTCATGCGGACCGCGCTGCTGCTGACCGGCGACCGCGCGGCCGCCGAGGACCTGCTGCAGGAGGTGCTGGAGCGCGTGTACGTGCGCTGGCGCTCGGTGCAGGACCCGCAGGCGTACGCCCGCACGGCGATGAGCCGCGCCGTCACCGACCGCTGGCGCCGGGCGGGCCGGCGTCCGCGGGAGGTGCCCCTGCACGACTGGCACGAGCGGGCCGTCCCCGACGGGGCGGCGGACCGGGCGGCGCGCGCGGACGTCGTGGCGCAGCTGCGCGCTCTGCCGCCGCGGCAGCGGGCGGTCATCGTGCTGCGCTACTTCGAGGACTGGTCGGAGGAACGGATCGCCGACGAGCTGGACGTCTCGCGCGGGACCGTCAAGAGCCAGGCCGCCAAGGGGCTGGCCCGGTTGCGCGAGCTCATGGGTGCGGATCGCCAGGACGCGGACGTGGACGAGGAGGAGATGAGCCGGTGAACGAGCTGGAGGACCGCCTGCGCGAGGAGATGGTCGCGGCGGTGCAGGAGGTGCAGGCGCCGGCGTGGCTGCCCGCCGCGGCGAGCCGGGGCGGGCGGCGGCGGCTGCGCAGGCGGCGCGCGCTGCTGGCGGCGCCGGCGAGCGCGCTCACCGCGGGCGTGGTCGGTGCGGTGGTGCTGGGGCAGGGCGGCTGGCCGGGCAGCGGCCCGGTCTCCTCGCCGGCGCCGGCGGCGGGGGCGCCCGCAGCGCCGGAGGTGAGCACCTCGGCGGCCGCCGGAGCGAGTGCCCGGGCCAGCGCGCAGGCGGCCGCCGAGGCGAGCGCGGAGGCGGAGGCGGAGGCGACACCGGACCCGCTGGAGCAGGCGCAGCTGGACGCGTACTTCACCGCCGGCTACGGCTGGGACGAGGCCGTGCAGCTGGGGCAGCTGTGGAACGTGGAACCCGGCGAGGCGAAGGTCAGCGCCGGCGCGGACCTGCTGGCCGGGCGCGAGCTGCCGGTCGCGGCGCCCGCGGTCGCGGCGGACCCGGAGGCTCCGCAGCGCGAGGCGTTCTTCGCCGCCGGGTACACCATCGACGACGCCGCGCAGCTGGGGCGGCTGTGGAACGTCGGGACCTACGAGGCGAAGATCGCCGGGGGCACGGAACTGCTGGCGGGCAGGCAGCTGCCCATCGGCCCCAGCGCCCCGGGGACCGACGGCGCCGCGGCGGCTCCCGCGACGGACCCCACCGCGGAGGGGATGGCCGCGACCCGGCGCGAGGCCTTCACCACCGCCGGCTACGACGACGACGACGCCGTGCAGCTGGGCCGGTCGTGGAACGTCGAGCCCGAGCAGGCGAAGGCGATGGCCGGGGAACTGCTGCTCGCCGGGGGCCGGTTGCCGGTGCAGCCCTGAGGTTCCCCGCCGGGGAGGAACCCCCTGCGCAGCAGGCTCAACGGTCCTCGCGGCCGACCCCGCGGCCGGGCGCGCTCATGTCCCCCGTCGCGGGCCTGCCGGCGGCCAGGGCGTAGCGCAGCAGCACGGTGCCGCGGGGGCCGGCCGCGGGCGGCTCGAGCAGCGCGAGGTTCGCGGGCACCGCGCCCGCGGCGAACACCCGCTTGCCCTCGCCGAGCACGACCGGGTGCACCCACAGGTCCAGGCGGTCGAACAGCCTCTCGCGCAGCAGGGTCTGCACCAGGTCCAGGCTCCCGACGACCTTGACGTGCTCGTGGCGCTCGCGCACCCGCCGCACCGCGCCGGCCAGGTCGGGACCCAGCTGCGTGGAGCCGGCCCAGGACAGCCGCGGCCGGCCGCGCGAGGCGACGTACTTGGGGACCCGGTTGAACAGCGCGGCGATGCCGTCGTCCGGCCCGCCCCGCTGGTGCGGCCAGTACGCCGCGAAGATGTCGTAGGTGCGGCGGCCCAGCAGCAGGGCGTCGGTGCCCTCGTAGGCGGCGGCGACCTGCGCCCCGGAGACCTCGTCCAGCAGCGGCGCCTGCCAGCCGCCGAAGGAGAAGCCCTCGGGGTCCTCGTCGGGACCCCCGGGCGCCTGCCCGACGAGGTCGAGGGTGCTGAACAGCTCGATGTGGATGAGGCCCATGCCCTGCTCCCGGTGCGTCGCTCGTGTGGTGCGGGGTGGACCCGTGCGCGGCGGCGGACTCATCGCCGCGAGGGCACCGGCTGCGCCGGCAGGTCGTGACCGCGCTCGCCTCCCCGCGCGGGCCGCACCTGCAGGACGGCGACGGCGCAGAGGACGAGCACGCCACCGGCGAGCTGGACGGGGGCCGGGAACTCCTGCAGCGCCAGCGCGGCCAGCGCGGTGGTGACGACGGGTTCGAAGGTGGAGAGGATCGCCGCGGTCGAGGGGCCGGTCCGTCGCAGGCCGGCGAAGAACGCGAGCACGGCGACGACGGTGGACACGACCGCGATGCACCCCAGCCACCACCAGCCCTCCCGGCCGAAGCCGAGGTCCGCACCACCGCTGACCGCCGCGCGCACGACCAGCGCGGCGGCGGCGCCCGCCATCACCAGCGCGGACAGCACGACCGGTGCGGTGCGCTGCACGAGGGTGTCGGCGACGAGGACGTAGGCGGTGTACGTGAGCGCCGAGCCGAGGGCCAGGAGCACACCGAGCGGGGAGGAGCCCGCGCCGCCGGAGCCGAGCAGGACGAGCAGCGTCCCGCCGGAGGCGACCGCCAGCGCCGCGCAGCGCCGCGGCGTCAGGCGGTCGCGGCCGAGGAGGACCGCTGTCGCGGTGACCAGCAGGGGGTAGGTGTAGAGGAGCAGGGACAGCAGCGCGGCGTCCATGCGCTCCAGGGCCGCGAAGTACAGGCCGGCCTGGGTGGCGTAGCCGACGGCACCCAGGGCGACGGCCGCGGCCACCACGGTCGGGCTCAGCCGGCCCACCGGCTCACCGGCGGTTCCCCGACCCGGTGCGGGAGCGGGAGCCGGCGGCTGGCGCAGCGCGGGCCGCAGGAGCAGCAGCGCCGCCAGCAGGACGGCGGCCAGGGTGAAGCGCACCAGGAGCAGCGCGCCGGGGGCGACGCCGGCCTCGTAGGCGAGCTTGCCGAAGATCGCCATCGCGCCGAAGCACGCGGCGGAGACCAAGCACAGCAGGGGACCCATGAGTCCCAGCATCGACACCGCGAACAGCCAGGTCCAGTGACGACATCTGGGGTCGAATGGTTAGCATCTATGGATGGTCACGTTCGACCTCCACCGCCTGCGCCTGCTGCGGGAGCTGGCGGAGCGCGGCACCCTCGGAGCCGTCGCCACCGCACTGGGCTACAGCCCCTCGGCGGTCTCCCAGCAGCTGGGGGTGCTGGAGCGGGAGGCCGGGGCCCGGCTGCTGGAGAAGGCCGGCCGCGGGGTGCGGCTCACCGACGCCGGGCGCCTGCTCGCCCAGCACGCCCGCCTCCTGCTCGCGGCCGCCGAGGCGGCCGCGAGCGACCTGGCCGCGCTCGGGGAGGAGGTGCGGGGCACCGTGCGCGCCGGCGGCCTGCAGTCGGCGGCCCGGCGCCTGCTGGTGCCGGCTGCGGCACGCACGATGGCCGAGCACCCGCGGGTGCGCCTGGAGGTCTCCGAGCTGGAGCTGGAGCAGGCGCTGCCCGGCCTGCGCACGGGCACGGTCGACCTCGTCATCAGCGACGAGTACGACGGGCACCCCCGGCCCCGCCCGGCCGGCCTGCGCTTCGCGCCCCTGCTGGAGGAACCCTCGAAGCTGGTGCTGCCCGCGGCGCACCCGCTGGCGCAGCGCGGCGGGCCCGTCCCCCTGGGCGCCCTGCGCGAGGAGGCCTGGGTGACCTCCGCCGAGGGGACCGGTCACCACGCCATGGTCGTCGGCACCTGCCGCGCCCTGGGCGGCTACGAACCCGACGTGCGCCACCGCGCCGGCGACGCCGAGATCCAGTTCGAGCTCGTCCGCACCACGGGAGCCGTCGCCCTGCTCCCGGCCCTCACCCTGCCCGCCGCGGACGCCACCCTCGCCGTCCGCGACGTGGCCGGAGCCGTCCTCGGACGCCGCCTGGTCGCCGTCACCCGCGACGTCCCGACCACTCCGGCCCTGAGCGCGTTCCTCGCCGCCATCCAGGCGCAGATCCACCGGCTCGGCGGGCGCGGGGTCGCCCCCCGCTCCTGAGCCTCCCGCCACGACGCCGGGGGCAATAGGCTCGGCGCGTGCAGGCGAGCGAGTCCTCCTCCGGAACGGCGGGAGCCGTGGCCACGCTGGTCCTCGCCGGTTCCGCGGCCCTCGCGTTCGGCGTCGGCGACCTCGTCGGGTTCAGGACCGAGGGGGCCGAGACCGTCAGCACCACCACCTGGCTGCTCGGCTGGGCGCTGCTGACCTGGGCGGTGCTCGTCGGCGGCGCCTGCGCGGTCCAGGCCGTCCGCGCCCCCGCCCCGCGGCGCAGGCCGGCGCGGGCCGGTCTCCTGCTCCTGCTCGCGGCCGCCGTCGTCGTCGCCGTCGTCGGCACCCACCTCCCGTTCGGCAGCGGCTCGGGATCGGGCTGAGGAGTTCGGCCGGAGGACCGGCGGCGGGCGGTGGCGGCCCGGGGCCTGGAACTCCTCGAACCCGCCGGCCCGGCGCGGGAGGCCCGCGACGACAGCGGGGGATCGATCCGTGGACCCGGTTCTCCGCGGACGAGGGTGCAGCAGCCTGAAAATCCTGTGCCGCAGCGGATCGGAGTCCTGCCGACGATGACGCTGACGCGCTCGTCGCCGGGTGCGCCACCTCGCCGGAGGGAACTCCCTCCCCCGGTCGACCTCGCTCGCGGACGTGGAGGTCAACCCGTCGGCGCGTCGTCAGCGTGCTCGACGAGGAGGGAACCCCGGCGGGTCAGCACCTCCCCGGGAGCGAGGTCCACCGCCGTCGCCCGGGCGCAGGACCGCGTCGCGGCGTCGCCGGGCGAAGACGAGCACACCGGTCACAGCCGCACGTTCCCGCTCACGCACGTCGTGCTGTCCCCACCCACCC
>NZ_JAAALL010000275.1 GCF_009906315.1 Kineococcus vitellinus | reverse complement strand
ACCAGCAGCCCGACCAGCAGCCGCTGCTGGACCTGCTCGCCGCCACCTCCCGCAGCGTCCTCGTGACGATCAAGCGCGACGGGCGCCCGCAGCTGTCCAACGTCACCCACCACTACGACCCGGTGCGCCGGCTGGTGCGCGTCTCCGTCACCGCCGACCGCGCCAAGGCCCGCAACCTCGAACGCGACCCGCGGGCCAGCCTGCACGTGAGCTCGGAGGACTTCTGGAGCTGGACCGTCGTCGAGGGCGAGGCGAGCCTGTCGGCGGTCGCGGCCGACCCGCACGACGAGGCCGTCGACGAGCTCGTCGACCTCTACCGCGCGCTGGCCGGCGAGCACCCCGACTGGGAGGACTACCGCGCCGCGATGGTGCGCGACCGCCGCCGCGTGGTGCGCCTGCCCGTCGCCCGCGCCTACGGGCAGCCGCCCCGGTAGCCGCCCCGCCCGCCGCCCCCGCGGGGTGCGGCGCTGCCAGTAGCGTCGCGCCATGGCTGTCCTGCACCAGGCCGAGCTGCGGCCCACCAAGCTCGAACTGCTCACCTCCTGGCTGCCCACGCGGCCCTGGAGCGGCCTGGCGGGCGGGGAGGTGCTGGAGGTCGTCGCCGCGTTCCGCTTCGACGACCCCGCCGGCGACGTCGGCGTGGAGACGTTCCTCGTGCGCGCCGGCGACGGGCCCCTGCTCAACGTGCCGCTGACCTACCGCGCCGCGCCGCTGGAGGGCGCCGAGCGCTTCCTCGTCACGACGATGGAGCACTCCGTGCTGGGGCGGCGCTGGGTCCACGACGGCGCCGGCGACCCGGTGTGGGCGGACGCGGTGCACCGCGCCGCCGTCACCGGCGGCCGCGAGGCGGACCTGCTGCGGGCCGTCGACGGCCGGCTGGAGCCGGCGCCCAAGCACGGCTGGGCCAGTGGCGACGGGGACGCGGCCGAGGCCCCCGCCGTCACCGCGGTCGAGGGCGTGAGCACCGACGGCGCGGTGACGACGGTGCGCACCCCGGTCGCCACGCTCGTGCTGCCGCGGGTGCTGACGGGCGCCGCCGCGCCGCCGCCGCCCGCGGGCGCCCGGCTCACCGCGAGCTGGGGCGAGGACGAGGCCGCCGTCGTCGCGGTGGTGCTGGCGTGAGCGGGCTCGTCGGCGTCACCGGCGCCACCGGGCACGTCGGCGGGCGCGTCGCGCGCTCCCTGTCCTCGGCGGGCGTCGCGCAGCGGCTCGTCGTGCGCGACCCCGCCCGCGCCCCCGACCTGCCCGGCGCCGACGTGCGCCCGGCGGCCTACGGCGACGCCGAGGCGCTGCGGCACGCCCTCGACGGGGTGGACGTGCTCCTCCTCGTCTCCGCCGCCGAGCACGCCGACCGCGTCGCGCAGCACCGCTCGGTCGTCGAGGCCGCCGCGGCCGCCGGCGTGCGGCGCGTCGTCTACACCTCCTTCCTCGCCGCCGCCCCGGACTGCACGTTCACCTTCGGCCGCGACCACGCGGCCACCGAGGAGCTGCTGACCGCCTCGCGGGTGGAGACGACGTTCCTGCGCGACTCCTTCTACGCCGACGTCCTCCCCGGCTTCGTCGTCGACGGCGCGCTGCGCGGCCCCGCGGGCAGCGGGCGCCTGGCGCCGGTGGCCCGCGCGGACGTCGCCGAGGTCGCCGTCGCGGCCCTGCTGGACGAGGCGCACTCCGGCCGCACCTACGACCTCACCGGCCCGCGGGCGATGACGCTGGCCGAGGTCGCCGAGGTGCTCTCCGCCGTGCGCGGCGAGCGGGTGCGCTACGTGGCGGAGAGCGTGGAGGAGGCCTACGCCTCCCGGGCCGCCTCCGGGGCGCCGCGCTGGGTGCTCGACGGCTGGGTCAGCACCTACACGGCCGTGGCGAGCGGTGAGCTGGACGTCGTCAGCACCGCCGTCCCCGACCTCACCGGGCACCCCGCGCGCTCGCTGGCGGACGTGCTCGGCGGCGCCCGCCCGTGAGCGCGGCAGGGCTGCAGCGCGCGCTCGAGGACCTCGACGGCGCCCCCTACGCCCGCCACCGCTCCCTGTCGGGGCGCCCCTGGCCGCTGCTGCAGGACCCCGCCGGCCGCTGCGAGGTGCTGCTGCGGCAGCCGCAGGCGGACCCGTTCGCGCCGCCCTCGCGCTGGGAGGTGCGCTGCGCGGGCACCCCCTTCGCCGCCCTGGACCTGGGCACCGCCGTCCGCCGCCGGGCGGTGGCGGGCTTCCTGGCCCGCGCCGCGGCCGCCGCGCCGGGCCCCTTCCGCATCGACGCGGGCGGGCAGGAGGTGCTGCAGCGCAGCAGCTGCGAGGTGTCCGCCGACGGCTCGCTCGTGCTGCGGCTCGGCTACCCGGTGCCCGGCCCGCGCCGGCGCCTGGGGGGGCGGCGGGCCGCCGGGGACCTCGCGGGGACGCTGCCGCAGCTGCTGCGCGAGCGGGTGCTGGGATGCGACCTCGACGCCGCGCGGGCCTTCGCCGACGCCGTCGAGGACGCCGACGCCCTGCGCCGCGCGCTGCCCGGGCGCGGTCTGGTCGCCTTCGTCGCCGACGGCGCCGTGCTGCCGCGGCGCAGCGGCGTCGACGACCGCCCGGCCCTGGACGCGGTGCCGTTCTCCTCCCCGCCCTCGCTGCGCACCACCGTCGACCTGCCGCACCGCGGGCCGACGACGGGCGCGGGCCTGCCGACGGGGGTGACGGTGGTCGTCGGCGGCGGCTTCCACGGCAAGTCCACGCTGCTGCGCGCCCTGGAGGCCGGGGTCCACGACCACGTCCCCGGCGACGGGCGCGAGCTGGTCGTCACGCGCGCCGACGCCGCGGCCGTGCGCGCCGAGGACGGCCGGGCCGTCACCGGCGTCGACGTCGGCGCCTTCGTCACGGCCCTGCCCGGCGGCCTGGACCCGCGCGCGTTCACGACCGCCGACGCCTCCGGCTCCACCTCCCAGGCGGCGGCGACCGTGGAGGCGCTGGAGGCGGGCAGCCGGCTGCTGCTGCTCGACGAGGACACCGCGGCGACGAACCTCATGGTCCGCGACGCGCGCATGCAGCAGCTGGTGGCCAAGGCCTCCGAGCCGCTCAACCCGCTCGTGGACCTGCTGCGCCCGCTGGCCGAGGACCACGGCGTCTCCGCGGTGCTCGTCGTGGGGGCCAGCGGCGACTTCCTCGACGTCGCCGACCGGGTGCTGCTGATGGACTCCTTCCGCTGCAGCGACGTCAGCGAGCGGGCGCGGGAGGTGGCGCGCCGCCCGAGCGGGCGCGTCGCCGAGGCGGTCCGCTTCCCGCCCGTGCGCGGGCGGGTGGTGGACCCGGCCGGCGTGGACGCGAACGCCCGGGGGCGCCGGCGCGTCGCGGCGCACGGCACGGACGCGCTGCGCCTGGGCGAGCACGAGGTCGACGTGCGCGCGGTGCGCCAGTTCACCGACGCCGGCCAGGTCGCCGGTGCGGGGCACGCCCTCGCCCACGCGGTCGCCGCCGGCCACCTCGACGGCCGCCGCTCGCTGGCGCAGGTGCTGGACCTGCTGGAGGCGGACCTGGCCGGTGCGGTGACCGGCTGGCTGGGCGGGACGGAGGCGGACGTGGCGGTGCCGCGCCGCCACGAGGTCGCGGCGGCGCTGAACCGGCTGCGCTCCCTGCGCGTCGCGCGCCTGCTGGACGACCCGATCGGGGGATCCAGCGCCGCGCCGGCGCGGCCGACCACCCCGGGGTGACCCTCTCCCCGGCTGCGCCGCGACGTCGCGAGGCCGCCGTCGCCGCGGGCGCGCTGCTGGCGGGCGCGGCGCTGCTGCCCGCGGCACGGGGGGCCGCGCCGGTGCTGCTGCTGCTCGCCCACCTGGTGGCGGTCGCCGTGGTCGCCGGTGCGCTGCGCCGCGGCGGCGACGACGGGGTGTGGCGGTGGTGGGCGGCGACCGTCGCGGTGCTGGGCCTGGCCCCGGCGGCCGCGCTCGTGGCGGCGTCCTCGGGGTCCTCCCCGGCGTCGACCCCCGGGTCCTCCTCGGCGGTGCTGCCGGCGCTGGCCGCGCTGGCCGCCGCACCCCTGGCCTACCAGGGCCTGGTGCGCTGGAACCGCTTCCGCACGTACGTCTCCGACCCCGGGGACTGGCTCAACGGCGTCAGCGCCGTCCTGGCCATCACGGCGGCCGGGGTGCTGCTGCAGCGCCGGGCCGGCTTCCTGCCCGCGCCCTGGCCGGCCTGGCGCGAGCAGCTGTGGCTGCTGGACGTCGGCGCCCTCGTGCTGCTGCTGGGCACGGCCGCCACCGTCGCCGCCATCGGCGGGCTCGCCCGCGACCGCCGCGCCTGGGCGGTGCAGTGCGCGCTGGCGGCGCTGCTGGTGGTCTCGCTGTGCCTGCGCGGCGGCGCCTCGGACGGCGTGCGGCTGCAGGCGGCGTGGACGCTGGCCGCGCTCGTCGTGGCGGCCTGCTCGGTCCGGCCGGTGCGCTCGGCGGCGGTGCCGGCCTCCAGCCAGGCGCCCGCCGTCGGCTCGTTCATCGTGCTGGCGCTGGCGGTGGCCGTCCTGGCGGCCACCGACGTGCCCCGCGACGGGTGGGGGCCGACGGCGTACGCCCTCGGGGCGACGCTGGGGGTGAGCGTGCGCGTGGTGCACCTGCTGCGCGAGCTGGCGCAGCTGGCGGTCTCGCGCCGCGAGGCGCTGACCGACGAGCTCACCGGGCTGGCCAACCGCCGCGCCCTGCTGCAGCACCTCGTCGTGGCGGCCCGCCAGCGGCACGGCACGGGGCTGCTGCTCATCGACATCGACCGCTTCAAGGAGGTCAACGACCGCCAGGGCCACCACGCGGGGGACGCCCTGCTGCGCCGGGTGGTGGCGGCGGCCGCCCGCGCGCTGCCCGCCGACGCGGTCTTCGCCCGGCTGGGCGGTGACGAGTTCGCGGTGCTGCTGCCCGGCTGCGACGACGAGGGCGCCACCGCCGTGGGCCGCGCGCTGCACGAGGCCGTCGTCCGCCACGTCGACATCGGGCTGAGCATCGGGGTGCGCTCGCTGCCGGCGGGGGCCGTCGACCCCGACCGGCTGCTGCGCCAGGCCGACACCGCCATGTACGCGGCGAAGACGGCCGGGGGCGGGGTCGGCGTCTACGACTCCGACGTCGACGCCCGCTCGCGCGAGCGCGCCGCGCTGGCCGCCGACCTCAAGGCGCTCGTGGCCGCCGGTGAGCACCGGCTGCGCCGCGAGCTCGTCGTGCACTACCAGCCGCAGGTGGACGTGCTCACGGGCCGCGTGGTGGGGGTGGAGGCGCTGGTGCGCTGGGAGCACCCGGTGCGGGGCCTGCTGGCGCCGGTGACGTTCCTCGACCTCGCCGAGGAGCAGGGCCTCATGGACGAGCTGACCGTGCACCTGCTGCACCGGGCGACGGCGGACGCGGCGCTGTGGGCGCACGGCGGCCTGCCGCTGCGGGTGTCGGTGAACCTGTCGGCCTCGACGCTGGCGCACCCGGACCTGCTGCGCATCGTCGACGACGTGCTGGCCCGCAGCGGCCTGGCCCCCGGCCGGCTCGTGCTGGAGGTCACCGAGACGACCCTCATGGCCGACCCCGACCTGGCGCTCGCCGTCACCCGCGGCCTGACGCGGCGCGGGGTGCAGCTGAGCATCGACGACTACGGGACGGGGTACTCCTCGCTGGCGTACCTGACGGACCTGCCGGCCACGGAGCTGAAGCTGGACCGCGCGTTCACCGTGCGGGTGCTGCACGAGCCGCGCACCGCGCAGATCGTGGAGGCCACGGTGGCGCTCGCGCACCGGCTGGGCCTGCGGGTGGTGGCCGAGGGCGTGGAGGACGCCGCGACCCGCGACGTCCTGGGCCGCCTCGACGTCGACGAGTCGCAGGGCTACCTGCACGCCCGCCCGATGCCGCCGGGCCAGGTGCGGCGCTGGCTGGAGCTGGCCGCGGGCGGGGTGCCGGGCGGGGTGCCGGGCGGGGTGCCGGGTGAGCCGGCGGCGGGTGGGGTGGCGCAGGAG
>NZ_JAAALL010000274.1 GCF_009906315.1 Kineococcus vitellinus | reverse complement strand
CCGCCGGAGCGCGCGGCCCCGCCCGCACCGCCGCCTCCCGCCCCGCCGGCGGTGCACCGCGCCGCGCAGCGCACCACCGCACCACCGCCGCGCGGCGGCCGGGGACCGGCGACGGGCCCGCCCGCGGCGGCCGGCCCGCAGCGGCCGCCCGCACCGCGCTGAGACGACGGGCAGCGCCGGGAGGGGCCGGGACGGCAGCGGGCCGGGGACGGTCGCCCGTCCCCGGCCCGCTGCGTCGGCTCCCGGTGGTGCTCAGCTGCCCGGCTGCTCGCCCGACTGCTCGCCCGCGCCGCCACCGGTCTGCTCGTCGGCCTGCTCGGCCTCCTCGGCGAAACCGGTGTCGTTGCCGTAGCCGTTCTCGGTGGGCGACTCGGCCGCCTCGGACGAACCGGGGTTCTCGGTGGGTGTGGTCACGACTCTCCTCAGCTCACGGACGGAACACTGCCCGCAGGCAGCCGTCCTCCTTCTCCTTGAACATCTCGTACCCGCGCACCGCGTCCTCCAGCGGCATCTCGTGGGTGGCCAGGAACGCGGTGTCGAGCTCGCCCGCCGCCAGGTGCTGCAGCAGCCGCGGGACGTAGCGCTGCCCGTGCTGCTGGGCGGCGCGGATGGTCAGGCCCTTGTTGAGCACGACCCCGGTGGGGAAGGAGTCGGTGAGGCCGTAGACGCCGAGGACGGCGACGACCCCGCCCTTGCGGCAGGCCAGCACCGCCTCGCGCAGCGGCGTGGCCCGGTCGGTCTCGGCCCGCACGGCCTGCTTGACCCGGTCGACGGCCTGCTGCACGCCCGTCCCGTGGCCCTCCATCCCGACGGCCTCGACGACGGCGTCCGGCCCGCGCCCGCCGGTGCTCTCGCGCAGCACCTCCTGCACGCTGTCGGTCTGCGAGTAGTCGATCGTCTCGGCACCCAGCCGGGTGCGCGCCAGCTCCAGGCGCTCGGGCAGCCGGTCCACGACGATGACGCGCTCGGCACCGGCCAGCTGCGCACCGCGGGCGGCCATCAGCCCCACCGCCCCGGCGCCGAAGACGGCCACCGTGTCGCCGGGCGTGATGTCGCAGAAGTCGGCGCCCATGAAACCCGTCGGCGCCGCGTCGGAGGCGAACAGGGCCTGCACGTCGCTGACGCCCTCGGGCACGGCGAAGCAGTTGACGTCGCCGAAGGGCACCCGCACGTACTGCGCGTGCGAGCCGGCGTAGCCGCCGAAGGGGTGGGTGTAGCCGTAGATCCCGCCCGAGGGGTAGCCCAGCAGCGGCTGCTGGGAGGCCGCGTTGGGGTTGGTCGTGTCGCACAGCGAGTACATCTGCCGCTCGCAGTACCAGCAGTTCCCGCAGGCGATGAACGACGGCACGACGACGCGGTCGCCGACCGAGACCCGCTGCACCTGCGGGCCGGCCGCGACGACGACGCCCATGAACTCGTGGCCGAAGACGTCGCCGGAGCGCATGCCGGGCAGGTACCCGTCGATGAAGTGCAGGTCCGAACCGCACGTCGTCGTCAGGGTCACCTGCAGCAGGACGTCGTGGGGGTTGATGAGCGCCGGGTCGTCGACGGTCTCGACGGCGAGGTCGTTCACGCCGTTCCAGACGAGCGCGCGCATCAGCGGTCCTCCTCGCGGGCAGCGGGCTGGGGGCGCAGGGTGGGGATCTCGCCGGTCTGCAGCAGCGCGCGCAGCCGGTAGAGCAGGGTGAACGCGACGGCGCCGGCGGGCAGGTCGAGCACGAAGCGGACCTCCGCGCCGAGGTCGCGGGGGGCGGGCAGCGCGAGCACGGTGAGCAGCGCGGACCCCTCCGGCGCCGCCTGCCCCTGCGGCGGCGGTGCGCCGGTCAGGCCGCCCTCGGTGTCGTCCTCGGGGCGGGCGACCGCCTCGTCGTCCCCGCCCCCGGGGGCGGTGCCGGGGTCGGCCAGGCGGCGGAACTCGACGCCGTCCTCGACGGCGACGGCGCGGGTGTCCACCGACATCTCCTCGCCCTCGCTGGTGAGGACGAAGGTGACCCGGTCCCCCTCCCCCGTCTCGACGCGGCCGAGGTCGCCCAGCAGCCGGGAGAGCACCCGCGGGTCGCGGCAGGCGGCGATGACCTCCTGCGGCGGGCGGGAGATCGTCAGCGTCTGCGACACCCCGTGCGGTCCCGGTCTGCTGGGGTCGAGGGGGTTCTTCTCCGCCGCCCGGCCGGGCAGCACGCGACCTGCCGCCTCTCGCGCGCTGGCCAGGACTCCGCGGGCCTTGTGGGTCACGTCCATCGCCTTTCCTCCTCGCCGGTCCTGCACCGCTCCGCACGCTACGGCGGTGACCGCGCGGCGGCATCCCCAGCGCCGGGCCGTGCTCGAGGTGCGGGCCCGCGGGCCCCGGCGGACAGTGGTGCCACCGTCCCGGGCGCCGTGCCCGGGCAGTCGCAGGAGGAGGAGAGCGCCGTGCCAGGGTTGGACGACATCACCGAGAAGGCCAGCGACGCCGGCATCGACAAGGCGGGCGACGCCGTCGACCAGAAGAGCGGCGGCAAGCTCGACGGCCAGGTGGACAAGGCCCAGGAGTCCGCCGACCAGAAGGTCGGCGAGTGAGCTCGTCCCCTCGCGCAGCGGGCTGAGCACCGGCCGCCGGCGCCGCGGCTACCGGGGTGCTCGCACCTTGGTGGCGTACATCGCGGCGTCGGCGGCGTGCAGCAGCTCCTCGGTCCCCAGGGCGCAGCCGTCGGCGGCCGGGGACGTGGCCACGCCGACGGCCACGCCGACCTGCAGCGGCCCCGCGGCGCCCGCGGCGCAGCGGAAGCCCTCGGCGAGCCGGCGGGCGACGACCGCCGCCTGCCCGGGGGCCGTGCCCTCGCACAGCACCGCGAACTCGTCGCCGCCCAGCCGCGCGGCGGTGTCCTCCGGGCGCAGCAGCCCGCGCAGGTGGGCGGCGAAGCCCCGCAGCACCTCGTCCCCGGCGGCGTGGCCGAAGCGGTCGTTGACCTGCTTGAAGCCGTTGAGGTCCAGGTAGAGCACGGTGACCGGCTCGCCGTGGCGCTCCCCGCGCGGCAGCGCCCGCTCCAGCTGCTCGACGAACGCCGCGCGGTTGGCCAGGCCCGTCAGCGCGTCGTGGCTGGCCTGGTGCTCCAGCTGGCGGCGCAGGTCCTCGCGCTCGCTGACGTCCTCCAGGTGCATGATCGCGTGCGCGGGCGCGGCGGGCGTGGCGGGGACGGCGGAGGTCGTCACCCGCACGTCGATCGAGCGGCCGTCCCTGGCGCGGAACCGGGTCTCGTGCACCACGGTCTCCCCCGGCCGCTCGCGCAGGCCCGCGCAGGCGGCGATCGCGCCCGCGACGAGCTCGGGCTGCACCAGCCGGAACAGGTCGCGCCCCAGCAGGTCCTCCTCCGCGTACCCCAGCAGCCGGGTCACCGCGCCGTTGACCCGGGTCAGCACCCCGTCCGGCCGGCAGACCGCGACCCCGATGGGCGCGTGCAGGAAGGCGCTGACGGCGTCGGCGGGCAGCGAGGCGCCCACGTCCCGGACGGTGCGGTGCCCCGGCTGCGCGGGGAGCGGGACCGGCGCCGGTGCCGTCTCGCCCGGGAGGTCGCTGCAGGGGGGCACCGGGTCAGCGTGGTCCGCACCGCTGCGACGCGCAACCGCTTCCGGGCGATCGCTGGCACGGGCGGGTGCGCCGGGGCAGGCTGGGCCCGGACGCCGCCGTCCGCGGGGCCGTCGGGTGGAGGAGGTCGTCGTGCTCGTGCACCGGCGCACGCTGCTGGGGACCGGCGCGGCCCTGGCGGCCCTCGCCGCCACCCCGCGCGACGCCCAGGACGCGCGGGAGCGGCGGGAGCGGGTGCGGCGCCGGCAGCGGGGCGAGCCGGAGCAGGGCGACGGGCGCACCTTCGACCTCGGCGCCTACCTGGACGCCCAGCTCGACGCCACCCGCGCCGCGGTGTGGGCGGTGGACCTGCGCAGCGGCCGGCGGCTGGACCACGACGGGCACCACCAGCGGCCGCTGCTGACGCTGTCCGCGGGGCTGGCCGCCGCCCAGCTGCTGCGGACGGCGACGCCGCTGACCCGCCGCGTGCGCTACGGCGCCGACGACGTCGTGCCCGGCTCCCCCGTGGCCGGCAGCCACGTGCGGGAGGGGATGAGCGTGGCGCAGCTGTGCACGGCGGCGCTGGGGCGCGGCGACGACACGGCCGCGAACCTGCTGCTGCAGCTGAGCGGGGGCCCCCTCGGCCTGACCCGCTTCTGCCGCTCCCTGGGCGACGGGACCACCCGGGTGGACCGGTGGGCGCCCGAGTCCGCCTCCGGCGAGCCGTGGGACCCGCGCGACAGCACGACGGCGCGGGCGCTCGCGCGCGACTACGGGGTCGTGCTGCTCGGGCCCGCGCTGCCGGCCGCCTCCCGCCTGCAGCTGCGCTCCTGGCTGCCGACCGCGCTGCTCGCGGGCGGCTGGAGCTTCTCGCACGTCACGGCCACCGGCTGGTACGGCACGGCCGGCGCCGTCGGCATCGCCCGGCGCGGCACCCGCCAGGTCGTGATCGCCTCGCTGGTGCGCGGCGCCGACGCCAGCGCCCCCGGGACCCCGCAGGCGGCGATGAGCCCGGTCACCGCCGTCCTGCAGGCGCTGGACCGCAGCTGGTGAGCGCGCAGCGCGCTCGGGGCCGCCCGCCGGGCTCGGGGCCGCCCGGCGGGTGCGGGCACCTAGGCTGGCGGCGTGGAGGACCCCGCCCAGCGCCGCATCGACTACGGCGACCGGCCCTTCGGGGCCGACGACCTCGCCGCCACCCCGCTCGCGCAGTTCGAGCGCTGGTACTCGGCCGCGGTCGACGCCGGCGTCCTGGAACCCAACGCCATGACCGTGGCGACGGCCGACGCCGACGGGGTGTCGGCGCGCACGGTCCTGCTCAAGGCGCTCGACGCGCGGGGCATGACGTTCTACACGGGCTACGGCTCCCGCAAGGCGCGGGCCATCGCGCACGACGAGCGGGTGGCGCTGCTGTTCTGCTGGCACGGCCTGCACCGCCAGGTCGCCGTCCGCGGCAGCGCCGAGCAGGTGCCGCGGGAGCAGACCGAGGCCTACTTCACCTCCCGGCCCTACGGCTCGCGCATCGGCGCGTGGACGAGCGAGCAGTCCCGGCCGGTGGAGTCGGCGGCGGCGCTGCACGAGCGCGAGGCGCAGCTGCGCCGGCGCTGGCCGGACACCGGCTCCCCGGACGACGTGCCGACCCCGCCGCACTGGGGCGGGTACCTCGTGCGGGCCCGCGAGGTGGAGTTCTGGCAGGGCCGCACCTCACGGCTGCACGACCGGCTGGTGTTCGTCAGCTCCAGCGGGCTGCCGGCCGCGCTCGACGACGCGGGCGCGTGGCGCGTCGAACGCCGCCAGCCCTGAGGGCAGGCGCAGCCGCAGCGAGCGGGCGAGGTCGTAGGCCAGCGTCGCGGTCTTCCACCGCAGCTGTTCGCCCGCGCGGTGGTCGTCGGCGGGCACCAGCCGGGCGGCGAGGTCGGGACGCTGCCGGGCGAGGTAGCGCCGCGCGCGCAGCGCGTGGACCGGCGAGGAGGCCACCGCGATCGTCGCCGCCCCCTGCAGGTGCGGCAGGCTGAACGCGACGTTCTCCCAGGTGCTGCGCGCCGACTCCTCCAGCACGACCCGCTCGGCGGGCCAGCCGAACTCCGCGCGCGCGCACCCGGCCATCACCGCCGCCTCGCTCGGGCCGCCGCGCGCCGCGGCGCCGGAGAACACCAGCAGGGTGCGCCCGGGGTCGCCCGTGCGGACGGCGATCGCGGTGCGCCAGCGCTGCACCGGGTGCACGCGGCCGCCGGGCCGGGAGGGGAAGCCCAGGACGAGCACGGCGTCGGGCCGCACCCGGGGCGCGCCGGCCAGCCCTGCCCGGGAGGCGCGCAGCGAGGCCAGGTCCACGAGCCCGGCCGCGAGGGCGGCGGCGGGTGCGGCGGCCAGCGCCGCGAGCGCGGCGACGCGCCTGCTCCTGCGGTGCACCGCGCCATCCTCGCAGCCGCCGCAC
>NZ_JAAALL010000273.1 GCF_009906315.1 Kineococcus vitellinus | reverse complement strand
GGGCCAGCAGGGGCACCGGGTCCGTCTGGCCGGCCGGGCGGACGGGGCGTGGACCTGGTGCCGGTGCCCGCCCGGGCCGCCAGCCGGCGCCGGCGCGGCGGGGACCTCGTGGCCGACCTCGCGGCCCGCGCGGCCGCGCTGGCGCGGGCCCGCGGGCACGAGGTGCGGGTCGCGCGGGTGCTGCGGGTGGCGCGCCCGGTGGCCGACCAGACCGACCTGGACGCCGCCGGCCGGCGCGCCAACCTGGCCGGGGCCTTCGCCGTGCGCGGCCCGCTGCCGCCCGGCCCCTGCGTCGTCGTCGACGACGTGGTGACGACCACCGCGACCGCGGCGGAGGCCGTCCGGGCGCTGCGCGCCGCCGGCGCGCGGGTGGCCGGTGTGCTCTGCGTGACGCTGGCGTGAGCCGTCCGCGTCGAGCGGCGCCCTCGCGTGGGCACCTCGCGCCCGCCTGGTCTAGCGTTGGTGCATGGCAGCCGAGACCGGCGTCAGGTCGGGTCGATCCCCGGCGGTGTCCGAGGGTGGACCCGTCGTCCGGGGCAGTGGCCCCTGCCGGTCGTGCGCTGCCTCTCACCGTGCCCTCCCCGCGGGGGTGGTGCGCGGCACGAGGTGACGGTCCGAGGCGGGCCGGCCCCGGCCGCGCCCGCCATCCGAACGAGGGAGGCATCCCGTGGAAGTTGTGGTCACCGGACGGCACGTCGAGGTCAAGGAGAGGTTCCGGCACCACGTCGAGGCCAAGCTGGAGAAGGTCCCCCAGTTCGCCCCGCGCGTCCAGCGCGTCGACGTCGAGATCTCCCACGAGAACAACCGCCGCCAGGCCGACATGTGCGAGCGCGTGGAGATCACGCTGCGCGACAAGGGGCCGGTGGTGCGCGCGGAGGCCTGCGCCGACGACCCCTACGCCGCGCTGGACCTCGCCACCACCAAGCTCTACGAACGGTTGCGCCGCTCCCGCGACCGGCTGAAGGTCCACCGCGGACGCCGCCGGCCCACCTCCGTCGCCCAGGCCACCGCGGGGCTGTCCGACGAGGCGCTCACCGCCTCGACGAGCGCCGGCCAGCCGCTGCTGGCCTCCGAGGACGACGTCCCCACGCCCGCGGTCATGGCCTCCTCGAGGCCGCCGACGGCCGAGCAGGTGGACGGCTGGGCCGAGGAGGGGGCCGAGGACGCCTCGCCGGTGGTCATCCGCGAGAAGACGCACGCGGCCGAGCCGATGACGCTGGACCAGGCGCTGTACGAGATGGAGCTCGTCGGCCACGACTTCTACCTGTTCGTCGACGCCGGCACCGGCAGGCCCAGCGTGGTCTACCGCCGTCGCGGCTGGGACTACGGCGTCATCCACCTCGACGTCCACGCCGCCCAGGGCTCGGCGGACGGCGCCGACGCGCGCCGCGCCGCCGACGCGGCGCTGTCGGCGGCCGTGGCGGCGGCCGTGCGCTGACCCGCTGATCGTCCCCACCAGGCGGTGCCGGGCGCCGCTCCCCGCGCGGGGAGTGGCGCCCGGTGCACGTCGTGCCAAGATCGGCTGACCGTCCGGTGAGGGAGGAAGTGCCGATGAGCGACGCGCAGGCAGGCGAGGCGATCCGGGTCGTCGTCGTCGACGACCACTCCCTCTTCCGGCGCGGGCTGCAGATGGTGCTGTCCACCGAGGACGACATCGTCGTCGTCGGCGAGGCCGGTGACGGCGCCGAGGCCGTGCAGCGCGTGGAGGAGCTGCTGCCCGACGTCGTCCTGATGGACGTGTGGATGCCGCACCGCTCCGGCATCGACGCGTGCGCGCAGATCAAGGCCCTCGCCCCCTCCACGCGCATCCTCATGCTCACCTCCTCCGAGGAGGAGGACGACCTCTTCGGCGCGGTGCGGGCCGGGGCCAGCGGCTACCTGCTCAAGGACGTGCCGGCCGAGGAGGTCGCCGACGCCATCCGCGCCGTCGTCTCCGGGCAGTCCCTCATCACCCCCAAGATGGCCGGGCTGCTGCTGGGGGAGTTCAACGCGATGCGCCGGCGCGACGAGGAGCGCGCGCTGGGCCTGCCCGGCAGCCCGCGGCTGTCCCCGCGCGAGCTGGACGTGCTGCGGCTGCTCGCGCGCGGCATGGCCAACCGCGAGATCGCCGGCGCCCTCGGCATCAGCGAGAACACCGTCAAGAACCACGTCCGCAACCTGCTGGAGAAGCTGCAGCTGCACTCGCGCATGGAGGCCGTCGTCTACGCGGTGCGGGAGAAGATCGTGGAACTGTCGTGAGCCCCGCCGCGCCCGTGCCCGCACCCGTGGAGGAGATCAGCGCGGTGCAGGCGCGCCGGGCGGCGCTGGCGGCCCAGGGCTTCAGCCGGCGGCGGCCGGCGGCGGTGGGTCCCCGGCACCTGACCGGGGTGCTGGAGCGCCTCGGCGTCGTGCAGATCGACAGCGTCAACGTGCTCTGCCGCAGCCACTACCTGCCCTTCTTCAGCCGGCTGGGCCCCTACCCGCTGCAGCTGCTCGACCGGGCCGCCTCCCGCAGCCCGCGGCGGCTGGTGGAGTACTGGGCCCACGAGGCCTCCTACGTCGCGCCGGCCACCCACCGCCTGCTGCGCTGGCGGATGGAGCGCGCCGCCCACGACGCCTGGGGCAGCGTGCGCAGCATCGCGCTGGAGCAGCCGGGCCTGCTGGAGGCCGTCCTGGAGCACGTGGGCGCCCACGGGCCGCTCACCGCCCGCCGGCTCGAGGCCGCGCTGGCCCCCGGGGTCGCACGCCCCAGCGACCACTGGGGCTGGAACTGGTCGGCGGTCAAGCGCGCCTGCGAGCACCTCTTCTTCGCCGGCCGGCTCTCGGCGGCCGGCCGCACCCCGCAGTTCGAGCGCCGCTACGACCTCACCGAGCGGGTGCTGCCGCCGCGGGTCGCCGCGCTGGCCGACCCCGACCCGGCGGACGCCGTGCGCGAGCTGGTGCGCACCGCCGCCCGCGCCAGCGGGGTGGCGACCGAGACGAGCCTGCGCGACTACTTCCGGCTGCGCCCGGAGCAGTCGCGCCGGGCGGTCGCCGAGCTGGTGGAGGCCGGTGAGCTGGAGCCGGTGCGGGTGCGCGGCTGGGCCTCCTCGCAGCGCCGGCCCGCCTACCGGGTCCCCGGCGCCCCCGCGCCGCGGGTGCGCGCCCGGGCCCTGCTCACCCCCTTCGACCCGCTGCTGTGGCACCGCGAGCGCACCGGCGAGTTGTTCGGCGTCCAGGTGCGCCTGGAGTTCTACGTGCCGCGCGAGAAGCGCGTCCACGGCTACTACGTGCTGCCGTTCCTGCTGGGAGAGGACGTCGTCGCCCGCGTCGACCTCAAGGCCGACCGGGCCGCGCCCGGTGGGCTGCTGCGCGTGCAGGCGGCCTGGGCGGAGCCCGCCGCGCCCGCGCAGACCGCCGACGAGCTCGCCGCGGAGCTCACCGACCTCGCCGGCTGGCTGGGCCTGGGCGGCGTGGTGAGCTCCGGGCACGGCGACCTGGCCCCCGCGCTGGGGGTCGCGCTCCGGCGTTCGGGTCACTGATGCCCCTCCCGCCTCAACATCGCGCGGGCAGGGACCGAGACAGCAGGCGTGGACGTCGCCGCACTCACCGCCGCACAGGTCGAGCAGGCCAGCGGGCTGCTCGAGCACGTGCTCACCGAGCTCACGCGCGGCACCAGCGAGCGCGACGTGCTGACGCGGGCCGCCGCGCTGGTGGCCGAGCTGGTGGCCGCCGACGTGGTCGTCGTCTGCGAGGGGGGCCACGTCCACGGCGGCGTCGGCCTCGGCCAGCGCTTCCTGCCCGAGCGGGGCCTGGCCCGCGTCGTGCGCGACGGCGCCGGCTCCTTCGCCGTGCCCGGTCTGGGGCGGGTGCGCGCGACCGTCGTCGAGGTGCCGGCGCTCTCGGACGTCCACATCGTCGTCGGCCGCGCCGAGGAGGTCCCGGCGCCCGCGGGCGAGCTGGCCGCCGTCGGCCTGGTCGCCCGCGTGCTCGGTCTCGTCGTGCTCTCGCGCCACGGGCGCGAGCGCGAGCGCTGGCACCGCCAGCAGGGCGCCCAGGGCGCCGCCGAGCGCAGCCGCCTGCAGCAGGCGCTGCGCCAGCGCGAGCAGGTCCTCACCACCTCGGTGCGCTTCCAGCGGGCCGTCTCCAGCCGCCGGCCGCTGCCGGAGCTGCTCGTGCAGATCGCCACCAGCTCCTCCGAGCTCATGGACGCGCGCGCCGTCTCCCTCGTGCTGGCCGACCCGCGCTCGCAGATGCGCATGCGCGTCGTGGCCGCCGTCGGCGAGCCGCCGCTGGAGACCGACCTGGCGCTGGCGGCCACCACCGCCCTCGGCGGGTTCGGCGTGGCCGTCGGCGACGACGTGCTGCCCGCGGCCGCCGCGGTGCACATCAACGGCCGCAGCGTCGGCGCGCTCGTCGTCGACACCTCCGGCAGCGGGCCGCTGGACCCCGTGGGCGCGACCGTGCTGCGCGCCTTCGCCGAGCACGCGAGCATGGCGCTCAGCCACGCCGACACCGTCCGCGCCGTGGAGGCCGCCTCCTCGGACTCGCTGACCAGCCTGCCCAACCGGGCCACCCTGCTGCGCCACCTCGAGATCGCGCTGCGCGTCACCGAGACCGACGGCCTGGGCACCGCGGTGCTGTTCATCGACCTCGACGGCTTCAAGCAGGTCAACGACACCCTCGGCCACGCCGCCGGGGACGAGGTCCTCAGCCGCGTCGCCCGCCGGTTGCGCCGCTGCCTGCGCGGCGACGACGTCGCGGCCCGCCTCGGCGGCGACGAGTTCGCCCTCGTCGTGCGCGACGTGGAGCCCGAGCGCGCCGCCCGGCGCATCGCCGCCCGCGTCCAGGCCGACGTCGGCCTGCCGCTGGAGACGCACGGGCGCACGGTGCGCGTGGGCGCCAGCATCGGCATCGCCGTCGCGGAGGGGGGCGTGAGCGCCGCCGAGCTGCTGCGCCGCGCCGACAGCGCGATGTACCGGGCCAAGGCCGAGGCGCACGCCGGCGGCGACGAGCCCGGCGACGGCGGGGTCGTCGTCTTCGAGGCGGACATGCACGACGCCGACCGGCTGCGCCGCCAGCTCGAGCACGACCTGCAGCGCGCCGTCGCCGCCGACGAGTTCGAGCTGGCCTACCAGCCGATCGTGCGGCTGGCCGACGGCGCCGTCGTGGGCGTCGAGGCGCTGCTGCGCTGGCGCCACCCCACCCGCGGGCTGCTGGAGCCGGGCGCCTTCCTCGCCGGGGCCGAGCGCTCCCCGGCCGTGGAGGAGCTGTGGCGCTGGGTCCTGCACACCGCCTGCCGGCAGGCGGCGCTGTGGCGGCGGCAGGTGCCGGACCTGTCGGTGACGGTGAACCTGTCCGCGGCGCACGTGCTCTCGCGCACCGCCGCCGCCGACGTGCGCCAGGCGCTCACCGGCGCCGGCCTGCACCCGGACGCCCTCGTGCTCGACGTCCCCGCCGACCTGCTGGGCGCCGACCCGGACGTGCTGGTCGGGCGGCTGAAGAGCCTGCGGGCCACCGGCGCACGCATCCTCCTCGACGACTTCGCGACCCTGTCCACGGGCGGCGGCGTGCTCGTGAACCACTCGCTGGCGCCGCTGCGCCAGCTGCCGGTGGACGGCGTCAAGCTCGACCGCACGCTCATCGCCGAGGTCGACGGCGCCGAGGGCGCGGACGCGATGGCGGCCGTGCGGACGCTGTGCGAGCTCGGCGCGGCGCTGGACCTGGGGGTCGTGGCCGAGGGCGTCGAGCGCACCGAGCAGGTCCTGCTGCTGCAGGAGGCCGGCTGCGCGGTCGCCCAGGGCGTGCTGCTGGGCTCCCCGCGCTCGGTGGCCGAGCTGGGCTCGGAGCTGACCGCCAGCGAGCTGGGCCCGGTCGAGCCGCTGGCGGCCGTCCCGGCGCTGGGGGACCTCGTCGAGCTCGCCGGGGGGCCCGTGGAGGTCGTCTACTACGACGAGCTGGACGACCTCGACGAGCTGGCCGACCGGCTGGGCGCCTCCGCCGACCCCGCCCCGGCTGCGCCGCCGGCCGCCC
>NZ_JAAALL010000272.1 GCF_009906315.1 Kineococcus vitellinus | reverse complement strand
GCCGGGGGAGGGGGCGGGCGGACGTAGACTCGCACGTCGTGGCCACCGACTTCCCCGCCGAGATCTCCGCCCTGCGCACGACCTACGGGTCGATCCGGGAGGTGTCGGACCTCGAGGGGCTGCGCAAGGAGCTGGCCGACCTCAACGAGCAGGCGGCCGCGCCGGACCTGTGGGACGACCCCGAGAGCGCCCAGGGCGTCACCAGCCGGCTGTCGTCGGTGCAGGCCGAGCTGGACCGCATCGAGAAGATGGGCTCGCGCATCGACGACCTCGAGGTGCTCGTGGAGCTCGCCGAGGGCGAGGGCGACCCCGACTCCCTGGCCGAGGCCGAGGAGGAGCTGACGAGCATCAAGAAGTCGCTGGAGGAGCTGGAGGTCCGCACGCTGCTCTCCGGCGAGTACGACCCCCGCGAGGCCCTGGTGACGATCCGCTCGGAGGCCGGTGGCGTGGACGCCGCCGACTTCGCGGAGATGCTCATGCGGATGTACCTGCGCTGGGCCGAGCGCAAGCACTACAAGACGGAGGTCTACGACACCTCCTACGCCGAGGAGGCGGGCATCAAGTCGGCGACCTTCAAGGTCGCCGCGCCCTACGCCTACGGCACCCTCAGCGTCGAGCAGGGCACCCACCGCCTGGTGCGCATCTCGCCCTTCGACAACCAGGGCCGTCGCCAGACCTCCTTCGCCGGTGTCGAGGTGCTGCCGGTGGTGGCCGAGACCGACCACATCGACATCCCCGAGAACGACGTGCGCGTGGACGTGTACCGCTCCTCGGGCCCGGGCGGGCAGTCGGTCAACACCACCGACTCCGCGGTGCGCCTGACCCACATCCCCACCGGCATCGTCGTCACCTGCCAGAACGAGAAGTCGCAGCTGCAGAACAAGGCCGCGGCCATGCGCGTGCTGCAGGCCAAGCTGCTGGAGAAGGCCCGCCAGGACCGCCAGGCCGAGCTGGACGCCCTCAAGGGCGAGGACTCCGGCTCGTGGGGCAACCAGATGCGCTCCTACGTCCTGCAGCCGTACCGGATGGTCAAGGACCTGCGCACCAACCACGAGGTCGGCAACGCCGAGGCCGTCTTCGACGGCGACATCGACGGCTTCCTGGAGGCCGGCATCCGCTGGCGCCGCCAGAGCGAGGACTGAGCGCCCCACCCGGGCGGCCTCACCCGCACGGACCAGTGCGGTCGCGCACCGTCAGCGGACCGTAGAGTGAAGGACGGCCAGGCAGCACCACCCCCTCCCGTCCCCGAGACTGGCCACCCACCGAGTGATCACCTTCGAGCAGGTCAGCAAGGTCTACGGCGAGGGGCACCGCCCCGCGCTCGCCGAGGTGACCCTCCAGATCGACCGCGGCGACTTCGTCTTCCTCGTGGGCCCCTCGGGCTCGGGCAAGTCGACCTTCCTGCGGCTGGTCCTGAAGGAGGAGCGGGCGAGCCGGGGGACCGTGCAGGTCGCCGGTCGCGACGTGGGCCGGCTGCGCAGCTGGAAGGTCCCGGGGCTGCGCCGCCAGATCGGCGTGGTCTTCCAGGACTTCCGGCTGCTGGCGGACAAGTCCGTCTACGAGAACGTCGCCTTCGCGCTGCAGGTGCTCGGCAAGCCCCGCCACGTCATCGCCCAGACGGTGCCGGAGACGCTGGGCCTGGTCGGCCTGAGCGGCAAGGAGCGCCGCCGCCCGCACGAGCTGTCCGGCGGTGAGCAGCAGCGGGTGGCGATCGCCCGCGCCTTCGTCAACCGGCCGGCGATCCTGCTGGCCGACGAGCCCACCGGCAACCTCGACCCGGAGACCAGCGTCGGCATCATGAAGCTGCTGGACCGCATCAACCGCACGGGGACGACGATCGTGATGGCCACCCACGACGACGACATCGTCGACCAGATGCGCAAGCGCGTCGTCGAGCTGCGCGACGGCCGCGTCGTGCGCGACGAGGACCGCGGCGTGTACGGGTCGGGCCGCTGATGCGCGTCGGGTTCGTCCTGGGCGAGATGTTCGCCGGGCTGCGCCGCAACATCACGATGACCCTGTCGGTCGTCCTGGTGACCATGGTGTCGCTGTTCTTCTTCGGCGCCGGGCTGCTCGTGCAGCAGCAGGTGTCCATCCTCAAGGGCGACTGGTACGACCGCGTGCAGGTCTCGATCTTCCTGTGCGGGGAGGACAGCCCCGCCGAGGCGTGCCCGGAGGGCGCGATCACCGCGTCCCAGCGCGACGCGCTGCGCGCGCAGCTGCAGGCCGACCCGCTCGTGGACGAGGTCTTCTACGAGTCGCAGGCGGACGCCTTCCGCAACTTCCAGCAGATGTACGACACCTCCATCACGGCCAACGTCACCACCGAGCAGCTGCCGGAGTCCTTCCGGGTGCGCCTGACCGACCCCTCCCGCTACCAGGAGGTGACGGCGGAGTTCGTCGACGCGGCCGGGGTGGAGGACGTGCCCGACCAGCGGGCGATCCTGGAGCCGCTGTTCACGGTGCTGGGCACGGCCACCCAGATCGCCCTGGGCCTGGCCGCGCTCATGCTGCTGTGCTCGGTGATGCTCGTCTCCACGACGATCCGGCTGACGGCGTTCAGCCGCCGCCGCGAGACGACGATCATGCGGCTGGTCGGGGCCTCCCGCGCGCTGATCCAGCTCCCGTTCGTGCTGGAGGGCGTCATCGCCAGCCTGCTGGGCGGGCTGCTGGCCTCGGCGGCGCTGTGGGCGATGGTGCACTTCGGCGTGGCGCGGCTGCGGGCGCGGCCGGGCTTCACCACCCGCCTCATCGACACCCACGACGTGCTGTGGCAGACGGCGCCGCTCATCCTGGCCGTCGGGCTGGTGTTCGCGATCGGCGCATCGCTGTTCAGCCTGCGGCGCTGGCTGAAGGTCTAGACTCGAAGGTCAGCCCGAGGACCAGAGCAGACCACCGAGGAGGAGCGACGTGCCGCGCGAGACCGGTCGCAAGGTGATCGCCAGCAACCGCAAGGCGCGCCACGACTACTTCATCGACGACACCTACGAGGCCGGCATCAGCCTCATGGGCACCGAGGTCAAGGCCCTGCGGATGGGCCGCGCCTCCCTGGTCGACGGGTTCGCCCACATCGACCGCGGCGAGATGTGGCTGGAGGGCGTGCACATCCCCGAGTACGTGCAGGGGACGTGGACCAACCACACCCCGCGGCGCAAGCGCAAGCTGCTGCTGCACCGCGCCGAGATCGACAGGTGGGCCGGCAAGGTGCGCGAGTCCGGCCTGACGATCGTGCCGCTGGCGCTGTACTTCAACGACGGCAAGGTCAAGGTCGAGATCGGCCTGGCCCGCGGCAAGAAGAACTACGACAAGCGGCACACGCTGCGCGAGCGCCAGGACCGCCGCGAGGCCGAGCGCGCCATGTCGATGCGCCAGCACCGCTGAGCCCGCCGCCCCGCGACCGCCCCGTCGCGGGGCCCGGGAACAACCGGCGGGTGCGGGCCGTTGACGTGTACGCTGGCACTGCTGGTGACAGCGACAACTCAACAAGGGGATGACAGGTTTCGACGTCGGTCGTCGAGCCAGGGGAAGCGGGTCGAGGATGCACGGTCATCTCGTCAACGCTCCGTGCAAACCAATAGGTGCCGATTCCAAGCGCACCGAGTTCGCCCTCGCCGCCTGAGCGAGTGCGACTCTGTCAGCCCGGGTGAGCTCCCGCCCCGGGTCCTGGCATCGACTAGGGGGCTCACCTCTCACCGAGGTCGCGTAGGTGAGAGGGACAATCAACGCGGCTGGGCCCGGCGATGACATGCCTGTGTGAGCATCGGGGCCGAGCAGACCGCTGAACAGGATGCACCCGGAGAAGCCCTGGTACCACGCTGACGGACGCGGGTTCGATTCCCGCCATCTCCACCACCTGTCCCGCCCCCGGTCGTACGACCGGGGGCGGACCCCGTCCCGGGCGCTTCCGCCCCCGCTCCGACGCGCCGGTGCCCGCTCTCCCGGCAGCCTCGGGCCATGGACATCCTCACCGCCCGTGGTCTGGTCATGACCTACGGCTCCACCCGCGCCCTCGACGGCGTCGACGTCACCCTGCGCGCCGGGGAATCGGTCGCCGTCATGGGGCCCTCCGGCTCCGGCAAGACGACGCTGCTGCACGTGCTCGCCGGCATCGTGCGCCCCACCTCCGGCTCGGTCGAGCTGGCCGGCACCGAGCTCACCGCGATGAGCGACGCGCGGCGCACGCAGCTGCGCCGCACCGGCTTCGGCTTCGTCTTCCAGTCCGGCCAGCTGCTCGCGGAGCTGCCCGCGGAGGAGAACGCGGCGCTGCCGCTGCTGCTCGGCGGCGCCGACCGGGCGAGCGCCACGGCGCGGGCCCGCGAGGTGCTGGCCCGCCTGGGGCTGGCCGGGCTGGAGCGCCGCCGCCCGGGGCAGCTGTCCGGCGGGCAGGCGCAGCGGGTGGCCATCGCCCGCGCCCTCGTCGGCCGCCCGGAGGTCGTCTTCGCCGACGAGCCCACCGGGGCGCTGGACCAGGCCACCGGCCAGGAGGTCCTCGCGCTGCTGACGGGCGCCGCCCGGGCCCAGGGCTCGGCCCTCGTCGTCGTCACCCACGACCCCGGGGTCGCCCGCTGGTGCGAGCGCACGCTGGCCGTGCGCGACGGGCGCGTCGTGCAGGAGTTCCGCGCCCCGCTGACCGCGGCGGGGCAGCCGTGAGGGGGGCGCTGCGGCTGTGGCTCTCGCTGGCCCGGCACGTGCAGGGCACCCGCTCCGGCGGCGGCCGGCTGCCGAGCGCGCTGGCCGTCGTGGCCTTCGCCGTCACCACCTGGTCGGTGCTCACGGTCGCCGGGGGCGTGCAGGCCTTCGCCGAGCGCGCGGCCGCCCCCGGCGCCGGCTCCGACGCGCAGACCTACCCGTTCCTGTCCTGGGTGTCGGTGGCCCTGCTGCTCGTGCCCACCGCCACCCTGGGGGCGGCGGCGGCCCGCCTGACCGTCGCCCGCCGCGACGAGCGGCTCGCGCGGCTGCGCCTGGCGGGGGCCACCAGCGCCCAGATCGGGCTCATCGCCCTGCTGGACGCGGCGGCGCAGGCCGTCGCCGGTGCCGCCCTCGGCGTGGTGGCCAACCTGCTGGCCACGCCCGCGGTGGCGCTGCTGCGCTTCCAGGGCCGCGCCTTCGAGCCGGCCGAGCTGCGGCTGGGGCCGGGGGCGGTGCTGGCCGCGGCGGGCGCGGTGCTGCTGGTCTCGCTGCTCTCGTGCGCGCTGAGCCTGCGGCGGGTGGCCATCACCCCCCTCGGCGTGGCGCAGCGCCTTCCGGTCGCCGGGCTCAGCTGGGCGCGGGTGCTGCCCGTGCTGCTGCTCGGCGGCGCCTTCGTGGCCGCCTTCAACGCCGCCGGCGCGCTCTTCGGCGTCGGGCAGGCCTTCGGGGTACTGGTGCTGGTCGGCCTGCTCGCCGGCGCCTTCGCGCTCTTCAACCTCGTCGGCCCGCTGCTCGTGTCCGTGCTGGGCCGGCTGCTGGCGCGGCGGGCCCGCGGCGTGCCGACGCTGCTGGCGGCCCGCCGGATGGCCGACGACCCCAAGAGCACCTGGCGCAGCGTGGGCGGGATCTCGCTGGTGACCTTCGTCGCCGGCTGCCTGAGCGTGACCCCCGGCCTGACCGCCGGCGCGCAGGAGGGCGAGCAGGTGCTGATGGCCGACGTCGGGACCGGCGCGGCCGTCACCCTCGTCATCGCCGCGGTCCTGGCGGCCGTCTCCACGGGCGTCACGCAGGCCTCGCGGGTGCTGGACTCGCGCGCGCAGTACCGCACCCTGCACCTGGGCGGCGCCGACGTCGCCGTCCTGCACGCCGCCCGCTCGCGGGAGACGTGGGTGCCGCTGGTGGTCACGATGGGCGGGGCGGCGCTGCTGTCGCTGCTCGTCGTCTCCCCGGTGGTCGGATTGCTGGGGTCCGCGCCCGTGGGCGTGCTGCAGTTCGCCGGCTGCGCGGCCGGCGGGGCGGGGCTGGTGCTGCTCGCCTCCCGCGCCAGCAGGCCGCTGGTCGAGGCCGCGGCCGTGGGGGAGGGCTCAGCGGGAGGCTCGCGGGAGGGCTCG
>NZ_JAAALL010000271.1 GCF_009906315.1 Kineococcus vitellinus | reverse complement strand
GGCCGGCGCTCGGCGTGGCGCTGGGCGTGACCGCGGCGGTGCTGGCGTCCCCCGCGTGGGCGGTGCCCGCCAGGGCAGCACCCGAGGACAGGAACCGGACGAGGGGACGACCGTGGGGCATGGGCTCGCTTCCGCGCAGGGGACGACGCGGGCGGAGTCTGCCAGTCACGGGGCGTGGTTGGGAACCACCCCGGGGCTGCCCCGGGGTGGTTCGGCGGCTCAGAGCGCGCGCTGCGCGCCCAGCGCGATCTGCAGCCCGCGGTGGGCCACGGCGACCAGCCCGACGGACTCCGCCTCCTGCAGCGGGACCCACCGCGCGAGGTCGGTGCTGCCCCCCACGTCGAGGACCTCGGGCTCGCGCACCTGCAGGGGGGTGGCCGTCACGAGGATGCGCACGGCGTGGAAGTCCTCCAGCACCCCGCGCGGGGAGCGGCCGGTGAAGTGCTCGGCGGCGATGTCGGCGAGCCCGTCGACCTCGACGTCCATGCCCGTCTCCTCGTGCACCTCGCGCACCACCGCCGCCAGCGGGTGCTCGCCGTGGTCCACCCCGCCGCCCGGCAGCGTCCAGCGGCCCGGGCTCGGCGTCAGCGGGCTCAGCCGGGTCAGCAGCAGGCCGCCGTCGCCGAGCACGACCGCGTAGCAGGCCAGCCGCTGGCGCACGACGGGCGCGCGCGGGTCGGCCGGCGGCAGCAGCCGGGCCAGCTCGGCCTGCTCGACCGCGACGTCGGCGTCGGCGGCCAGCGGCCAGCCGCCCCCGCCGACCGGCGCCCACCGCAGCGCGGGCGGGGCCGCCTGCGCCGAGGGCAGGTCGGCGGCCAGCACGACGTGGACGCTGTGCACGTCGACCTCGGCGAGCTCGTCGCGCGCACCCGGGGCGCGCCGCACGCCGTCGTCGACGGCGAGGACGGCACCGGGGACGACGGGGGCGCCGACCGCGCGCCGGGCCGCGGCCGCGGGCGTCTCGCCGTGGGCGAGCACGACGTGCGGCAGGACGCCCGCGGCGTCGAGGAGGACACCGCCGGCGGGCGCGCCGCGCACGGTGCGCACCGCCACGTGCACGACGACCCGCTGCAGCGCGGGCCGCCGGCGGAGCTCCTGCGTCACGCGCGGGCGAGCTGGTCGTGGACGGCGCGCTGGTTCTTGCGCTCGGCGTAGAACGACAGGAAGGGCACGGTGCCCGCGAGCGCGGTGAGGACCATCCGCCCCCACGGCCAGCGCACCCGGGTGCCGAGGTCGAAGGTGCAGACGAGCAGCAGGATGTAGAGGGTCCCGTGCAGCGGGCCGAGGACGCGGCTGATCGCCTCCGCGCCGGGCAGCTCCACGTCGGCCGCGCGCAGCGGGTAGCGCAGCAGCGAGTACGTCAGGACGACCAGCCCGATGCCGGTCAGCCAGGCCAGCACGCGGTAGCGCAGCAGCGCCGAGCGCACCTTGGCCTGCGACCGCACCCCGCCCGCGACGCGGTCGGCGCTCACCGGGTACCACTCATGTCTCGTCCTCCGTCGCCCTCGGCCGCGCCCTCCGCGACGGCCGCCTCCTCGGGCACATCCTCCCCCGCGTCCGCGCGGCCGTCGCGCACGGCCCTGCCCCAGACGACGACGGCGAACACGGCGAACACCCACCACTGGGCGGCGTAGGCGATGTTGCCCCAGTCCAGCCGGCGGCGGGCCTCGCCCGGGTCGGCGGGCGGGACGGCGCGCAGACCCGCCGCGGGGGCGGTGTCGGTGACGTAGGCGTTGGCGACGGGGTAGTCGACGCGGTTGACGAGGTCGGCGGCGCTGACGAACCAGACCTGCCCGGCGGGCAGCGCGGCGGTGGAGGGCGCCACGTCGGAGCCCTCGGGCGGCTGCACGACGCCGCTGAGCTCGACCGGCCCGGCGGGCGGGGCGGGGGCCGCCGCGCCCTCGGGCACCCAGCCGCGCACGACGGGCAGGCCGGAGCCGTCGGCGAGGCGGACGACGCCCAGGACCCAGGAGCCCTGCCGCCCCTGCAGCGGGCGGGCGGGCACGAGCAGGTCGACGGCCGGGTCGAAGGTGCCGCTCACCCGCACGCGGGCGCCGACCTCGTCGCGGGAGAGCACGGCCCGCGCGGAGCCGGCCGCGGCGCCGGCGTCGACGACCTGCTCGACGGCCGCGACGGGCCGGGTGGCGGGCGGGACGTCGACGACGACGTGCCCGCGCGACCACTGCCACAGCCCGAGGGAGACGCAGACGGCGACGACGAGGAGGGCGGCCGCGGTGAGCACCGCGGTGCGCGACGCGCTCGACCCCGCACGCCGCTCCTCGGTCTCGCCCAGCACGCGGCCAGGTTACGCGGCGCCGGTCAGCCTCCTGCGCCGCGTCCCGCGCGCAGTAGCGGTCCGAGACCGGGAGCGGTAGCGCCGCGCGCGGGCGGGGCGGTCCGCCCGGCGCCCGGCGCCGGGGTAGCGGGTGTCGGCGCCGACGAGCGGGGCCAGGACCGCCACCGCAAGGAGCAGGGCCAGGACGATCGGGGCGCTCACCGGGCGCTCCGGCCGCTATCGGTGGAGCACCGGATAGCGCTATTGTCATCTCTCATGGAAGACGGTAGCAGCGTCCAGCGGGTCACCGCCAGCCTCCGCGAGCTGGCCGCCGCGCTGCCGGCCGGCGCCCGGCTGCCCAGCAGCCGGCGGCTCGTGGCCGAGCACGGGGTCGGGCCCGTCACCGTCCAGCGGGCCGTCGACGTCCTCGTCGCCGACGGCACCCTCACCACCCGCCCCGGCGCGGGCACCTTCGTCGCCCGCGCCCCCCGCACGGCCACGCTGGACACCGACTGGCAGCGCGTGGCGCTGGGCGCCTCCCCCGTCGACGCCGAGGGGGTGCTCGCCGCGCTCGCCGCTCCCCCGGACGGCGCCCTCGACCTGGCCCGCGGCTACCTCGACCTGGGCCTGCAGCCCACCTCGCGGCTGGCCGCGGCGATGGCCCGCGCCGCCCGCCGCCCGCAGGCCTGGTCGGTGCCGCCCGCCGCCGGGCTGCCCGAGCTGCGCACCTGGTTCGCCCAGCAGCTGGGCGCCGACCGCGAGGACGTCTGCGTCATGCCCGGCGGGCAGGGGGCGCTGTCGACGGTGCTGCGCTCGATCGTGCCGGCCGGCAGCCCCGTGCTCGTGGCCGTGCCCAGCTACCCCGGCGTCATCTCGCTGCTGCGCAGCGCCGGGCTGGTGCCGGTGCCCGTGCCCACCGACGCCGACGGCGTGCGCCCCGAGCTGCTCGAGCGAGCCTTCGAGCAGTCCGGCTCCCGCCTGCTGTACCTGCAGCCCACCTACGCCAACCCCGACGGGCACGTGCTGGCCGCCGAGCGGCGCCGGCCCGTGCTGGAGATCGCCGCGCGCGCCGGCGCCTTCGTCGTCGAGGACGACTTCGCGCGCTGGCTGGGCCACGGCGCGACGGCCCCGCCCTCGCTGCTGCGCGACGACACCGACGGGCGGGTCATCACCGTGAACTCCCTCAGCAAGGTCGCCGGCGCGAGCCTGCGGGTGGGCTGCGCCATCGCCCGCGGCCCGGTGGCCCGGCGCATCGCCGCCCTGCGCACGGTCGACCACCTCGTCGTGGCCCGCCCGCTGCAGGAGGCCGCCGTCGACCTCGTCACCGGCGCCGGCTGGAACGGGCACCTGCGCACGCTCTCGGCCGCGCTGGGCGCCCGCGTGGACGCCCTGTGCACCGCGCTGGCCCGCGAGCTGCCCGAGTGCTCCTGGACGCGCCCGCGCGGGGGCTTCTCGCTGTGGCTGCGCCTGCCCCGCGGCACCGACGAGGCGGAGCTGGTGCGCCGGGCCCTGGAGCGCGGCGTCGCCGTCGGCCCGGGCCGGCAGTTCACCGTCGGCGAGGAGGACGCCGCGCACCTGCGCTTGTGCATCGCGGCCGTCGACGAGGCGCACGTCGAGGAGGCCGTGCGCCGGCTGGCCGCCGCGCTCTGAGCGCGCGGCGGCCCCGGCGCCGGGTCAGCGGCGCCTCAGCGCGCGCTCACTCCCACTCGATGGTCCCCGGCGGCTTGCTCGTGACGTCGAGCACGACGCGGTTGACCTCGGGCACCTCGTTGGTGATGCGCGTGGAGATCCGCTGCAGCACGTCGTAGGGCAGCCGGGACCAGTCGGCCGTCATGGCGTCCTCGGAGCTCACCGGGCGCAGCACGACCGGGTGCCCGTAGGTGCGCCCGTCGCCCTGGACGCCGACCGAGCGGACGTCGGCCAGCAGCACGACCGGGCACTGCCAGATCTCGCGGTCCAGGCCGGCCGCGGTGAGCTCGGCGCGGGCGATGGCGTCCGCGGCCCGCAGGACCTCCAGGCGCTGCGGGGTGACGGCGCCGACGATGCGGATGGCCAGGCCGGGGCCGGGGAACGGCTGGCGGTAGACCATCGCCTCGGGCAGGCCGAGCTGCAGCCCGACGGCGCGCACCTCGTCCTTGAACAGCGCCCGCAGCGGCTCGACGAGCTCGAAGGCCAGGTCGTCGGGCAGGCCGCCGACGTTGTGGTGGCTCTTGATCGTCGCCGCGCCGGTGCCGCCGCCGGACTCCACGACGTCCGGGTAGAGGGTGCCCTGGACGAGGAAGCGGACCTCGCCGCCCGTGCCGTCCTCCCTGGCGCCCTCGGCGGCGACGACCTCGCGGGCGGCGTGCTCGAAGACGCGGATGAACTCCCGGCCGATGATCTTGCGCTTCTGCTCGGGGTCGCTGACGCCGTCGAGGGCGTCGGCGAAGCGCTGGACGGCGTCCACGACGTGCAGCTTCACGCCGGTCGCGGCGACGAAGTCCTTCTCGACCTGCTCGGCCTCGCCGGCGCGCAGCAGGCCGTGGTCGACGAACACGCACGTGAGCTGGTCGCCGACCGCGCGCTGCACGAGCGCACCCGCCACCGCCGAGTCCACGCCGCCGGAGAGGGCGCAGATGACCTTGCCGTCGCCGATCTGCGCCTTGATGCGGGCGACCTGCTCCTCGATGACGTTGCCCGTCGTCCAGTCCGGGTCGATGCCGGCGCCCTGGCGCAGGAAGTTCACCAGCACGTCCTGGCCGTGCGTGGAGTGCTTGACCTCCGGGTGCCACTGCACCCCGTAGAGGCGGCGCTCGTCGTCCTCGAACGCCGCGACGGGGGTGGCCGCCGAGGAGGCCGTCACGCGGAAGCCCTCGGGGGCCTTGGCCACGCTGTCGCCGTGCGACATCCACACCGACTGCTCGGCCGGCTGGTCGCGCAGCAGCGTCGAGGACCGCGCGTCCTGCAGCTGCGCGGCCGTCCCGCCGTACTCGCGGCGGCCGGTGCGGGCGACCTCGCCGCCCAGGGCCTGGGCCATGGCCTGGAAGCCGTAGCAGATGCCCAGGACGGGCACGCCCGCCTCGAACAGCGCCGGGTCCACCTGCGGGGCGCCCTCGGCGTACACGCTCGACGGGCCGCCGGAGAGGATCACCGCGGCCGGGTCCTTGGCGAGGATCTCGTGGACAGGCGTGGAGCTGGGCACGATCTCGGAGTAGGTGTCGGCCTCGCGCACCCGCCGCGCGATGAGCTGCGCGTACTGGGCGCCGTAGTCGACGACGAGGACGGGGCGGTGGGTGCGTTCCGCGGCCACCTCCGCCGGTGCGGTGTCTGTCGCTTCGGACTGGTTCTCGGGCGCTTGCGGCGTCACCTCCCCAGGGTATTGCCTCCGCGCCGCCCGCCGGTCGCCCGCCGACCGCCCGCGCCGCTCCTAGGCCAGCCCCTCCAGGTCGAGCGACCAGCCGGCCGCCGCCCCGGCGTCCGGGCGCGGCTCGAACCACACGGTCTTGCCCGGTCCCCGGTCGGCGGGCAGCGGGTCGACGCCCCAGTCCCAGGACAGCGAGGCCACCACCTGCAGGCCGCGGCCGGTGGTGGCCGAGCTGCCGAGGCGGCGCACCTGCACGGGGACCGGCGAGGCGTCGGCGACCTCGACGCGCACCCCGCCGGAGGCGCTGGGGCGCACGGTGATCGTGAACGGGGTGCGGGCGTGCAGCACGGCGTTCGTGACGACCTCGGAGACGGCCAGCTCCGCGGGTTCCTCGACGTCCTCGGCGTCCATGCGGCGCAGCGTGGAGCGCACGTGGCGGCGGGCGGCGGCCACCGCGTCGGCCACGGGGTCCAGCACCAGCGGCGGCCCGACGGCCTCCCCGGCCGGCCGGCCGGCCCCGGT
>NZ_JAAALL010000270.1 GCF_009906315.1 Kineococcus vitellinus | reverse complement strand
GGCGGGGACGGGACCGCCTCGACGGGGCGAGCGGTGGGCTGGTCCGGCACGTGCACTCCCCTGACGCCAGGTGCTCTGGCGCCACGCCAGCTGCAGATCACGCCCATTCTCGCCGATCGCGGGAGCGCCCGCGGTCGGCGGACGTGCACCGGCCGCGCGGTGCGCGGGTGCGCCCGCGCCGGGCGCCGGGCAGGCTGGGGGCGTGGGCGGACGCGGAGCGCTGGAGCTGTGGTGGGCGGACCTCGACGAGGCCGAGCGGGCGCAGGTGGTCGAGCTGGCCGACTCCGGCGGGCTGCTGCCCCCGCCGCTGGCCCAGCCGCTGCTGGCGCGCGGGGTGGCGCTCGCACCGGCCGCGTGGCGGGAGTCCGTGCAGGACGTCCCGGTGGGCTGGGAGGTCCCCGACGAGCTGGTGGACCTCCTCGAGGAGCTGCGCAACGGGGAGTGAGCGGGCGCCCGCCCGGGGCGGGCGCCCGCTCCGCCGCCGCGCGGTGCCGCGCGGCGGGCGCGGGCCTCAGGCGGCGGCGACCGTCGTGGCGGCGACGAGCCCGCCCAGGACGACGGTGAGCTTCTCCACGACCTCGGCGTCGTCCTTGGGGTGGGTGTCGGCGAAGCGCACGACCGAGCCGGGGATGGCCATGGCGACCTCGGTGAGGACGTGGGCGCCGGCGATGCCGAAGGACTTGCGGGCGTCGTCCTGGGCCCACACGCCGCCGTACTGGCCGAAGGCGCTGCCGATCGCCACGAGCGGCTTGCCCGTCAGCGGGCTGGCCCCGTAGGGGCGCGAGGCCCAGTCGACGGCGTTCTTGAGCACGGCGGGCATGGTGCCGTTGTGCTCGGGGGTCACGACGAGCACGGCGTCGGCGGCCGCGACGGCCGCGCGGAAGGCCAGCGCGCTCTGCGGGACGGCGCCCTCGACGTCGACGTCCTCGTTGTAGAAGGGCAGGTCGCCCAGGCCCTCGTAGATCGACAGCTCGACGCCCTCGGGAGCGAGCGCCACGGCGGTCTCGGCGATCTGCCGGTTGATGGAGCCGGAGCGCAGGCTGCCGACCAGCACCAGGACGGTGGTCATGGGTCCTCCTCGGGACGGGGGGTGCGACGGCGTGCCACACGATGCGGACTGTAGTCCGCTTCTGCTCCCGTCTTCAAGCAGCCACGGGTGCCAGGCCCTACCCTGCCTCGCGTGGGACCCCTGGGATCACCTCCGCGCGGACGCGTCCTGCCCGTCCTCGGCACCCCCGCCCCGGCGGTGCGCGCCGACGCCTCCCGCAACCGCGAGGCGCTGCTGCGCGCGGCCCGCCGGCTGCTGGAGGAGGTGGGCGCCGAGGAGCTGAGCATGGACGCCCTCGCCGCGGCGGCGGGCCTGGGCAAGGGCACCGTCTTCCGCCGCTTCGGTTCCCGCGCAGGCGTCTTCGTCGCCCTGCTCGACGAGTCCGAGCGCACCTTCCAGCAGGCGGTGCTGTCCGGGCCGCCCCCGCTGGGACCGGGCGCCGACCCCGTCGAGCGGCTGGAGGCCTTCGGCCGGCACCGGCTGCGCTTCCTCGCCGAGCGCGGCGACCTGCTGCGCGCGGCGGCCGCCGACCTGGACCGCACCGGCGGCGCCCCCGCGGCCTTCACCCGTCTGCACCTGCAGGTGCTGCTGCGGGCCGCGGGCGTGCGCGGCGACCTGGAGGTCCTGGCCTTCGACCTGCTCGCCGTCCTCGAGGCGCCGCTGAACCACTACGTGCGGGGTGCGCCGGGGCTCTCGCCGCAGCGGCTGGCCGACGGCTGGGCCGACCTCGTGCACCGCGTCGCCCGCCCCTGAGCAGCGCTGGACCCCGCCGGGCGGCCTCAGCCGGGCCCGGCCGCGAGGTTGGTGTCCACGAGCCGCGAGGCGCCGCCCAGCCGGCGCACCGAGGAGACCTCGACGGCGTGGCGCACGACGACGGCGCCGCTGACGAGGACGGCCCCCACCGTGAGGAGCATCGTCAGCCGGGCACCGGCGCGCGGCGGCGCCGGCGGGCCGGGCTCGACGGCGGCGGGCTGGACGAGGCTCACCCTCATGCCTCGGCCCGCGCCCGCGGGCGCTGCAGGCCTCGCGGGCGCTCTCACCCGATCGGAGCGGCCCGCCGCCGGGGCGGTGCGCTCAGGCGGTGCGCTGGTAGAGGACGTGGTCCTGCCAGGAGCCGGCGATGCGCAGGTAGCGGCGTGCGACGCCGATGCGCTCGAAGCCGTTGCGCTGCAGCACCGCCTGCGAGGCGGAGTTCGACAGCAGGGTCGCCGCCTGCAGCCGGTGCAGGCCGAGGCCGCCGGGCGGTGGCGCGAAGGCCGCCGCGACGGCCTGCGCGACGGCGGTGGTCGCGACCCCGCGGCCGTTGACGGCCTCGGCGACGAAGTAGCCGACGTCGGCGGACTGGAACGGCCCGCGCACCAGGCTCGAGAGGGTGAGGCGCCCGACGAGCTCGCCGTCGTGCTCGACGACCCAGGGCACGACGCGGCCGGCGGCGTGCTCGGACAGGGCGTGCCGCAGCAGCCGCGCCTGCCCGTCGGCGGTGAAGTGCTCCGGCCCGCGCTCGGGCTCGAAGGGCGCGAGGAAGGACCAGTTGCCGCTGAGCAGGCCGGCCAGCGCCGCCGCGTCCCGCTCGGTCACCAGCCGCAGCGCCGTGCCGGTGCGGCGCGGGCTCACGAGCGGCTCACGACAGGACGAACCAGACCGTCTTGCCCGAGTCGGCGTGCTCGACGCCCCAGCGGTCCGAGATGATGTCGACGAGGGCCACGCCCCGGCCGCCCTCGGCCTCGGGGGCCGCCGTGCGGCGCACCGGCGGCTTGCGGCTGCCGTCGGAGACCGCCACCTGCAGCCCGGCCGAGCCGTCGCAGTCCACCCGCACCCGCACCGGGGGCCCGCCGTGGCGCACGGCGTTGGTCACCAGCTCGGAGACCAGCAGCTGGGCCTCGTCGAGGACTCGCGCGTGGTGCAGGGCGCAGTAGGCCTCCGACAGGAAGGCGCGCGCGCGGCGGGCGGAGTGCTCGTGGTCGGGCAGCGTGATCTCCGCCGCCGGGGTCGCCTCGCACACGGGGGACATCCTGCCGTCGCCCGGCCCGGCGTGCGCGGCAGCCCCGCCCGCGACACGCCAGCAGCCCGCCCGGCGGCGCCCGCGGCTCAGCTCGTCAGCAGCTGCACGAGCTCGGTCGCCGTCCGGGACACGCCGGCCCGCAGGGCGTCCAGCTCCGCGTCGCGCACGTGCCCGCAGCTGAGCAGGTCCGCCGGCCGCGGCGGGCGCGCCGGGTCCAGCAGGCGCTCGGACAGCTCCACGCCCAGGCGCACCGCCAGCGAGAGCGGGGACGCCCAGCCGGGCCGGTCGACCTGCGCGAGGGCGCCGGCGAGGTCGTCGGGGAAGGACCAGGCGGCCAGCGCCTCGGCGGAGACCCGGGTGTGGCCGACGCCGTAGCGGCGCACCTCCGCGGCCAGCAGCTCCTCGCGGTCGCCCGCCCCCGCCAGCAGCAGCGGGTACTGCTCGGGGTCGCAGCGCACCAGCAGCGCCTGCCCGAGCCGGGCGAGCAGCCCGACGCTGAAGGCGTCCGGCGCCTGCGCGCCGAGGCGGGGGGCCAGCTCGGCGGCCGCCACGGCGGTGCACACGCTGCGCCGCCAGAAGCCCTCCAGGACGTCGGGCACCTCGTCCAGGCCGGCCATCGCGGAGACGGCCAGGCTGCGGACGGTGGAGAAGCCGATGACGGTGACCGCGAACGCCGGGGCGGACACCCGCCCCGACAGCCCGAAGTAGGCGGAGTTGGCCAGCCGCAGGACCTTCGCGGTCAGCGCCGGGTCGTAGCCGAGGGTGCGCCCCAGCGAGCGCGCGTCGGAGCGGTGGTCGTCGGCCTCGGCGATGACCTTGGCCGCGACCGGGCGGTGGGCGGGCAGGTCGTCCAGCGAGGCGGAGACGCGGCCGAGGACGTCGACGGCGCCGGCGGGTGCGGCGGAGGTCCCCAGCTGCGGGGTGCCCGCCGGCTCGCTCACGCCGGCACCCCCCGCGGCGAGGGCAGCCGGCCGCCGGCCGGCGCGGGCGCCACCGGGCGCGCCGCGAGGGTCCCGCCGCCGCGCAGCACCTCGACGAGCGCGGCGCGGGTCAGCGGCCGCGAGTACAGCCAGCCCTGCACGGCCTCGCAGCCCAGGTCGCTCATGACCTCGTCCTGCGCGAAGGTCTCCACGCCCTCGGCGACCACGTCCAGGCCCAGCGTGCGGGCCAGCGAGACGACGGCCGCGGCGACGGCGCGGGCGGGCCCGCCCGGGGCCGCCCCCTCGGCGGCGGGCGCCGCGTCGAGGTCGCGCACGAAGGAGCGGTCGACCTTGAGGTGGTCGACGGGCAGGTCCTTGAGGTAGGCCAGCGAGGAGTAGCCGGTGCCGAAGTCGTCGATGGCCACCCGGGCGCCGTCGCGGCGCAGCTCCTCCAGGACGGTGCGGCAGGCGCGCAGGTCGCTGGCCAGCGCCGTCTCGGTGACCTCCAGGCAGACGTCGCTCAGCCGCAGCCCGGCGGCGGCCACCGCGCGGCGCACGCCCGCGGCGAAGCCGTCGGCCGACAGGCTGACGGCGCTGACGTTGACGGCCACCCAGCCCGGCACGTGCGGCAGCTCCCCGGCGGCGTGCGCGGCGCGCCAGGCGGCCAGGTCGCGGCAGGCCACGGACAGCACGTGCGCGTCGAGGGCCGGCACGAGGTTGGCGCGCTCGGCGAGGTCGATGAAGGTCTGCGGGTCGACCGGTCCCAGCTCGGGGTGCTCCCAGCGGCACAGCGCCTCGACGCTGACCAGCCGGGCGGGGCGGCCGGGGCGCACGATCGGCTGGTAGTGCACGTCGATCGCGCCGCGGGCCAGCGCCTCGCGCAGGTCGGCGACCAGGCGCAGCGCGCGGCGGGCGCGCTGGCGCACCTCCTCGTCCAGCAGCGCCCAGCGCCCGCCGCCGGCGGCCTTGGCCTCGTGGACGGCGATGCCGGCGTCGCGCACGACCTCCTCGGCGCTGCAGGCGAGCCCGTCGAGCAGGACGACGCCGATGCTGGCGACCAGGCGCAGGCGCAGCCCGTTGACCTCCACGGGGGCCAGCAGGGCGTCCAGGACGCGGCGCGCGGTGGCCTCCACGGCCTCCAGGTCCGCCAGGTCGTGGCAGACCAGGACGAACTCGTCACCGCCGGGGCGGGCGACCATGTCGGCGCCGCGCACGGTGCGCGCCAGGCGCCGGGCGACCTCGACGAGGACGGCGTCGCCGGCCTCGGGGCCCAGCCCGTCGTTGACGGTCTTGAAGTCGTCGAGGTCGACCATGAGGACCCCGGTGCGCGAGCGGGCGGCGGCGGGCGCGCCGGCGGCCGCGCGCAGGTCCGCGAGGGGGTCGGCGGCCGCCTCGGCGGGTGCGGCGAGCAGGTCGGCGAGCCGCTCCAGCAGCGCCAGCCGGTTGGGCAGGCCGGTCAGCAGGTCGTGCTGGGCCTGGTAGGCCAGGCGGTGCTCGCGGGCGAGGCGGTCGGTGACGTCCTCGACGGTGCCGACGAACCCCGCGCCGTGGCCGGGGGTCTGGCTGGGGGCCAGGCGCAGGGTGACCCAGCGGACCTGCCCGGCGGCGTTGCGCAGCCGGGTGTCGAGGACGACGCGCTCGCCGGCGAGGACGCGGGCGACGGCCTCGACGACGCCGGCGCGCTCGTCGTCGACGACGTGCGTCAGCCAGGCGGTGCCGCACAGCTGCTCGGCGGGCAGGCCCAGCAGCGCCGCGAACGCCTCGTTGACGCGCGAGAGGCGGGCGCCGACGTCGGAGACGATCGTGGGCACCGGGGAGCTGTGCGCGAGCGTGGCGAAGCGCTCCTCGGCGGCGCGGACGGCGGCCTCGGCGCGCTCGTCGGCGGGGGCGACGACGGCGACGACCCAGTAGACCTCCTCGCGGGAGGCCTCCAGGCCGACGGGGACGGGCGCCTCGGGCACCGGCCAGGCCGTGACCTCGGTGTGCCGGCGGCCGCCGCCGGCGGTGACGGCCTCCACGGAGTAGCGGCTGCGCCGGGCGCGCGAGAGCCGCTCCCCCGGCGGGGCCTGGTCGGGGTCCGGGCGCAGCAGGCGGGTGACGGCGAGGTCGACGAGGTCGGCGGCGGCGACGCCGAACAGGTCGGCGGCGGCGGGGTTCGCCCAGCGCACGCGGGCGACCTCGAGGGGGGCGGGGTCGCCCGCGTGC
>NZ_JAAALL010000026.1 GCF_009906315.1 Kineococcus vitellinus | reverse complement strand
GTCCTGGCGTGCACCAAGAGCCTGGGCGTGGACCCCGGCTCCGTCGTCGCCGTGGAGATCGCCAGCTGGCGCACCGAGCCCGCCGCGCTCGTGGTGCACCGCACCGGCGGGGGCGCCGAGGTCGTCGTCGTGGCCCTCGGGTGCACGCCGGGCGACCCGGCGTACAGCCGCGTCGAGGTGGCGCCGCCCAGCGCTCCCTGAGGCCCGCCGGGACGGCTCCGGCCGGGAACAGCGCACCCCTACCATCGGTTGACAGCAGGGCACGACGCAGTCCGCGGCCGACGGGGCCGCGGCGCCGATCGAGGGAAGCAGGTCCGTTCCAGGTGAGCGACGCGAAGGACATCCGCAACGTCATCGTCGTGGGATCTGGCCCGGCCGGGTACACGGCCGCCCTGTACGCCGCGCGCGCCGAGCTGCGGCCCCTCGTCTTCGAGGGGTCCGTCACCGCCGGTGGTGCGCTGATGAACACCACCGAGGTCGAGAACTTCCCCGGCTTCCCCACCGGGGTCCTGGGCCCGGACCTCATGGACAACATGCGCTCGCAGGCCGAGCGCTTCGGCGCCGAGCTCGTCACCGACGACGTCGTCGAGGTCCGCCTCGAGGGCGAGGTCAAGGAGGTCGTCACCGGCGGCGGCGAGACGTACCGCGCCCACGCGGTGGTCCTCGCGCTCGGCTCGGCCTACCGCGAGCTCGGGCTGCCCGACGAGAAGCGGCTCTCCGGCCGCGGCGTCAGCTGGTGCGCCACCTGCGACGGCTTCTTCTTCCGCGAGCAGGACATCGTCGTCGTCGGCGGCGGCGACTCCGCGGTCGAGGAGGCCACCTTCCTGACCCGCTTCGCCCGCACGGTGACGATCGTGCACCGGCGCGACGAGCTGCGCGCCTCGCGCATCATGGTCAAGCGCGCCCAGGAGAACCCCAAGATCCGCTTCGCCTGGAACTCCGAGGTCGTCGCGATCAAGGGCGAGAGCAAGGTCGAGGGCCTGACGCTGCGCGACACCGTCACGGGGCGGACGCGCGACGTCGACGCGACCGCGCTGTTCGTCGCGATCGGCCACGAGCCGCGCACGGACCTCGTCAAGGGCCAGGTCGACCTCGACGAGAACGGCTTCGTCCTCGTGGAGGGCCGCAGCACCCGCACGAACGTCCCGGGCGTCTTCGCCGCCGGCGACGTCGTCGACCACGAGTACATGCAGGCCATCACCGCGGCCGGCATGGGCTGCTCCGCCGCCCTGGACGCCGAGCGCTTCCTCGCCGCCCGCGGCGACGCGGTCCAGGAGCTGGACCCGCCGCGCGAGGAGACCGGCACGCCGGACGTCGCCGACGCCGACACGGTCGCCCGCCCGCAGCCGCGCCCGCTGCCGACCGCCTGACCCACCCCACCCACCACACCCAGGAGGCCGCCGTGAGCGCCACCGCATCCGTCACCGAGGACACCTTCGAGGCCCAGGTCCTGCAGTCCGACAAGCCCGTGCTCGTCGACTTCTGGGCGCCCTGGTGCGGCCCGTGCCGCCAGGTCGCCCCCGTCCTGGAGGAGATCGCCGGCGAGCACGCCGACAAGATCACCGTGGTGAAGGTCAACACGGACGAGAACCCGGCGATCGCCGCCAAGTACGGCGTGACCTCGATCCCCACCCTCAACGTCTACTCCGGCGGCGAGGTCGTGAAGACGATCATCGGGGCCCGCCCCAAGCCCGTGCTGCTCAAGGAGCTCGCCGACTTCGTCGGCTGACCCCGAGCGATCGTTGCACCACAGCACACCAGCGGCGCCGGTCCCCTCGCAGGGGGCCGGCGCCGCGCGCGTGCGGGGGGCGGCCCGCGGGCGCCCTCAGGGGTGCGCGACCCCGGTCAGCGTGGGGATGCGCACGCTGCCCAGCAGGCGCTCCAGCGCCGCCTCGACGTCCTCGCGCCAGCCCAGCGCGTTCCTCAGCTCCAGCCGCAGCCGCGGGTAGCGGTGGTGCGGGCGCACCACCGCGAACCCCACCGACTCCAGGACGTGCGAGGGCAGCACGCAGGCGGTGGCGTGCTCGTGGGCGGAGTCGTGGTTGCCGTCGCCGCCGATCGCGGCGGCCCCGCCGCCGAAGGCCTCGACGGCCTTCACACCGCGCTGGGTGAGGTCCTTGGCGGCCCCCTGCAGCAGCGTGCGCGCCAGGCCCTGGCCGCGGAAGGCCGGTTCGATCCAGCCCGTCGTCAGCAGCACCGCGTCGCCGCTCACGGGTGAGGTGGGGAACGCGCCCGAGCGCGGCACGTACACCGGCGGGGCGTACATGACGAACCCCGCGGGCTCCTCGTCCACGTACAGCAGGCGCCCGCACGCGCCCCACTGCAGCAGGACCGTGGAGATCCACGCCTCCTTCTCGAAGTCGGGGTACCCGGCCTCCGCCGCGCGCTGCGCGGCCACCGCGTCGAGCTCCCAGAAGACGCACTGCCGGGGTTCCCGGGGCAGGTCCGCGAGGGTCTCGAGCGTCAACGGCGCCATCCGACGACCCACCGGCGCGCCCCCTCCGTCCATCGACAGTGCGTCGGAGGCATCCTAGGTGGGAGGCTCGTCACGTGCGACGAGGCCCGTCGCAGCACCAGCCGCGATCCCGCAGTGCCCACGAGTGCCCCAGGAGGCCGCCATGAGCCAGTACCCGCCGTCCTCGAGTCCCGGTGACGCGCACGTCGCGTCCGCCGCGGCCGGGGCCGGCGCTGCTGCTGCCGGCGGCACCCGCCTGGACCGCTGGCTGACCTCCTACGCCGAGCGCACGGCCTCCATGACGGCCTCCGAGATCCGCGCGCTGTTCTCGGTCGCCAACCGCCCCGAGGTCGTCTCGCTGGCCGGCGGCATGCCGTACCTGCCCGCGCTGCCGCTGGACGCGATCGCCGACATCGCCGCCCGCCTCATCTCCGAGAAGGGCGCCGTCGCGCTGCAGTACGGCTCCGGCCAGGGCGAGGAGGGCCTGCGCGAGCAGATCGTGGAGGTGATGCGCCCGCAGGGCATCAACGCCCACCCCGACGACGTCGTCGTCACGACGGGCTCCCAGCAGGCCCTCGACCTCGTCTCGCGCATCTTCCTCGACCCCGGCGACGTGGTCCTCGCCGAGGCCCCCAGCTACGTCGGCGCCCTCGGCGTCTTCCGCAGCTACCAGGCGCAGGTCGTGCACGTGCCGCTGGACCAGGACGGCCTGCAGCCGCAGGCGCTGGAGGAGACGCTGCTGCGGCTGCGCTCCCAGGGCCGGACGGTGAAGTTCCTCTACACGGTGCCCAACCACCACAACCCGGCCGGTGTGACGCTCTCGCTGGAGCGCCGCCGCGAGGTGCTGGCCATCGCCCAGCGCCACGAGCTGCTGATCCTCGAGGACGACCCCTACGCGCTGCTCGGCTTCGACGGGGACCCGCTGCCCGCGATGCGCTCGATGGACGCCGAGCACGTGGTCCACCTCGGCTCCTTCTCCAAGACGTTCGCGCCCGGCTACCGCGTCGGCTGGGCCGTCGCCCCGCACGCGGTGCGCGAGAAGCTCGTCCTGGCCTCGGAGTCGGCGATCCTGTGCCCGACCTCCTTCGGGCAGTTCGCCATCGCCGAGTACCTGTCCACCTGGGACTGGAAGGGGCAGGTGAAGGTGTTCCGCGAGCTGTACCGCGAGCGCCGCGACGCCATGCTCGACGCCCTGGCCACCCACCTGCCGCAGGCGAGCTGGACGCACCCGGTCGGCGGCTTCTACGTCTGGCTGACCCTGCCGCACGGCCTGGACGCCAAGGCCATGCTGCCGCGCGCGGTGACCGGCCGCGTGGCCTACGTGCCCGGGGGCGCCTTCTACGCCGACGGCACGGGCGGGCACTCGCTGCGGCTGTCGTACTGCTTCCCGACCGCGGAGCGCATCCGCGAGGGGGTGCGCCGCCTCGCCGGCGTCGTCCAGGACGAGCTCGAGGTGATGGAGACCTTCGGCGGTGTCCCCACCGCCGTGCACCGCGCGGGTCGCGCAGGTGTCGACAACCCCGGACCGGAGCTGGCATGAGCCTCGAGGAACCGTCCCTGCGCGTCGCCGTCCTGGCCGGCGGGCTCTCCCACGAGCGGGACGTCTCGCTGCGCTCGGGCCGGCGCGTGGCCGAGGCGCTGCGGGCCGCGGGCTGCGAGGTGAGCACCATGGACGCCGACGCGCACCTGCTGCCGCGGCTGTCCGAGGAGACCCCCGACGTCGTGTGGCCGGTGCTGCACGGGGCGATCGGCGAGGACGGCGCCCTGCGCGACGTCCTGGAGCTGCTGGGCCTGCCCTACGTCGGCTCCCGACCGGCCGCGTGCCGGATGGCGTGGGACAAGCCCATCGCGCAGAGCGTCGTGGCGGCGGCAGGCATCAGCGTGCCCGCCTCCATCGCGCTGCCGCACGCCACGTTCCGCGACCTGGGGGCGCAGCCGGTGCTGGCCGCCGCGGCCGCCTGGGCCGGCTTCCCGCTCGTGGTGAAGCCCAGCCGCGGCGGGTCCGCCCTCGGCGTCGCCGTCGTGGGCGACCCGCGCGACCTGGCCCGGGCCGTCGTGGACTCCTTCGCCTACGGCGACACCGCGCTCGTGCAGCAGCACGTCCCCGGCACCGAGGTGGCCGTCTCGGTCGTCGAGGTGGACGGGGAGGTCCTCGTGCTGCCGGCCGTCGAGATCGTGGCCGACGGCGGCTCCTACGACTACGGCGCCCGCTACACCGCCGGTGCGACGGAGTTCTTCGTCCCGGCGCGGCTGCCGGACGACGTGGCCGACCGGGTGGCCAAGGCCGCCCGCGGCGCCCACGAGGCCCTCGGGCTGCGGCACCTGTCCCGGGTCGACTTCATCGTCCCCGACTCCGGGGAGCCGGTCTTCCTCGAGGCGAACGCCGCCCCGGGGATGACCGAGACCTCCCTGCTGCCCCAGGCCGTCGCGGCGGCCGGCCTGGAGCTCGACGCCGTCTACCGCGCCGTCGTGCAGAGCGCCCTCGCGGGCTGAGCCGCGGAGCCGCCCTGCGGAGCCGAGGCGCTCCGGCGGCGCCGGCCACCGCTCAGGTGGCCGGCGTCGCCTCCAGCAGGCGCAGGATGCGGTCGAGGTCCTCGACCCCGGCGAAGTCGACCGTCAGCCGGCCCCGCGTGCGGCCCATGCTGATGCGCACCCGGGTGTCCAGCCGGTCCGCCAGCGTGGACGCGCGCCGCTCCAGCTCCGGCTGCGGCTGGGCGGGGTTGCGCCGGCGGGCGGCGGTGTCCGCGTCGCCGACCGCGATGACCTCCTCCACGGCCCGCACCGAGAGCCCCTCGGCCACCACCCGCTGCGCGAGCCGCTCCATCGCCGCGCCGTCCTCCAGCGACAGCAGCGCGCGGGCGTGCCCGGCGCTGAGGACACCGGCAGCGACCCGGCGCTGCACCAGGGGCGGCAGCTTCATGAGGCGCAGCGTGTTGCTGATCTGCGGGCGCGAGCGGCCGATCCGCGAGGCCAGCTCCTCGTGCGTGCAGCCGAAGTCGTCGAGCAGCTGCTGGTAGGCGGCCGCCTCCTCCAGCGGGTTGAGCTGGCTGCGGTGCAGGTTCTCCAGCAGCGCGTCGCGCAGCAGGTCGTCGTCCGCGGTCTCCCGGACGATCGCGGGCACGGTCTCCAGGCCGGCCTCGGTGGCGGCCCGCCAGCGGCGCTCGCCCATGACCAGCTCGAAGCGCGGGGCGCCGTCCTCGGCGGGTTCCGCGGCGCGCACGACGACCGGCTGCAGGACGCCGATCTCGCGGACCGAGTGCACCAGCTCGGCGAGGTCGTCCTCGTCGAAGACCGTCCGCGGCTGCCGCGGGTTCGGCACGATGGCCGTGACCGGCACCTCCGCGAAGCGCGCCCCCGGGACGTCCAGGAGGCCGTCCCCGGCGGCCTCCTGCTCCGCTGCCGGCTCCGGCGCCGCGGAGGAGGGTGCGGGGGCGTCCGGGACGGGGGCGACCGCCGGCGGGGCCTCCACGCCGGCCGCCTCCAGCGGCTGCTCGATGAAGTCGTCGACGGAGTGCTCGGCCGGTGCCTCGGGGTGCCCGTCGGCGCCCCCCTCGTCCAGCACCTCGTCCAGCACCTCGTCCGGCGCCTCCTGGGGCTGCGGCGTCCCGGAGGGTGCGGTCCGCTGGTCGAAGAAGACGTCGAACGGGCGGGCACCCGGACGCATGGCCGGCGGGATGGTCGGGGTGGCGCCGCCTGCGCGGCTGCTCGTCGCCGGCGCGTTGCTGGGGATGAGGGCCCCCAGGCCGCGGCCCAACCCCCGTCGCTTGTCGCTCACGCTCCACCCTCCTTCGACGCGAACCCGCGCCGCGTCACCGAACCGTCCGTCCACCGCGCCCAGGGGTCCGCCGCACCCGACGGCGCCCCCACCGCAGCATCCTCCGCCGCCTGCGGCGGCTCCTGCACGCCACGCTGAGCGATCTCCCGCGCCGCCTGCAGGTAGGCCAGGGCGCCCGACGAGAGCGGGTCGTAGGCCATCACCGTCTGCCCGTGGCTGGGCGCCTCGGAGATGCGCACCGAGCGCGGCACCAGCGTCTTGAGCACCTGCTCGCCGAAGTGCGAGCGCACCTCGTCGACCACCTGCGCGGCCAGCCGGGTCCTGCCGTCGTACATGGTGAGCAGGATGGTCGTCACCGCGAGGTCCGGGTTGAGGTGCTCCTGGATGAGCTCGATGTTGGCCAGCAGCTGGCTGAGGCCCTCCAGCGCGTAGTACTCGCACTGGATGGGGATGAGCACCTCCGGCGCGGCCACGAAGGCGTTGATGGTCAGCAGGCCGAGGCTGGGCGGGCAGTCGATGAGCACGTAGTCCACGCGGCGCTCACCGGCGCGCTCGACGGCCTTGAGGTACTTGGCCACCGCGCGCTGCAGCCGGGACTCGCGGGCCACCATCGAGACGAGCTCGATCTCCGCGCCCGCCAGGTCGACGGTCGCCGGGGCGCACCACAGGTCAGGCGCCTCCTCGCAGCGCTGCACGACCTCGATGAGCGGCCTGCCCTCGACGAGCACCTCGTAGACGCCGGCCACCTCGGAGTGGTGCTCGATGCCCAGCGCCGTGGACGCGTTGCCCTGCGGGTCCAGGTCCAGCACGAGCACCTTGAGCCCGGCCGCGGCCAGCGCCGACGCCAGGTTCACGGCCGTCGTCGTCTTGCCGACGCCGCCCTTCTGGTTGGCGATCGTCATGATGCGGGTCTCGGTGGGAGCCGGGAAGCGTTCCGCCACCCGAGCCCGCGGTGTTTCACGTGGAACGGGAGCCGGGCCGACGTCCACCGGGGACGGCTCCAGCTCCTCGGAGAGCCGGCCCTCGACGTCCGTCGTTCCACGTGGAACATCGCGGGGAACGAGGACGGGAGCGTCGTCGACCGGCTCGTCGACGACGATCCCGGCCGGTTCCTCGGCGACGACCTGCGCCGGCTCGTCGACGACGGGGGCAGCGGTGAGCTGCGGGCTCGGGACGGCCGCGGGCTCCACTGCCGGTTCCACGACCGGCTCGACGTCTCCGCCGACCTCCGGCTGGACGGCCGGTTCGTCGACGCCACCCGTTTCACGTGGAACATCGACAGCGTCCGGCGGTGCAGCGGTATCCGTTTCACGTGGAACATCGACGACCGCGGTGCCGGCACCGACCCACCCGAGGTGGCGCTGCCCCTCCTCGTCCCGTCGCGGGGCTCCGAACCAGCCCAACTGCGTCACGCGCTCTTCCTTCCCGTCGTTCATCGCCGTGCCGGCCCGGCTGGACGGCGCCGGGTCTTGCGCGGGGTCGTCGTGGCGGTGGCCGTCGCGGCGCTGCGCAGGGGCCCTGCCCCGCGCGCCACCCGCACCAGCGTCGTCCCCGTCCCGTCGTCCGGGCCGACGCTCAACACCTCCGGCGTGCTGGTGATGCCCATCGCCTGCAGTGTCGCTGCTGCGGCCTCGATCTCCTGGGAGGCGCTCCGGCCCTTGATGGCCAGCAGGTGCCCTCCGGTCTGCACCAGCGGCAGCGTCCACCGGTACAGCGTCTCCAGCGGCGCGACGGCACGTGCGGTGACCACGGCCGCGGAGAACTCGCCCTTGACGTCCTCGGCCCGCCCGCGCACCACGGCGACCTGGTCCCGCAGCCCCAGCTCCCCGACGACCTCGCGCAGGAAGGTGTGCCGCCGCTCCAGCGGCTCGACGAGGCGGATCCGCAGGTCGGGCCGCGCGAGGGCGAGCGGGATGCCCGGCAATCCGGCTCCGGAGCCGACGTCGAGGACGGTCAGGCCCTCGGCGATCGCCTCCCCGAGGTAGGCGCAGTTCAGCAGGTGGCGGTCCCACAGCCGGGGGACCTCCCGCGGGCCGATCAGGCCCCGCTCGACCCCGACGGTCGCCAGCAGGTCGCGGTAGCGCGCGGCGTGCTCCGCCCGGTTCCCGAAGACGTGCTGCGCCGCCTCGGGGGGTGCTGTCTCGACGGCGGTGGACTCGGCGGGAACGACAGAGGGCGGGGATGTTCCACGTGGAACATCCCCGCCCTCGGACACTTCGTGCGACACCCGAACACCCTATCGGCCGGGGTGGTCGCCTCCCGTCAGTCGCTGCCCTCCTGGTCGGCGCCCGGCGGGAGGACGACGACGCGGCGGTTCGGCTCCTCCCCCTCCGACTCGCTGACCAGGCCGGCCGCGGCGATGGCGTCGTGGACGACCTTGCGCTCGAAGGCCGGCATCGGCTGCAGCCGCTCGGCCGTGCCGCGCTCGCGGACCCGGGCCACGACCTCGTCGGCCAGCCGCACCAGCGAGCTGCGCTTGGTGGAGCGGTGTCCCGCCACGTCCAGCATGAGCCGGGTCCGGTCCCCGGTCTGCGCCTGCACGGCCAGCCGGGTGAGCTCCTGCAGCGCCTCCAGGACCTCGCCACCGGGACCGACGAGCCGGCTCAGCGCCGGGGTGCTCTTCTCGTCCGCGACGATCGCCACGGAGGCGCGCCCGTTCTCGATGTCGATGTCGATGTCGCCGTCCAGGTCGGCGATGTCCAGCAGCTCCTCGAGGTAGTCGGCGGCGATGTCGCCCTCCTCCTCGAGCCGCGAGCGGGCGGTGCCCTTGCGGCGGGCCTGCTCGGTCCGCGTCTCGCCGCTGCCGTCGGTGTCGTCCACCGGAGTCGACGCGACCACGTCCATCGTGCCGTTCACACGTCCTCCTCGGTGCTGCGTGTCGTGCTGGTCGGGGTGCGGGTCAGCGGTTGCGGTTCTGGGTCGGGCGCGAACCGCCCGGCCGACGCTGCTCGCGGCTGGTGCCCCGCTTGGGCTGCTGGCGCTGGCGGCGCACCGGCGCGCTCGTGGTGTGCTCGGCGGTCGCGGTACCGGTGGTGCCGGTGGAGGTGGCGGCGTCCGGGAGGACCTGACCGCGGCGGGCGGCGCGGCGGGCGCGACGCTCCTCCAGCTCCTTCTCCGCCAGCGAGCCCGGGTTGGGCATGCGGCGGATGACGAAGAACTGCTGGCCCATGGACCACACGTTGGTGGTCAGCCAGTACAGGAGGACACCGATCGGGAAGTTGACGCCGGAGACGGCGAAGATGATCGGCAGCACGTAGAGCATGAGCTTCTGCTGCTGCGCGAAGGGGTTGCCCTCCATCGACGCCGACGAGGTGTTCTTCGCCATCAGCTGCTTCTGCGTGATGAACTGCGACAGCGACATCAGGACGATCATCACCGCGGTGAGGACGATCGTGTTCCAGTCGCCGTTCGACCAGGACCTCATGAAGATGTCCGACAGCTGCGAGCCGAAGATCGTCGCGTTGTCGGCCTGGCGCACCAGCTCGTCGTTCAGCGGGCCGACGGACTCGCCCTTGCCGATGCCGTTGAGGGTGTGGAAGAGCGCGAAGAAGATCGGCGACTGCAGCAGGATGGGCAGGCAGCTCGCCATCGGGTTGGTGCCCGAGGAGCGGTAGAGCCCCATCATCTCCTGCTGCATGGCCTGGCGGCTGGCAGGGTCGTTCTTGCCCTTGTACTTCTGCTGGATCTTTCGCATCTCCGGCTGGATGACCTGCATCCCGCGCATCGCCTTGATCTGCTTGACGAAGAGCGGGATGAGCAGGATGCGGATGACGACCACCAGGCCGACGATCGACAGCGACCACGCCGCGCCACCGGCGGGGTCGAAGCCGAGGAGCGTGAACAGGTCGTGGAAACGCACCATGATCCACGCGACCACCCACTGGATCGGGTGGAGCAGGTCGTAGAAGAACTCGATCATCGTGCGGTTCGTCCTCTCGCAGGGGTCACGCCCTCGTCCGTGCCGATCACGCCCGTGGTGCTCACAGCCGCCTCACGAGGCGCCCCTGGGCGGAACGGGGTCCACGCCCCCAGGGTTCCACGGGTGGCAGCGGAGCAGGCGCCTGATGGTGAGCCAGGTGCCGACGAGGGCACCTCGCGTGCGCAGCGCCTCGACGGCGTAGGCGGAGCACGACGGGTAGAAGCGGCAGGTCGGCCCCAGCAGCGGGGACACGAGCAGCTGGTAGGCGCGCACCAGCACGACGAGCAGGGTCGCCGGCCAGCGCAGCGGGTGCCACCAGCGGCGCACCGGCCGGGGCCGGGCCGCGGGCTCAGCCACGGCCGGTCAGCCCCAGCCGGCGCAGCCCCCGGTCGACGTCGGCGGCCAGGTCGGCGGAGGTGGCGGAGCCGGCCGCCGGCAGCGCCCGCACGACGAGCAGCCCCCCGTCGGCGGGCAGCCCCGGGAGCCGGTCGGCGGTCAGGTGCCGCAACCGCCGCTGGGTCCGGTGGCGCACGACGGAACCGCCGACGGCCTTGGACACGACGAAGCCCACCCTCGTGGGGTGGGCTCGGTCGGTGGCCGCCCAGTGCAGCACCAGGCGGCGCGTGCCGGCACGCGCGCCCTGCTTCAGTGCGACCGTGAAGTCGTCGCGGTGGCGCAGGCGGTGTTCCGCGGGCAGCACGCGGACTCGAAGGGGTCCGTCAGGCGGACAGCTGCGCGCGGCCCTTGGCGCGGCGCGCGGAGAGGATGGCGCGCCCGGCGCGGGTGCGCATGCGCAGGCGGAAGCCGTGCGTCTTGGCACGCCGACGGTTGTTCGGCTGGAAGGTGCGCTTGCTCACGTCGATGCTCCAGGGACTCGTTCGGGCCGGCTCCACGGGTGTCGGCGACCGATCGGTCGTGACGCGGAGCGCAATCCCCAGCAGAGTACGGTCGAGGGAGCACCCGGGTCAAAGCGTGCGCGGCTCGCGGTCGACGTGGGCCGATCGGGCGGGGCGGGGAAGGTACCGTCTCCCTCGACGAACGGCGGGAACGGTCCCGCCGGGGTGTCGGTGCGGCGACCGCCCAGCGGACGGCACTTGAACGGCGGCCACCGCCGTTGTTACGGTCCGGCTCGACGTGCCGACGACCCGCACCGCAGCAGGTGCTGCGACGGGCCACCTCGCCCTACCCCCACGCTCGTGCACAGCTGTGGACAAGGGTGTGGACGAGACCTGTCGAACGGATCCGGCACGACGGGAGAGGGCTCGAGTGGAGACCGACGGAGGGGACTTTCCCAGCGCCTGGGAGCGCGCCGTCGCGCAGCTCGACGAGGGTGGTGTCACCCCGCACCAGCGTGCGTTCGTCCGGCTGACCCGACCCCTGGGGCTGCTCGACGGCACCGCGCTGCTCGCGGTGCCCAACGACCTCACCAAGGAGGTCATCGAGCAGAAGGTGCGCGAGCCGCTGACGCGCGCCCTCTCGGAGGAGCTCGGCTCGACCATCCGGCTGGCGGTGACCGTCGACCCCTCGATCGGGCAGACGCTGACCCCCGAGCGCACCGGCGAGCGCTCCGGCGACGACGGCGTGCCCAGCCTGGAGCGCGAGCGCGTCTCGGCGCTGCGCACGGAGTTCGAGACCCCGCTGCCGCAGCCGGGCGACGAGGACGACCCGCGGCTGGGCGACGTCCCGCTGGGCGGCTCCCCGCTCGACGAGTCCGACCCGGACCTGCTCTTCACCGGCTACAAGGTCGACCGCGGCCCGGGCACGGGCCGGCAGGTGCCGCGCACCCGCTCGACCGCGAAGGTGGAGAACGCCCGGCTGAACCCGAAGTACGTCTTCGAGACCTTCGTCATCGGCGCCAGCAACCGCTTCGCGCACGCGGCCGCGGTGGCCGTGGCCGAGGCGCCCGCGAAGGCCTACAACCCGCTGTTCATCTACGGCGAGTCGGGGCTGGGCAAGACGCACCTGCTGCACGCCATCGGGCACTACGCGCAGAACCTCTACCCCGGGGTGCAGGTGCGGTACGTGAACTCCGAGGAGTTCACCAACGACTTCATCAACTCCATCCGCGACGACAAGGCGCAGGCCTTCCAGCGCCGGCACCGCGACGTCGACGTGCTGCTCATCGACGACATCCAGTTCCTGAGCAACAAGGTGCAGACGCAGGAGGAGTTCTTCCACACCTTCAACACGCTGCACAACGCGAGCAAGCAGGTCGTGATCACCTCCGACCTGCCGCCCAAGCAGCTGTCGGGCTTCGAGGAGCGGATGCGCAGCCGCTTCGAGTGGGGCCTCATCACCGACGTCCAGCCGCCGGACCTCGAGACGCGCATCGCCATCCTGCGCAAGAAGGCCATCGGGGAGCGCCTGGAGGTCCCCGACGACGTCAACGAGTACATCGCCTCCAAGATCTCCTCCAACATCCGCGAGCTGGAGGGCGCCCTCATCCGGGTGACGGCCTTCGCGAGCCTGAACCGCCAGCCGGTGGACATGCAGCTCGCCGAGATCGTGCTGCGCGACCTCATCCCCAACGACGAGACGCCGGAGATCACGGCCGCCGCGATCATGGGCCAGACCGCCTCGTACTTCAGCGTCACGCTGGAGGACCTGTGCGGCACCTCCCGCTCGCGCACCCTGGTCACCGCCCGCCAGATCGCCATGTACCTGTGCCGGGAGCTCACCGAGCTGTCGCTGCCCAAGATCGGCCAGCACTTCGGCGGCCGGGACCACACGACGGTCATGCACGCCGAGCGCAAGATCAAGCAGCAGATGGCCGAGCGCCGCAGCACGTACAACCAGGTCACCGAGCTGACCAACCGCATCAAGAAGCAGGCCGGCGCCTGACCGCCTGACCCGCTCCTGCGCAGGCCCCCGTCGATCCTCGGCGGGGGCCTGCGTGCGTCCTCCCGCGCGTCCCCGCGCGTCCCCGCGCACCTCCGCGCCCGCCTCCGCGCCGCCTCCGGCAGGGCCTCCCGAGCGCTGTCCACAGTTGTCCACACGCTGGGGACAGCCCTGTGGACGACGGTGTCCCCAGCGGTGGACAACGCGGTGGACGACGGGTGGACGGTGCAGGGGACGCCTGGGGACGGCGGTGGACGAGCGCGCCGGGCCGCGTGCACCTGTGGACGGCGGGACGTCGCGGTCCTCAGCCGGTCCACACCCCCGCTAGGGCCCTGTCAGGCCTCTGACCTGCGACGACGCCCGCTCGTCCACAGCCTCCACAAGGGCTACTACGACGATGGACCCCTCTACCGTTCGACCCGTCAACCCACGTGCACTGTGGACCTGTGGTGGGGACGGACGGCCTGGAGGGCCGGGAGGAGGCCCTGGGGACGAGTCGGGGCCGGAGCCCACCGCTCGGGGGGCGTTCGAACAAGCTGTGCGCTCGCCCCCCGGACCTGCTCACGCTGCGTGACCGCGGGGCCGGGCGGCCGCCAGGGCCCCTGCACCGCGCCGGCGCGCGCTCCACTACTGTCGGAAGCCGCCCGCCGTGCACGACGCCGGCGCGGCGCAGGGGGACGACGGGGAGGCGGTGCCTGGTGGAGCTGCAGGTCGAACGCGACGTGCTGGCCGATGCCGTCGCGTGGGCGGCCCGGGCCCTGCCCTCGAGGCCCCCCGTGCCGGTGCTGGCGGGCGTGCTGCTGGACGCCTCCGAGGACGGCACCCTGACGCTGTCGACCTTCGACTACGAGGTCTCCGCGCGCGTGGAGCTGCCCGCCGACGTGCGCACCGCCGGCCGCGTCCTCGTCTCGGGCCGGCTGCTGGCCGACATCTCGCGCAGCCTGCCGGGCCGGCCGGTGTCGCTGACCACGGAGGGCTCCAAGGTCGTCGTCACGTGCGGCGCGAGCCGCTTCACGCTGCTGACGATGAGCGTCGAGGAGTACCCGACGCTGCCGACGCTGCCCGCCGCCTCCGGCGCCGTCACGGGCGGGGAGTTCACCGAGGCCGTCTCGCAGGTCACCGTCGCCGCCAGCCGCGACGAGACGCTGCCGATCCTCACGGGCGTCCGGATGGAGATCGAGGGCGACCGGCTGACGCTGCTGGCCACCGACCGCTACCGGCTGGCCGTGCGCGAGCTGCGCTGGAGCCCCGCGCGCACCGACATCTCCGCGGTCGCGCTGGTGCGCGCCCGCACCCTCTCCGACGTGGCGCGCTCGCTGGGCTCGACGAGCTCGCTGACCCTGGCCATGGGCGACGGCAGCAGCGACCTCATCGGCTTCCAGGCCGAGAGCCGCTACTCGACCTCCCTGCTCGTCGACGGCGAGTACCCCAAGGTCCGGGCGCTCTTCCCGGCGGAGTCGCCCACGCACGCGGTGGTGTCCACCTCGGCCCTCGTGGAGGCCGTCAAGCGCGTGGCCCTCGTCGCCGAGCGCAACACGCCCGTGAGGTTGCGCTTCGAGGACGGCGTGCTGTCCTTGGAAGCGGGCCAGGGCGAGGACGCGCAGGCGACGGAGGCCCTCGAGGCCGCCCTCGTCGGCGAGTCCATCGCCATCGCCTTCAACCCGCAGTTCCTGCTCGACGGGCTGGGGGCGCTCTCGGCGCCCTACGCCCGCCTCTCGTTCACCCAGTCGACGCGCCCGGCCGTCATCACCGGCCAGGCGGAGCTCGACGGGGAGGACGACGACAGCTACCGGTACCTGCTGATGCCGGTCCGCCTCGCCGGCTGAGCCGGTGCCGCCCTCGCGGGCGGATGGATCGCCCGGCGAGGCCGGGCGGAGAAGGGGAGTACCTCCATGCACATCGGTCTCGTCGGCCTGGGGAAGATGGGCGGGAACATGCGCTCCCGCCTTCGCGACAAGGGCATCGAGGTCACCGGGTACGACCCCAACCCGGACGTGACCGACGTGCCGAGCCTGGCGGCCCTCGTGCAGGCGCTGCCCTCGCCGCGGGTCGTCTGGGTGATGGTCCCCTCGGGGAGGATCACCCGCGACACCGTCGCCAACCTGGCCCCGCTGCTGGGTGACGGGGACCTCGTCATCGACGGCGGCAACTCCAAGTGGACCGACGACGAGGTGAACGCCAAGCTGCTCGCCGAGCGCGGCACCGGCTACCTCGACTGCGGCGTCTCCGGCGGGGTCTGGGGCAAGGACAACGGCTACGGCCTCATGGCCGGCGGCTCCAAGCACCACGTGGAGCTGGCGATGCCGATCTTCGACGCGCTGCGCCCGGAGGGGCCGCGCGAGGAGGGCTTCGTGCACGCCGGCGGCGTCGGCGCGGGCCACTACTCGAAGATGGTCCACAACGGCATCGAGTACGGCCTCATGCACGCCTACGCCGAGGGCTACGAGCTGCTCGAGGCGAAGGGGATCATCCACGACGTCCCGGCCGTCTTCAAGGCGTGGACCCGTGGCACCGTCGTGCGCTCCTGGCTGCTGGACCTCATGGTCCGCGCCCTGGAGGAGGACCCGAAGCTGGACAACATCCGCGGCTACGCGCAGGACTCCGGCGAGGGCCGCTGGACGCTGGAGCAGGCCATCGAGAACGCGGTCCCCATGCCCGTCCTCGCGGCCGCGCTCTTCGCCCGCTTCGCCTCCCGCCAGGAGGACTCGCCCTCGATCAAGGCCGTCGCCGCGCTGCGCAACCAGTTCGGCGGCCACGCCGTGACGCAGGCCGGGCCCACCTCGGGCACGGGCTCCACGAACGGCTGACCCCCCGCGTGCACGTCGCGCACCTCTCGCTCGTCGACTACCGCTCCTACCCGAGCCTCGAGCTCGACCTGCACCCCGGGACGACGACCTTCGTCGGCCTCAACGGCCAGGGCAAGACCAACCTCGTCGAGGCCGTCGGGTACGTCGCGACGCTGGGCAGCCACCGGGTCTCCGGTGACGGCCCGCTCGTGCGGCAGGGGGCGGCGCGCGCCGTCGTGCGGGCGCAGCTGGTGCGCGGCGGGCGGCGGGCGCTGGTCGAGCTGGAGATCACGCCCGGCCGGGCCAACCGGGCCCGCCTCAACGGCAACCCGGTCCGGCGGGTGCGCGACGTGCTCGGCGTGCTGCGCACGGTCCTCTTCGCCCCCGAGGACCTCGCCCTCGTCAAGGGCGACCCGGCCGAGCGCCGGCGCTACCTGGACGACCTCCTCGTCACCCGCTGGCCGCGGGTGGCGGGGGTGCGGGCCGACTACGACCGCATCCTGCGCCAGCGGACCGCGCTGCTGAAGTCGGCCGGCTCAGCGATGCGCTCGGGCCGCGTCGACACCTCCGCGCTGGAGGTCTGGGACGAGCACCTGGCCACCACGGGCGCCGACCTGCTCTCGGCCCGCCTGGCGCTGCTGGGGGACCTGCGCGCACCGGCCGACGGCGCCTACCGCGCGGTGAGCGCCGGTCAGGGGGACCTGGAGCTGGGGTACCGCTCGGGGCTGCCGCTGCTGGCCGAGGGGGTGGCCACCGAACCCGGGGGCGCGGTGCCGGACCGCCCCGCGCTGCGCGAGGCGCTGCTGGCCGGGATGGCCGAGCAGCGCAAGGCGGAGCTGGAGCGGGGCGTCTGCCTCGTCGGCCCGCACCGCGACGACCTCGTGCTCACCCTCGGCGGGATGCCGGCCAAGGGCTACGCCAGCCACGGCGAGAGCTGGTCGGTGGCGCTGGGGCTGCGGCTGGCCAGCTACCGGCTGCTGCTGGCCGACGACGCCGCGGAGGACCCCGGCGGTCCCGTCCTCGTGCTCGACGACGTCTTCGCCGAGCTCGACGCCGGCCGCCGCCAGCGGCTGGCGGACGTGGTCGCCGACGCCGAGCAGGTCCTCGTCACCGCGGCCGTGCCCGAGGACGTGCCCGACGCGCTGCTCGGCGCGGGGGCCGACCAGGTGCACGTGAGCGCGGGGCGGGCGGTCCGCGGTGGCTGAACCGCCGGCCGGCGCACCCTCCGACGAGGCCGCCGCCGGACCCGGCACCGAGCCCGGCACCGAGCCCGCCGCCGAGCCCGCCGAGGAGGGCGGGGGCGGAGCCCCCGGCGAGGACGCCGCCGGCGCCGACCTGGCGCGCACGGCCCTGGGGCGCGCCCGCGCGGCCGCCGCGGCCAAGGGCCTGCGCCCCGGGCACGCCCCGCTGGGCGGGCGCCGCTCGGCGTTCGGCGAGGACGCGCGCACCGGCCGCGGGCGGCGCTCCGACGCCTCCGCCCGCTCGGGGGCCTGGCCCGACGCCCGCGACCCGCAGAGCCTGGACGCGACGCTGGGCCGCCTCGTCGGCGAGCGCGGCTGGGAGCAGCCGGTCGCGGTGGGCGGGGCCTTCGGGCGCTGGGACGTCGTGGTCGGCCCGGAGCTGGCCGGGCACTGCACGCCGGAGACGCTCAAGGACGGCACCCTCGTGGTGCGGGCGGAGTCCACGGCGTGGGCCACCCAGGTGCGGCTGCTGACGAGCGTGCTGGTGCGCCGGCTCGACGAGGAGCTCGGCCACGGGGTCGTCACCAAGGTCGTCGTGCGCGGCCCGTCGGCCCCCTCGTGGCGCAAGGGCGGCCGCTCGGCGCCCGGCGGCCGCGGGCCGCGGGACACCTACGGGTGACGGAGAGCGGGCGGAGACGGCGAGGACGCCTCGAGACCCCGCCCGTGTGGGGACCCACGCGCCACGGGGTCCAACCCGCCGAGAGGCACGCACAGACCCGCTCAGCGCGATCGGCGCCTCGTGGCGGGGTAGAATGGGCCGACCCCAGGTGGTCGCGGAGCTCTCCGCGCGCCGCCTCGACGCAGAGGGAGAGCCCGCGCCCGTGCCCGACGAGAACCCGACCGGCCCCCAGGACGCGAACACCCCGGCACCCGAGCCGCAGGAGGCCCCGTCGCTGGCCGACGCGGTGGCCCCCGACGGCGCTCCCCGCCCCGAGTACGGCGCGGACGCCATCACCGTCCTCGAGGGCCTCGAGGCCGTGCGCAAGCGCCCCGGCATGTACATCGGCTCCACCGGGGAGCGGGGTCTGCACCACCTCGTCTACGAGGTCGTCGACAACTCCGTCGACGAGGCGCTCGCCGGCTACTGCGACACCATCGAGGTGACCCTCACCGCCGACGGCGGCGTGCGCGTGCGCGACGACGGCCGCGGCATCCCCGTCGACGTCATGCCGGGGGAGGGGCGCCCGGCCCTGGAGGTCGTCCTCACCGTCCTGCACGCCGGCGGCAAGTTCGGCGGCGGCGGCTACTCCGTCTCCGGCGGCCTGCACGGCGTGGGCATCTCCGTCGTCAACGCGCTCTCCAGCCGGCTCGACGTCGAGGTGCGCCGGCAGGGCCACGTCTGGCGGCAGTCCTACGCCGGCGGCGTGCCGACGGCGCCGCTGGTCAGGGGCGAGGCCACCGCCGAGACCGGCACCACCGTGACGTTCTGGCCCAGCGCCGAGACGTTCGAGACGACGGTCTTCGACTTCGAGACGCTGCGCACCCGCTTCCAGCAGATGGCCTTCCTCAACAAGGGCCTGACCATCTCGCTGTGCGACGAGCGCGTGCACGCCGAGGACGCCGGCGAGGCCGAGGCGACCGACGAGAAGGCCCAGCGCGAGGTCACCTACCGCTACGACGGCGGTCTGGTCGACTACGTGCGCCACGTCAACGCGCAGAAGAAGAACGAGCCCCTGCACGAGTCGATCATCTCGCTGGAGGCGGAGGACCCCGAGCAGGGCATCTCCGTGGAGATCGCGATGCAGTGGACGACGGCGTACTCCGAGGCCGTCTTCACGTACGCCAACACCATCAACACCACCGAGGGCGGCACCCACGAGACGGGCTTCCGCACGGCGCTCACCGCGCTCGTGCAGGACTACGCCCGCTCGGCCAAGCCGGCGATGCTCAAGGCCGACGAGACCCTCGAGGGCTCCGACATCCGCGAGGGCCTGACGGCCGTCATCTCGGTGAAGCTGTCCGAGCCGCAGTTCGAGGGCCAGACGAAGACGAAGCTGGGCAACACCTCGGCGCGCACCTTCGTCAACGCCCAGGTGCGCGAGCACCTCGGGCACTGGTTCGCCTCCAACCCCAAGGAGGCGTACACGATCGCGAAGAAGGCGCACTCGGCGTCGGTGGCGCGCCAGGCGGCCCGCAAGGCCCGCGAGGCCAGCCGCAAGTCGCTGCTGGAGCGCAACTCGCTGCCCGGCAAGCTCAAGGACTGCCAGTCCAACAACCCTGCCGAGTGCGAGGTCTTCATCGTCGAGGGCGACTCCGCGGGCGGTTCGGCCACCCGCGGCCGCGACCCGCGCACGCAGGCGATCCTGCCGATCCGCGGCAAGATCCTCAACGTCGAGAAGGCCCGGCTGGACCGCGCCCTGGGCAACCAGGAGGTGCAGGCGCTCATCACGGCGTTCGGCACCGGCATCGGCGAGGAGTTCACCCTCGAGAAACTGCGGTACCACAAGATCATCATCATGGCCGACGCGGACGTCGACGGTCAGCACATCCGCACGCTGCTGCTGACGCTGCTCTTCCGCTACATGAGCCCGCTGGTGGAGAACGGCCACGTCTACCTGGCCCAGCCCCCGCTGTACCGCATCAAGTGGATGGGCGGCGCGGCGCACGAGTTCGCCTACTCCGACCGCGAGCGCGACGCCCTCATCGCGGCCGGCCGGGCGGCCGGCAAGAAGCTGCCCAAGGAGAACCAGGTGCAGCGCTACAAGGGCCTCGGCGAGATGAACTGGGACGAGCTGTCCGAGACGACGATGGACCGCGAGCACCGCACGCTGCTGCAGGTGACGCTCGAGGACGCCGCCGCCGCCGACGCGGTCTTCTCCGTCCTCATGGGCGAGGACGTGGAGTCCCGCCGCTCCTTCATCCAGCGCAACGCCCGCGACGTGAGGTTCCTCGACGTGTAGGTCCCACCCGTTCCACGTGGAACCAGCACCCGAGCCCGTGACCTGAGAGGGACCCGCCGTGAGCGAGAGCACCACCGAACCACCCACCGGAGACCGCGTCGAGCAGGTCGACCTGCAGCTGGAGATGCAGCGGTCGTACCTCGACTACGCGATGAGCGTCATCGTCTCCCGGGCGCTGCCCGACGTGCGCGACGGCCTCAAGCCCGTGCACCGGCGGGTGCTGTACGCGATGTACGACGGCGGCTACCGCCCCGACCGCGGCTACTCCAAGTGCGCCCGCGTCGTCGGCGACGTCATGGGCCACTACCACCCGCACGGCGACACCTCGATCTACGACGCCCTCGTGCGCCTGGCCCAGGACTGGTCGCTGCGTTACCCGCTCATCGACGGCCAGGGCAACTTCGGCTCGCCGGGCAACGACCCCGCCGCCGCGCCGCGCTACACCGAGTGCCGCATGGCGCCGCTGGCCATGGAGATGGTCCGCGACATCGACGAGGAGACCGTCGACTTCTCGCCGAACTACGACGGGCACACCAGCGAGCCCGACGTCCTGCCCAGCCGCTTCCCCAACCTGCTCGTCAACGGCTCCGCCGGCATCGCCGTCGGCATGGCGACGAACATCCCGCCGCACAACCTGCGCGAGGTCGCCTCCGGGGTGCACTGGCTGCTGCAGAACCCCGACGCCGCCGACGACGAGCAGCTGGCCGCGATGCTGCAGCGCATCAAGGGCCCGGACTTCCCCACCGGGGCGCTCATCCTCGGGCACCGCGGCATCGACGACGCCTACCGCACCGGTCGCGGCTCCATCACCATGCGGGCCGTCGTGGAGGTCGAGGAGATCTCCGGGCGCACCTGCCTGGTCGTCAGCCAGCTGCCCTACCAGGTCAACCCGGACAACCTCGCCGAGAACATCGCGCACCTGGTGCGCGACGGGCGCCTGTCCGGCATCGCCGACGTGCAGGACCACACCTCCGGGCGCACCGGGCAGCGGCTGGTCATCGTGCTGCGCCGCGACGCCGTCGCGAAGGTCGTGCTCAACAACCTCTACAAGCACACCCAGCTGCAGCAGAACTTCGGCGCGAACATGCTCGCGCTCGTCGACGGCGTGCCGCGCACGCTGCCGATCCACGCGTTCCTCAAGCACTGGATCACCCACCAGCTCGACGTCATCCAGCGGCGCACCCGCTTCCGGCTGCGCCGGGCCCAGGAGCGCGCGCACATCCTGCGCGCGCTGCTGAAGGCGCTCGACGCGCTCGACGACGTCATCGCCCTCATCCGGGCCAGCTCCACCGTCGACGCCGCCCGCGACGGCCTCATGGGTCTGCTGGAGATCGACGACGTGCAGGCGCGCGCCATCCTGGAGATGCAGCTGCGCCGGCTGGCGGCCCTGGAGCGCCAGCGCATCACCGACGAGTACGACGAGCTCATGCGGCTCATCACCGACTACAACGACATCCTCGCCCGGCCCGAGCGCCAGCGGCAGATCGTCGGCGACGAGCTCACCGAGCTCGTCGAGCGCTACGGCGACGAGCGCAAGACGCAGGTCCTGCCCTTCGAGGGCGACATGAGCGTCGAGGACCTCATCCCCGTCGAGGACGTCGTCGTCACCGTCACCCGCGGCGGCTACGCCAAGCGCACCCGCACCGACCTCTACCGCGCCCAGCGCCGCGGCGGCCGCGGCGTGCGCGGGGCGAGCCTGCGCGAGGACGACGTCGTCGAGCACTTCTTCACGACGACGACCCACCACTGGCTGCTGTTCTTCACCAACCTCGGCCGGGTGTACCGGGCCAAGGGCTACGAGCTGCCCGAGGGCGGCCGCGACGGCCGCGGCCAGCACGTGGCGAACCTGCTGGCCTTCCAGCCGGGGGAGCGCATCGTCGCCGTCCTCGACCTGGAGGACTACGAGCAGGCGCCCCACCTGGTGCTCGCCACCCGCGGCGGGATCGTCAAGAAGACGCGGCTGTCGGAGTACGACTCCAACCGCTCCGGCGGTCTCATCGCCATCAACCTGCGCCAGCGGCCGGGTGCCGACGGCGGCCAGGAGGCCGACGACGAGCTGTTCGGCGCCGCCCTCGTCGACGAGCACGAGGACCTCTTCCTCGTCTCCCGCAAGGGCATGAGCGTGCGCTTCTCCGCCGACGACGACACGCTGCGCCCCATGGGCCGCGCCACCTCCGGGGTGACGGGCATGAAGTTCCGCGGCGACGACGAGCTGCTGGCGATGGCCGTCGCCCGCGACGACCTCGACGTCTTCGTCGTCACCGAGCTCGGCTACGCCAAGCGCACCCGCATCGCCGAGTACCGCAGGCAGGGCCGCGGCGGCCTGGGGATCAAGGTCGCCAAGCTGGCCGAGGCGCGCGGCGACCTCGTCGGGGCCCTCACCGTCTCCGAGGACGACGAGGTGCTCGTCGTCATGCGGGGCGGGCGGGTCGTGCGCTCGCGGGTCGACGAGGTGCCGGCCAAGGGCCGCGACACCATGGGCGTCACGTTCGCGCGCCCGGAGAGCGGCGACCGCATCCTCGCCGTCGCCCGCAACGCCGAGCGGGTCATCGACGCCGAGGTGGAGGCCCAGGAGGCCTCCGACGCCACGACCGAGGGCGTGGACGACCCGCTGCAGGACGTCGCGGGCGGCGGGGACGACCTCGCCTCCGCGCAGGGGGCCGACGAGGTCGCCGCCGGTGGTCCGATCGGTGGAGCACCTGTGCAGGAACCGGGCATCGACCCTGTGGCGGGTGCCGGTGATGGCGTAACGTCCGGTGAGGCCTCGAGCAGCGAGCCCGATCCCGGAGGTGACGAGTGAGCCCCGCCGAACGCACGGCGCAGCCGTCGACCGCTGCGGCCGCCACGGCCGCGGGCGGGACGGCCCGCCCCCGCAACGGGGTGGACTCCGTCCCCCGCCGGGTGCGCCTCACGCTGGCGCGGATCGACCCGTGGTCGGTGACCAAGCTGTCGTTCCTGCTGTCGGTGGCCGTGGGCATCGCCCTCGTCGTGGCCACGGCGGTGATCTGGAGCGTGCTCGACGGGATGGGGGTCTTCACCGACCTCAACGGCCTGCTGCGCGACGTCGTCGGCAACGAGATCGACTTCGACCTGCTCGACTACGTCGGCTTCGGCAAGGTCATCTCGCTGGCCACGGTCGTGGCGGTGGTGGACGTCGTGCTCCTGACGGCGCTGTCGACCATCGTGGCGTTCCTCTACAACGTCTCCGCCGCGCTCGTCGGCGGGCTGCACGTCACCCTCTCCGACGACTGAGCCGCGGGTGCCGCCGGCCGGGCGCCGGCGGCACCGGTGCGAGGCACCGCCCGGCATCCGGTAAGCTGAGGGTGACGCCGGGCCACGTGCTCGGCAGCGGGCCTATAGCTCAGTCGGTTAGAGCGCTTCCCTGATAAGGAAGAGGTCGGAGGTTCAAGTCCTCCTAGGCCCACCACCACGAGAGCCCCGTCCACCGCGGACGGGGCTCTTCGCGTTCCCCGGATGCCCGGTGACGACAGGTCACCCACGGTAAGCTCCTGGGGTGGAGGGACGGCTGCTGGCGACCACGGGCCACGTCAAGGCGCTGGTGCAGAGCCACAGCTCCGGCGACGAGGCCCGCTTCCGCGCCGTCGTCCACGAGCTCGCCGAGCAGGCCGCCCGCAACGGCCGCCGCCGCGACGCCGACGAGGTCCGCGGCGCCCTCGGCGAGCGCCCGCCGCGCCCGGGCCAGCGCCTGCTCGCGGGTGGCGCCGGTGACGACGAGCTTGGCGAGCAGGGAGTCGAAACCCCCGCCCACGACGCTGCCGCGGCGGACCCCGCTGTCGACGCGGACGCCCGGTCCGCCGGGCACGTCCCAGCGGGTGATCGTGCCGGGGGCCGGCAGGAACTCGCGGGCCGGGTCCTCCGCGTTGAGCCGGAACTCCACGGCGTGCGCGCGCGGTTTCGGATCGCGCTCGAAGGGCAGCGGGTGCCCCTCGGCGATGCGGAACTGCTCGGCGACGAGGTCGACGCCGTACGCCTCCTCGGTCACGGGGTGCTCCACCTGCAGCCGGGTGTTCACCTCCAGGAACGTCGTCGTCCCGTCCTCGCCGACGAGGAACTCCACGGTCCCGGCGCCGCGGTAGCCGGCGGCCCGGCAGACCTCGCGCGCGGCGGTGGTGATGCGCTCGCGCTGGGCGTCGTCGAGGAAGGGCGCGGGCGCCTCCTCGACGAGCTTCTGGAACCTGCGCTGCAGCGAGCAGTCGCGCGTCCCGACGACGACGACGTTCCCGCGGTCGTCGGCGAGGACCTGCGCCTCCACGTGGCGGGGCCGCTCGAGCCAGCGCTCGACGAAGCACTCCCCGCGCCCGAAGGCGGCGACGGCCTCGCGGGTCGCGGAGGCGAACACCTCGGGCACCTCCTGCAGCGTGCGGGCCACCTTCAGCCCGCGCCCGCCGCCGCCGTGCGCGGCCTTCACCGCGACGGGCAGGCCGTGCTCGCGGGCGAAGGCGAGGACCTCCTCGACGCCCGCGACGGGTTCCTCGGTCCCCGGCACCAGCGGGGCGCCGACCTCGCGGGCCAGGCGCCGGGCGGACACCTTGTCGCCCAGCAGCCGGATCGCCTCCGGCGGCGGGCCCACCCAGGTGAGGCCCGCGTCGAGGACGGCCCGGGCGAAGTCGGCGTTCTCCGACAGGAACCCGTACCCGGGGTGCACGGCGTCCGCGCCGCAGCGCCGGGCGACCTGGAGGAGCTTGCCCGCGTCGAGGTACGTCTGCGCCGCGGTGGCGCCGCCGAGGGCGAACGCCTCGTCGGCGGCGGCCACGTGCGGGGAGTCCGCGTCGGGGTCGGCGTAGACGGCGACCCCGGCGATCCCCGCGTCGCGGGCGCCGCGCAGGACGCGCAGCGCGATCTCGCCGCGGTTGGCGACGAGCACCTTCCGGATGCGGGTGGGGCTCATCGCGGGTCCTCCTCGGGGTCGGCGGGCGGGAGCGGGAGCGGGCTGCGCAGCAGGGCGGACGGCTCCCCCCAGCCGTCGCGCCACACCGGCCCCGCGGGCGGCCGGGGACCGGGGCGGGCTGCGCCCGCGCGCAGCACCCCGAGCGCGGCGACGACGGCGGCGAGCTCGGCGTCCGTGGGGTGCCCGCCGACCTCCCAGCCGCTCACAGCGGCACGTTCCCGTGCCGGCGGGCGGGCTGGTGCCCGCTCTTGCGGTGCAGCAGGCGCAGCGCGGCCGCCAGCCGTCCCCGCGTGCGGCCGGGTTCCACGACGGCGTCGACCTCCCGGTCCCGCAGCGCCGCCTCGGGACCGGCGGCCCGCGCGGCCTCGTGCACCGCCCGCGCCCACTCCTGCGCCGTGCCGGGTCCGGCGGAGCCGGTGGCGGCGGCGGCGGCGACCTCGTCGCGGTCGGCGGTCAGCGCCCGCGGCCAGGCCAGGACGAGGTCGGCGCCGACGTGCCGGGAGCCCAGCGCGAGGCGCGCGGTGCCGTGCGCCCGGCCGGTGACGACGGTCAGCAGCGGGACGGTCGCCTCCGCGTACGCGTACAGCAGCTGGGCCAGGGCCGCGGTGGGGGCGCCCTCGTCCTCCTCGCCCACCGGCAGGGCGCCGGCCGTGTCGACGAGGGTGAGGACGGGCAGCGCGAACGCGTCGCACAACCGCACGAACCGGGCGGCCTTCGCGGCGGCCGCCGCGTCGAGGACGCCGCCGCGGACGGCGGGCTGCGGGGCGACGACGCCGACGCTCCACCCGTCGAGGCGGGCGAGGGCGGTCACCAGGTGCGGCGCGTGCGCGGCGTGCAGC
>NZ_JAAALL010000269.1 GCF_009906315.1 Kineococcus vitellinus | reverse complement strand
CGGCCAGCAGGGAGGGCAGGGGCGCCAGGGCCTGCTCCCACACGTCGCGCAACCGGGACTCCACGAGCTGGACCAGCTCTGCGCGGCGGTGCGGGCCGGGTCGTCCGGCCCGCACCGCCAGCGCGAGTCGCTCGGTGCGCAGGTCAGCGCTCAGCGTCGACCTGCCCGAGGCGGTGTTCCACGGTGCGCTCCCTCAGGGGCCGTCGGGTTCGGGGGGCGTGGGGCTCACAGGGCGTCGGGGCCGTGCTCGCCGGTGCGCACGCGCACCACGTCCTCGACGGGCTGGGTCCACACCTTGCCGTCGCCGATGCGCCCGGTCTGGGCGCTCTTGACGACGACCTCGACGACGTCGTGGACGTCGACGTCGTCGACGAGGACCTCCACGCGCACCTTGGGGACCAGGTCGACGGTGTACTCGGCGCCGCGGTAGACCTCGGTGTGCCCGCGCTGGCGGCCGTAGCCGGAGGCCTCGGAGATGGTCAGGCCCTGGATGCCGTAGGACTCCAGCGCCGACTTCACGTCGTCGAGCTTGTGCGGCTTGATGATGGCGGTGACGAGTCTCATGCGCTGACCTCCGAGGTCCCGGGAGCTGCGTGGCGGGCGTCGGGGCGGGGAGCGCCGCCGCCGGCGCCGATGCGGCCGGCGCCGCCGCCCAGGGTGCCCCAGTCGTAGCCGGACTCGGCGTGCACGACCTGGTCGATGCCGGCCACCTCGTCCTCCTCGTCGATGCGGAAGCCCATCGTCTTGTGGATGACGGTGCCGATGACCCAGGTGGCGACGAAGGAGAAGACCATGACGGCGACGGCGGAGTAGAGCTGGATCCAGAGCTGGCCCGCGCCGCCCCCGTAGAAGAGGCCGTCGACACCGGCCGGGGCGTCGGCGGTGGCGAAGAAGCCGATGGCGATGGTGCCCCAGAGCCCGCCGACGAGGTGGACGCCGACGACGTCGAGGGAGTCGTCGTAGCCGAGCTTGTACTTCAGGCCGACGGCCAGGGCGCACAGCACACCGGCGACGACGCCGACGACCATCGAGGTGACGGGGTTGAGCGCGGAGCAGGCGGGGGTGATGGCGACCAGGCCGGCGACGGCGCCGGAGGCGCCGCCCAGGGAGGTGGCGTGCCCGTCGCGGACCTTCTCGGTGAGCAGCCAGCCCAGGATCGCGGCGCAGGTGGCGGCGAGGGTGTTGACCCAGGCGACCGCGGCGGTCCCGTTGGCGGCGGTGGCCGAGCCGGCGTTGAAGCCGAACCAGCCGAACCACAGCAGCCCGGCGCCGAGCATCACCAGCGGCAGGTTGTGCGGGCGCATCGGCTCGCGGCCGAACCCGCGGCGCTTGCCGAGGACGAGCGCGAGGGCCAGGGCCGCGGCGCCGGCGTTGATGTGGATCGCGGTGCCGCCGGCGAAGTCGATGGCACCGGCGCCGGCGATCCAGCCGCCGACCTCGGAGACGACCTCGTCGAAGGAGAACACCCAGTGCGCGACGGGGAAGTAGACGACGGTGGCCCACACGCCGGCGAAGACCATCCAGGCGCCGAACTTGGCGCGGTCGGCGATGGCGCCGGAGATCAGCGCGACGGCGATGATGGCGAAGACGGACTGGAAGGCCACGAAGGCCATGGCGGGCAGCGTCCCGACGAGGTCGTCGGCGCCGAGCAGGCCGGAGAGGCCGAAGTACTCGGACGGGTCGCCGAGCAGGCCGCCGCCGACGTCGTTCCCGAAGGCCATCGAGAAGCCGTACAGGACCCACAGGACCCCGATCAGGGCCATGGCTCCGAAGCTCATCATCATCATGTTCAGGACGCTCTTCGCGCGGACCATGCCGCCGTAGAAGAGCGCGAGACCGGGGGTCATCAGCAGCACGAGAGCAGCGCTGGTGAGGACCCAGGCGGTGTCACCGGTGTCCATGGGCAGCAGGGCCTTCCACGAGGCCGGCGGGGCCGGCGAGGGCGGGGAGCGGGAGCGGGACCCACCGTGGCGCCCACGCGTTACAACCCCTCGCGCGCCGTGTTTCGCGTTCGTGACGAGCGGCGGCCCCGTGTGAACATCACGTAACGCGCACGGTCGCGCGCCCGCGCCCGCCCCGCCCCACCGGCGGCTCAGGCCAGCAGCGCGTCCACGAAGGCCTCGGGCTCGAACGGCGCCAGGTCGTCGGGGCCCTCGCCGAGGCCGATGAGCTTGACCGGCACGTGCAGGCTGCGCTGCACGCCGACGACGATGCCGCCCTTGGCGGTGCCGTCGAGCTTGGTGAGCACGATGCCGGTGATGTCGACGACCTGGGAGAAGACGGCCGCCTGGCGCAGGCCGTTCTGGCCGGTGGTGGCGTCGAGCACGAGCAGGACCTCGTCGACCGGGCCGTGGCGCTCCACCACCCGCTTGACCTTGCCGAGCTCGTCCATGAGGCCGACCTTGTTCTGCAGCCGGCCGGCGGTGTCGACGAGGACGACGTCGACCTCGTCCTCGATGCCCTGCTTGACGGCGTCGTAGGCCACGGAGGCGGGGTCGGCGCCGTCGCGCTCGGAGCGCACGGTCGGCACCCCGACCCGCTCGCCCCACGTGGCCAGCTGCTCGGCCGCGGCGGCGCGGAAGGTGTCCGCCGCGCCCAGGACGACGTCCTTGTCCTCGGCGACGAGGACGCGGGCCAGCTTGCCGACGGTGGTGGTCTTGCCGGTGCCGTTGACGCCGACGACCAGGACGACCGCCGGGCGGCCGGGCCGGCCGTCCTCGCCCTCGTGGCGGGTGGTGGCCAGGGAGCGGTCGACGTCGGTGCCGACGGCCCTCAGCAGCTCCTCGCGCAGCATCTCCCGCAGCTGCTCGGGCTCGCGGGTGCCCAGCACGCGCACCCGCTCGCGCAGCGCGTCGACGATCTCGGTGGTGGGGTCGACGCCGACGTCGGCCAGCAGCAGCGTCTCCTCGACCTCCTCCCACGTGGACTCGTCGAGGGTGTCGCGCGAGAGCAGCGCGAGCAGCCCGTGGCCGAGGGCGGAGTTGGAGCGCGCGAGCCGCTCGCGCAGGCGCACCAGCCGGCCCGCGACGGGTGCGGGCCGCTCGGTCGTGGGCAGCTCGTCGGGCAGCTCGACGTCGTCGACCGTGCGCAGCGGGGAGTCGCGCGGATCCTCGGCGTCGTCACCGACCCCGGGCAGCGGCAGCTCGTCCGAGCGCGGCCCGACGCTGGAGCGGCCGGCCTGCTCCCCCGGCCGCGGCAGCGACCCGCGCCGGCGGCGCGGGCGCACGAGGCCGGCGACGGCGCCCACGCCCGCGAGGGCGATGAGCACGACGATGCCGATGACGATCTCGATGGTCTCCACGGGCCTGGATCCTCGCAGACGGCGACCGCGGCGAGCGCGGGCGCACCGCCCCCGTCAGCGCACCGGGGCGGTGCCGCGCTCCTCGCCGGCGGGGGTGCGGGAGGCGTCCAGGCGCTCGCGCACGCGGGCCTCCAGCGCCCGGGCGGCCCGCGCGCGCCAGGCGTGCGCGAGCGGCAGGACGCGGTCGGCCCAGGCGTCGAGGCGGGCGATGAGCCTGCTGCCCCGCCTGCGCATGGGCGCAGCGGCGACCGACAGCAGGACCACCAGCGCCAGCCCCACCGTGCACGCGAACGTCACGAGCATCGTCGTCATCACCACGCGTCCCACACTGCCCCGCGCGCCACGGGGGCACCACCCGGCGTGCCGACCGTTGCGACCCCGTGACCAAGTGCTCACCGCAGCGTCACCGCGGCGCCGCCGGCGGGCCTCACGACGCCGGCGGGACCTCTTGCGGGACTCCCTGGCGGGGCGCCTGCGGGTCCCGCAGCCGCTGGCTGACGACGGTGCTGACGCCGTCGCCGCGCATCGTCACCCCGTAGAGCGCGTCGGCGATCTGCATCGTGCGCTTCTGGTGGGTGATGACGATGAGCTGGCTGGAGGAGCGCAGCTCCTCGAAGAGGGTGATGAGCCGCGACAGGTTCGCGTCGTCGAGCGCGGCCTCCACCTCGTCGAGGACGTAGAAGGGGCTGGGGCGGGCGCGGAAGATCGACACGAGCATCGCCACCGCGGCCAGCGAGCGCTCGCCGCCGGACAGCAGCGAGAGCCGCTTGACCTTCTTGCCCGCCGGGCGCGCCTCGACCTCGATGCCGGTGGCGAGCATGTCGGAGGGGTCGGTGAGCACCAGGCGCCCCTCGCCGCCGGGGAAGAGGCGCGGGAAGACCTGCTCGTACTGCGCGGCGACGTCGGCGAAGGCCTCGGAGAAGACCTTCTCCACGCGCTCGTCGACCTCCTTGACGATGTCGAGCAGGTCCTTGCGGGACCTCTTGAGGTCGTCGGACTGGGTGACGAGGAACTGGTGGCGCTCCTCCATCGCCGCGTACTCCTCCAGCGCCAGCGGGTTGACCTGCCCGAGCTGGCCCAGCGCCCGCTCGGCGGCGCGCCGGCGCTTGTCCTGCTCGGCGCGCACGTAGGGCCGCGGCTGCGGCGGGGTCTCCGGCTCGGGGTCGCCGGGCGCCGGCGGGGACGGCGGGACGAGCTGGTGGGGGCCGAACTCCTCCACGAGGACGTCGGGGTCGGTGCCCAGCTCCTCCAGCGAGCGCTGGCGCAGCTGGTCGATCCGCCAGCGCTGCTGGGCGCGGGCCACCTCGTCGGCGTGCCGGGTGTCGCCGAGGCGCTGCTGCTCGGCCTGCAGGGACTCCACGGCGCGGCGGGCGCCCGCGACCTCCTCGGCGAAGCGGACGCGGGCCGCCTCGGCCGCCTCGCGCAGCCGGGAGGCCTGCTCCGCGGAGGACTCCCAGGCGGCCAGCGCGCGCTGGGCGCCCTCGCGCACCCGCGTGGCCACCCGGGCCTGCTCGGCGCGCTCGGCGCGGCGGGCCGCGGCGCGCTCGCGGGCGGCGAGCTCCTCGCGGGCCTGGCGCTGCAGGGAGTCGGCGCGCCCGGCCAGGGCGCGGGCGCGCTCCTCGGTGGTGCGCAGCGCCAGGCGGGCCTCGGTCTCGGCGCGCCCGAGGCCGCGGGCCGCCTCGGCCAGCCGGTCGCGCTCGTCGGTGGAGACGTCCCCGTCGTCGGCGGGGGCCGCCGAGGCCGCCTCGAAGCGCTCCTCCAGGTCGGCGAGCTCGCGGCGGTCGCCCTCCAGGCGCTCGGCGACCTGGGAGCGGGTGGCGCGCAGCCGCTCGGCCTCGGCGGCCGCCGAGCGCACCGCGCCGCCGAGCTGGCCGAGCTGCTCGGCGACGGCGTTCATCCGCGCGTCGGACTCGTGCAGCCGCTCCAGCGCCGCCTCGACGCGCTCGGCGGCGGCGGAGCGCTCCGCGGTGGTCTGCTGCAGGGTGAACTGCGCGCGCTGGACGCGGTGCCCGGCGGCCGACAGCGCGTCGGCGGCCTCGTCGACGGCGGCCTGCACCTGCAGCAGGCTCGGCGCGGAGGAGGACCCGCCCGCCGCGCGGTGGGCGGCCAGGACGTCGCCGTCGCGGGTGACGGCGACGAGGTCGGGGCGGGCGGCGGCCAGCTCGCGGGCGGTGGGCAGGTCCTCCACGACGACGACGTCGCCGAGCAGGCGCTGCAGCGCGCCGCGCAGCTCCCCGGGCGCGCGGACGAGGTCGAGGGCGGCGCGGGCGCCGTCCGGCACCGACGGCGGTGGGCCGCCGGTGGCGGGCCCGGCGACGAGCATCCCGGCGCGCCCGGCGTCGGCGGCCCGCAGGTGCTCGATGGCCTCGGCCGCGGAGGCCGGGGAGGCGACGGCGACCGCGTCGGCGGCGGCCCCGAGCGCGGCGGCGACGGCCTGCTCGTAGCCGCCCTCGACGCCCAGCAGGGCCGCCACGGAGCCGAGGACGCCGGAGACGGCGGGCCCGGCGGCGAGCAGGGCGCCGGCGCCGTCCTTGCGGTCCAGGCCGATCTCCAGGGCCTCCTTGCGCGCGGACCAGGTGGCGCGCTCGCGCTCGGCGGCCTGCAGCTCCGCGCGGGCGGCCTCGTGGGCCTCCTCGGCGCGCGCGAGCGCGGCGGCGGCGCCCTCGTGCTCGCTGTCGAGGTCCTCCTCGCCCTCCTCGACACCGGCCACCTGCGTCTCCAGCGCGGTGAACTCGGCCTGGGCGTGCTCGCGGCGCTGCTCGGCGTCGGCGAGCGAGGCCGACAGCCGCTCCAGCTCGGCCTCGGCGGCCTCGACGCGGCTGCGGCGGGCGGCGACCTGGCCGCCGAGGCGGGCCAGGCCCTCGCGGCGGTCGGCGGCGGCGCGCAGCGCGGCCGCGACC
>NZ_JAAALL010000268.1 GCF_009906315.1 Kineococcus vitellinus | reverse complement strand
GCGCTGCTGGTGGGCACGGCGGCCCCCGCGGGGGCCCAGCCGGGGGTTCAGCAGGGCGCGCGCGAGGGCGCCCCGCCCGGTCCGGTGCTCGCCTTCGCCGGCCACGACGGCGCCGAGGGCGAGCCCGCCCTGCTCGGCCTCGACACCGGCACCGGCCGGCAGTGGCGGATCGCCGAGGGGTCCGCGCACGACGTGCACTTCTCCCCGGACGGGACGCGGGTCGCGTGGGTCGGGCACGGCGACGACGACCTGGGCGGCGTGCAGGTCGCCGCCGCCGACGGCAGCGGCCGGCAGCGGCTGGACGCCCCGGGCGACTCCCGGTCGCTGACGTGGGCGCCGGACGGCGCGCTCAGCTGGTTCCACCGCTCCGCCTGGTCGCCCGCGGACTGCACCGACCCCGACCGGCTCACCCGCGTGGACCTGGTGCACCGCACCGCCGACGGCGCGCAGCGCGTGCTGGGCACGGCCGCCGCGACCGCGACGCAGCTGCGCGCCTCCCCGGACGGGCGCACGCTCTCCTGGCTCGAGGGCGGTCCCGACGTCTGCGCCGCGGCGCCGACGCACCTCGTCCTCGCGGACGTCGCCACCGGCGCCCAGGTCGCCGTGGCGGGCACCGAGGACGCCGCGGACGCCTCCTCCTCCGCGGACTCGGCGACGCTGGCGCTGACCCACCGCGACGGCGACGTCGTGCTCGTCGACGTCGCCTCGGCCACGGCCCGCCGGGTGCGCACCGACGGCGTCCTGGAGCGGCACGCCCGGTTCACCGCGGGCGGGGAGCTGGTGCTCGCGCGCACCAGCGGCACCTCGCGGCGGCTGAGCCTGGTCGGCCTGGACGGGGGCGTGCACCGCGACCTCGGGGCGGCGCCGGAGCTCGTCGACGACCTCGTCGTCTGCCCGGACGGCGCGCTGGTCGTCGCGGGCCGCGCCGCCGGCGCCGCCGTCGGCTCGCTGCGGCGCCACCCGCTCGACGGCACCCCCGCGACGCCCCTGGGCGAGGCGGCCCGGGCGGTGGAGCCCGAGCTCGCCGTGGCGCCGTGGTCCTCCCCGGCCCCGGCGCTGGAGCGGCGCGCGCGCACACCGCGCTGAGGCCCCTGCGGGGTTCCCGGGGAGCGCGCGGGAACCCGCTGGACGCGCCGACCGCCGCCGGTCCAGGGTGGGGCGGTGGGCGAGGAGGCGGACGAGGAGGTCCTGACCGGTGGCGGCGTGAACCGGGTGGTGCGCCGCGGGGAGCGCGTGCTGCGCCCCACGGGCGCCTGGACGCCGCGGGTGCACGAGCTGCTGCGCCGGCTGGAGCGGGAGGGCTTCCGCGCCGCCCCCCGCGTGCACGGCACCGTCGACGGCCTGGAGGAGCTCGACTTCCTGCCCGGGCAGGTCTCGAACTACCCGCTGACCGACGCGGCCGCCTCCGAGGCGGCGCTGCGCTCCGCGGCGGCGCTGCTGCGCGAGTACCACGCGGTGACCGCCCGGTTCGCGCGGGAGCTGCCCCGCGACGGCTGGCTGCTGCCCGTCGCGGAACCCGTCGAGGTCGTCTGCCACGGGGACTACGCACCGCACAACTGCGTCCTCGACGGCGAGCGGGTCGTCGGCCTCATCGACTTCGACACCGCCCGGCCCGGTGCCCGCCTGCTCGACGTGGCGGGCGCCGTGCACCGGTGGGTGCCGCTGTCCTCGCCGCGCTCCGAGGGCGTGCGCGCGGACGCTGCCGAGCAGGCCCGCCGGCTGGCGCTCTTCTGCGAGGTCTACGGCCTCGGCGAGCGCGACCGCGCCGGGCTGCTGGACGCGGTGACCGCCTCCCTGGAGGGCCTGGTGCGGTTCATGCACGAGCAGGCGGCGGCGGGCAGCGCGGCGTTCGCCGGGCACGTCGCCGCCGGGCACGACCGCCTCTACCGCTCCGACGCCGAGCACGTCGCCCGCCACCGGGAGCTGTTCGAGCGGGCGCTGGGCGTCGGCGGGCGCGCGCGCTGAGCCCCGCTGCACGCCCGGTCCACGCCCGGTCCGCGCCTGCTCCGCACCCCGTCCGCACCCGGCAGCCGCCCGCGCCCGCCGGGTGACAGGATGCGCGCAGGACCGGCGCGAGGAGGCGTGCGAAGTGCAGTCACAGCGTGACCTGCTGCTGGGGGTCGACATCGGCACCGGCAGCAGCAAGGGCGTGCTCGCCACCCTGGACGGCAGGGTGCTGGCCCGCGCCTCGCGCCGCCACCGCACCGACAACCCCCGTCCCGGCTACGTCGAGCACGACGCCGACGCGGTGTGGTGGGCGGACTTCTGCGCGATCTCGCGCGAGCTGACCGCCCGGGCCGGCGACCCCGGCGACCCGGCCGCGGGACGGGTCGCCGCGGTCTGCGCCAGCGGCATCGGGCCGACCGTGCTGCTCGCCGACGGGCACGGCCGCCCGCTGCGCCCGGCCGTGCTGTACGGCGTGGACACCCGCTCCGTGCAGGAGGCCGCCGACCTGGAGGAGCGCTACGGCACCGAGGACCTGCTGCGCCGCTGCGGCTCCCGGATGTCCACCCAGGCCGCCGGCGGCAAGCTGGAGTGGCTGCGCCGCCACGAGCCGGACACGTTCGCCCGCGCCCGCTACTTCTTCATGTCGAACTCGTACCTGGTCTTCCGGCTGACCGGCGAGTACGTGCTCGACCGGCTCTCGGCGAGCCAGTCGACGCCGCTGTACGACCGGCACGAGGCCGCCTGGATCGCCGAGCGCTGCGAGCAGGTCGCCCCCGGCCTGCCGATGCCCCGCCTGGTGTGGCCCTCCGAGCGCGTGGGCGCGGTGGGCGCGGACGCGGCGGCGGCCACCGGCATCCCGGTCGGCACGCCGGTGGCCGCCGGCACCTGCGACGCGTGGGCGGAGGCGGAGAGCGTCGACGTGGGCCGCCCCGGCGACCTCATGGTCATGTACGGCTCGACGACGTTCTTCATCGCCGTCACCGACGGCCCGCGCTGCCACCCCTCGCTGTGGGGGACGGCGGGCAACCGCCCCGGGCAGAGCACGCTGGCGGCGGGCATGGCCAGCTCCGGCAGCGCCGTGGAGTGGTGGAGGGAGACGATCGGCTCCCCGGACGTCGCCTCCCTGGTGGGCGAGGCCGCGGCCGCCCCGCCCGGCGCGAACGGGCTGGTGGCGCTGCCCTACTTCGCCGGCGAGCGCACCCCCTTCGCCGACGCCGACGCCCGCGGCGCCCTGCTCGGCCTGACGCTGCGCACCACGCGCGGGGAGGTGGACCGCGCGCTGCTGGAGGCGACGGCGTTCGGCGTGCGGCACAACCTCGACGAGATGCGCGCGGCCGGGGTGGACATCCGCCGCGTCGTCGCCGTCGGCGGCGGCACCGGCTCGGCGCTGTGGCCGCAGATCGTCACCGACGTCACCGGCCTGCCCCAGGAGCTGCCGGCCGAGCGCATCGGCGCCTCGCTGGGGGACGCGAAGTTCGCCGCCGTCGCCCTCGGGGCGGTGGACGTCGACGCGACGTGGAACCGGGCGGAGTCGGTCACCGAACCCGGCGCGGACGCGGCCGGGGTGTACGGGGAGCTGTACCCGGCCTACCGGCGCCTGCACGAGGCGACGGCGGAGCTGCAGCACGTGCTCTCGGCGCTGGAGCGGCGCACCCGCACCTGAGGCCGGCCCGCGCTGCACTGGCGAGCGCCGGAGGAGCGGAGCACAGTTGACCCATGCGCGCCATGGTCTACCGCGGTCCGTACCGGATCAGGACCGAGGAGAAGGACGTCCCGCGGATCGAGCACCCCAACGACGCGATCGTCCGCGTCACGCTCGCCGCGATCTGCGGGTCCGACCTGCACCTGTACCACGGGCTCATGCCCGACACCCGCGTCGGGACGACGTTCGGGCACGAGTTCATCGGCGTCGTCGACAGCGTCGGCCCGTCGGTGCAGAGCCTCAAGCCCGGTGACCGGGTCATGGTGCCCTTCAACATCTCGTGCGGCTCGTGCTTCTACTGCGCGCGCGGGATGCTCGCCAACTGCCACAACGTCAACCCCAACGCCACGGCCGTCGGCGGGATCTACGGCTACTCGCACACCACCGGCGGCTACGACGGCGGCCAGGCCGAGTACGTGCGGGTGCCGTTCGCCGACGTCGGCCCCACCGTCATCCCCGACTGGATGCACGACGAGGACGCGGTCCTGCTCACCGACGCCACCGCCACCGGCTACTTCGGCGCCCAGCTCGGCGACATCCGCCAGGGCGACGTCGTCGTGGTCTTCGGCGCCGGCCCGGTCGGCCTGGTCGCCGCGCAGTCGGCGTGGCTCATGGGCGCCGGGCGGGTCATCGTCGTGGACCACCTGGACTACCGGCTGGAGAAGGCGCGCGACTTCGCGCACGCGGAGACGGTGAACTTCGCCGAGCACGACGACGTCGTGGTGCACCTGAAGCGGATCACCGACCACCTGGGCGCCGACGTCGCGATCGACTGCGTGGGCGCCGAGGCCGACGGCAACTTCATGCAGCAGGTGGCGGGCACCAAGCTGAAGCTGCAGGGCGGCTCCCCGGTCGCGCTGAACTGGGCCATCGACGCGGTGCGCAAGGGCGCGACGATCTCGGTGATGGGCGCCTACGGCCCCGTGCCGAGCGCCGTGAAGTTCGGCGACGCCATGAACAAGGGCCTGACGCTGCGGATGAACCAGTGCCCGGTGAAGCGGCAGTGGCCGCGCCTGTTCGAGCACGTCCGCAACGGCCACCTGCGCCCGCGCGACATGGTGACCCACCGCATCCCGCTGGAGCACATCGCCGAGGGGTACCACATCTTCTCCTCCAAGCTCGACGGGTGCATCAAGCCGCTCATCGTCCCCTCCGCCGCCTGAACCGCCGCCGAACCACCACCGCCCGAGGAGCCCGTCATGGCGTACTGGCCGCAGAAGCCGCCGCTGCCCGAGACCCCCGAGCAGCTGCGCGCGCGCATCCCCGGCTGGGGGGTGGACCTGGACCCGAAGGACCGCCCCTCCGTCCCGCAGGAGGTGTTCGACCCGGGCGCCTACGGCGCGCGCTGGGAGTTCCCGGACCGCCAGCCGGAGCGGTACGGACCGCGCGAGCGCTCGATCGAGCACGCGTTCCTGCCACCGGTCTTCGGCACCAGCGCCCCGCTGCACGGGGTGTCGGGACGCATCCGCCGCTTCGCCTACGACCGCTTCAGCGAGGGCCGCAACGCGCACTGGCTGCTGCTCATCGCCGCCGACCGCGTCGACACCTTCGAGGGCCTGCTCGCCTCCGCCGCGCGCGGGCGCCCCGACGACCCGGTCACCGAGACCGGGGTCCTCGCCGAGGCCCGCTCGCACCCGATCGCCTCGCGCGCCGGCCGCGTCGACACCCACCACCAGGTGCTCGACCCGCTGGTCGTCGGCGGCCCGTGGGTGCTGGCCGGGGCCGGGGTGCTGGCGGCCGCCGTCGCGGCGGGCCGGGCGCTCAGCCGGCGGGGCTGACCGGCGGCTCAGGCGACGGCGAACCCGCCGTCGAGCCGCAGGTCGACGCCGTTGACCATCGCGGCCGCGTCGGAGGCCAGGTACACGACGGCGCTGCCCACCTCGGCGGGCTCGACGAAGCGGCCCAGCGGGATGCGGGCGAGCATCGGCGCGCCCTTGGCCTCCTCGCCCCACACCCGCTGCCCCATCTCCGTCATGACGACCGTGGGGCTGACGGAGTTCGCCCGCACGCCCGAGGGGCCCAGCTCCAGCGCGAGGACCCTGGTCGCCATGATCAGCGCCGCCTTGCTGGCGCAGTAGGCGTAGTGCTCGGCCAGCGCGAGCGTCCCGGCGAGGGAGGAGACGTTGACGATGCTGCCGCGGCCGGCGGCGGCCATGGCCTCGCCGACGCGGGCGCCCAGCAGCGCCGGGGCGCGCAGGTTGACGGCCATCGTCAGGTCCCAGGTGGCGGCGTCGACGTCGACGACGTGCTGCGGGTGGGAGATGCCGGCGTTGTTGACCAGCACGTCCAGGCCGTCGAAGGCGGCGAGGGCCTCGGTGGCCAGGCGCTCGACCTCCTCGGCGCGGGTGAGGTCGGCGGGGACGACGGCGACCCGGACGCCGTGCTCGCGGCGCACGTCCTCGGCGAGGGCGTCCAGCGGCTGCGGCGAGCGGGCGCTGAGCACGAGGTCGGCGCCGGCGGCGGCCAGGGCGCGCGCGACGTCGGTGCCCAGCCCCTGCGAGGCGCCGGTGACGAGGGCGCGGCGGCCGGCGAGGCCGAAGGGGCCGCCGCGCCCTCGTCACCGG
>NZ_JAAALL010000267.1 GCF_009906315.1 Kineococcus vitellinus | reverse complement strand
CCCTCAGCCTCGGCGGCTCCTTCGACGCGGTCGCCGCCGCTGCGGGCGCGCGCCAGGCCGAAGGCGCCGGCGACCGCGTCGAAGGAGCCGCCGAGGCTGAGGGTGGCCGACGTCGCGACGACCGTGCGGTCGGTGAAGACCCGCTCGCGCAGCAGCCCGGCGACCGAGAGCGGGGCGACGTGCAGCGACGGCGGTCGCGCGGCCGGGCCGGAGCCGGCCGTCACCCACGCCACGTCGTGCCCGTCCGAGCCCTCGCGGGCGGCGTCCTCGGCCAGCCGCTCGGCCACGGAGAAGACCTCCTGCACCGCGGCGCGCGCCAGGTGCCGCGCGCCGCGGCCCTCGACGTCCTCCTTGTCCGCCCCGTCGGCGGCCTGCTTGAGGTCGGTCAGCGCGGTGCGGGAGGCGTCGCGCACGGCGACGACCGCGGCGGCCAGCGCCTCCGGCCAGCGGTCCAGGCGGCCCGGCGGCGCGCTCTCCAGGGCGCCCTCGAGGGCGCCGGCGGCGTCGTCGAGCGCCTCGGAGACGATCCCGGCGGAGCGGCGCAGCCGGCGGGAGGCCGCGGACAGCACGGCGGCCGACAGCTCCGCCGTCGCGACGGCCGTCACGCGGTCGGCCAGCTCGTGGGCCTCGTCGACGACGAGGACGTCGTGCTCGGGCAGCAGCTGGCCGCCCTCGAGGGCGTCGATGGCGGTCATGGCGTGGTTGGTGACGACGACGTCGACCGTGCGCGCCCGCGCCCGGACCCGCTCGGAGAAGCACTCGGCCGCCACGGGGCAGCGCTGCGGGCCCAGGCACTCGCGCGCGGAGACCGACACCTGCCGCCAGGCCCGGTCGCTGACCCCGGGGTCGAGCTCGTCGCGGTCGCCGGTGCGGGTGCTCTCCGCCCACTCGCGCAGCCGCACGACCTCGCGGCCCAGGCGCCCGCCGTCGGCGCCGCCGGCCTCCCCGGTGGGTGCCGACACGTCGAAGAGGGCCGCCTCGTCGGCCGGGAAGCCGCCGTCGAGCTTGTTGCGGCACAGGTAGTTCGTGCGCCCCTTGAGCAGCTCCCAGGTGGGCTCGCGGTGCAGCACCGGCGCCAGGGCACCGGCCAGCCGCGGCAGGTCGCGGTCCACCACCTGCGCCTGCAGCGCCAGCGTCGCGGTGCTCACCACGACCGCGCGCTCGGCGTGCACCGCGTGCGCGACCGCCGGCACGAGGTAGGCCATCGACTTGCCCGTCCCGGTGCCGGCCTGCACCAGCAGGTGGCGGCGGGTGCGGATCGCGTCGGTGACCGCCCCGGCCATCCGCGCCTGCCCGTCGCGGCGCTGACCGCCCAGGGCGTCCACCACGCGCTCGAGCAGCTCGGCGGCCTCGTGGCCCTCCACCTCCGCCTGCTCGACGACGTCCTCGGTGCTCGGTGCGCTCACGGGGGCATCCTCTCGCGCGCCACCGACACGACCCCCCGCACGAGGCAGCCCCCCACCGCTGCGGCAGCGGTGGGGGGCTGTGGGGACGGCGCCGACGGCCCGGCGGGACCGGGTCGGGGCCGCCTCAGGCCGTGCGCGTGGAGCGGAACGGGTCCAGCTCGGCGGCCAGCCGCGGGCGCACGCGGGCCAGCATCCGGGTGCCCGCCGCGGTGTGCTCCTCGGAGAGCACCTGACCGGTGGTGTGCACCCGGTGGACCAGCTCGCCGCGGTCGTAGGGCACGCACACGTCCATCTCGACGTCCGGCACCGGCAGCATCTCGGCGATGCGCGCCAGCAGCTCCTCGACGCCCTGGCCCGTGCGGGCCGAGACGGCGACGGCACCGCGCTCGCGGCGCAGCAGCCGGTCCACGACCTCCGGGTCGGCGACGTCGGCCTTGTTGACCGCCACCAGCTCCGGCACGTCCTGGGCCCCGACGTCGGCCAGGACCGCGCGCACCGCGGCCAGCTGCCCCTCGGGGTCGGGGTGCGAGCCGTCCACGACGTGCAGGACGACGTCGGACTCGGCGACCTCCTCCAGCGTGGAGCGGAAGGCCTCCACGAGCTGGTGCGGCAGCGAGCGGACGAACCCCACCGTGTCGGCCAGCGTGTAGGGGCGCCCCTCCGGCGTCTGCGCGCGCCGGACCGTCGGGTCCAGCGTCGCGAAGAGGGCGTTCTCCACCAGCACGCCCGCACCCGTGAGGCGGTTGAGCAGCGAGGACTTGCCCGCGTTGGTGTACCCGGCGATGGAGACCGCCGGCACCGCGCGCGCCACCCGCAGCGAGCGCTTGGCGTCGCGGGCGGTGCCCATGCCGCGGATCTCGCGGCGCAGCTTGGCCATCCGGGTGCGGATGCGCCGGCGGTCCAGCTCGATCTTCGTCTCACCGGGACCGCGCGAGCCGATCCCCGCACCGCCGGCGACGCGACCACCGGCCTGGCGGGACATCGACTCGCCCCAGCCGCGCAGGCGCGGCAGCAGGTACTCCAGCTGCGCCAGCTCGACCTGGGCCTTGCCCTCCCGGCTCTTGGCGTGCTGGGCGAAGATGTCCAGGATCACGGCCGTCCGGTCGACGACCTTCACCTTGACGATGTCCTCCAGGCCGCGGCGCTGGGAGGCCGACAGCTCGCCGTCGCAGACGACGGTGTCGGCGCCCTCGGCGGCGACGAGGTCGGCCAGGGCCGCCGCCTTGCCGGCCCCCAGGTAGGTGGCGGGGTCGGGGGTGGAGCGCCGCTGCAGGACGCCCGCGAGGACGTCGGAGCCCGCGGTGGCGGCGAGGGCGGACAGCTCCTGCAGGGAGACCTCGGCCTCCTGGCGGCTGGAGTCGGCGCTGGACCAGACCCCGGCCAGGACGACGCGCTCGAGGCGCAGCTGCCGGTACTCGACCTCGGTGACGTCGGTCAGCTCGGTCGACAGGCCGGCGGCCCGGCGCAGGGCGCGGCGGTCGGCGAGGTCGAGCTGGTCGCCGTCGAGGTCGGTGTGCCCGTCCTGCCGCCCGTCCGTCCGGCCGGGACCCTCGTGCTCGTGGTCCAGGGCGTCGGCGCCGTGCCCGCGCAGGATGCGCTCGACGGCCCGGTCGAACTCGCGGTCGCGCTCGGTGCGGGTGGCGGCGCTGCCCTGGTCGGCGACGACGTCGCGGTCGTGCTGGAGCTCCGCGGACTGCGGTGTCGCGGGAGCGGGGCGGTGGTTCATGGACCTCCTCGGTCGTGCCAGCCGGTCGATCTGACAGGTCCAGCATCCCTTCCAACGACGTGCGGGTCGACGGTATTTCGCCGCCGGCCACCGCGTGTCGCCGCCGGGCGGGCGCCGGGCCGTACCCTGCGGGCGTGGTCCAGACCGACGGTGAGCACTACTTCACGGCCCGGCCCGCGACGGCCGACGAGCGGCGCGAGGTGGCGGTGCGGCTGGCCGGGCGCGAGGTGGTCGTGCAGACGGCGCGCGGCGTCTTCAGCGGCGAGCGGCTGGACCCGGGGACCTCCGTGCTGCTGCCGCTGATCACCGACGGCGACGCGCCGGGAGACGTGCTGGACCTGGGCTGCGGCTGGGGCCCGATCGCCCTCACGCTGGCGCTGCGCCGCCCGCACCAGCGGGTGCACGCCGTCGACGTCAACGAGCGGGCGCTGGACCTGGTGCGGCGCAACGCCGAGCGGCTCGGGGTCGAGGTGCGCGCGCAGCTGCCCGACGAGGTCGACGAGGACCTGCGCTTCACCGAGATCTGGTCCAACCCGCCCATCCGCATCGGCAAGCCCGCGCTGCACGCCCTGCTGCAGCGCTGGCTGCCGCGGCTGGCCCCGGGCGGCGCGGCGCACCTGGTGGTGCAGAAGAACCTCGGCGCCGACTCGCTGCAGCGCTGGCTCGAGGAGGGCGCGGTGCCCGGCACGAGCACGACGCGGACCGCGACGGCGAAGGGGTTCCGCGTGCTGTCGGTCAGCCGGCCGGCGTGAGGCGCGGGGCCAGCAGCGCCGGGGCGATCGTCCCCGAGGCCACGAGCACGGCGGGGCCGGTGAGGTGCACCGTCCCCGCGAGCGCGCTGGAGCCCTCCGCGACCGTCACGAGGAGCGAGCCGCCGGGGACCTCCACCCGCCACACGTCCGGGGCCCCCGCCCCGGCCCAGGCCCGGGTCGCCAGCGCCGCCGCGCAGGCCCCCGTGCCGCACGAGCGCGTCTCCCCGGAGCCGCGCTCGTGCACGCGCATCCGCACGTCGCCGACGTCGGCGACGGAGTCCCCGGTGGTGTCCACCCCGAACTCCGGCACCACGAGCTCGACGTTCGTGCCGGCGGGCGGCACGGGCTCGACGGAGGGGGCGCGCGTGAGGTCGGCCTGCTCCAGCTCGACGTCGTCGGGCAGCGCCACGACGGTGTGCGGGTTGCCGAGGTCCACCGACAGCGCGGGGCGCGCGACGCCGTCCAGGCCCGGCACGTGCACGAGGGCGTCCGAGCCGGCCCGCAGCGCGGCCTCGCCGCCGACCAGGCGCCAGGGGCCCATGTCGGCGGTCCAGCGCCCCTGGGCCTCGCGGCGCACCCGCTTCAGGCCGGCGCGGGTGCCCACGGGCACCCAGCGGCCGTCGCCCGCCTCGGCCGGCAGGTGGCCGCCGGCGAGGAGGAACTCGGCGAAGACGCGCACGCCGTTGCCGCACATCTCGGCCAGCGAGCCGTCGGCGTTGCGGTAGTCCATGAACCACTCGGCCCGCCCGGCCAGCGCCGCGCCCTCGGCGATCGCGCCGGTGCGCACCGCGCGCACCAGCCCGTCGGCGCCGATGCCGGCGCGGCGGTCGCAGATCGCGGCGACCTGCGCGGGGTCCGGGTCCCAGGAGCCGTCGGGGTCGGCGACGAGGACGAAGTCGTTCTCGGTGCCGTGACCCTTGACGAAGGCGACGCCCCCGGTCGCGGCGGCGGCGGACGGCTGGGTGCTCACGCGGGCGATGCTACGGGCAGCTCCGCCAGCACCCGGCGCGCCAGGTCGGCGGGCTCGGCGCCGTCGGGCGCCTCGATCCAGCGCACCCGCGGGTCGCGGCGGAACCACGACTCCTGCTTGCGCGCGAAGCGGCGCGTCAGGCGGGCCGTGAGCTCGACGGCCTCCGCCGGCGTGCAGCGCCCGTCGAGGACGTCCAGCGCCTGCGCGTAGCCCAGCGCGCGCGAGGCGGTGCGGCCCTCGCGCAGCCCCAGGGCCTGCAGCCGCTGCACCTCCTCGAGCAGGCCGCCGGCGAACATGCGCTCCACGCGGGCGTCGATGCGCGCGTCGAGCTGCTCGCGCGGCACCGCGAGGGCGACCTGCAGCGCCGGGCGGACGTAGCGCTGCTCCGGCAGCGACGCGGCGAAGGGCCGCCCGGTGATCTCCCCCACCTCCAGGGCGCGCACGACGCGCCGCCCGTTGGTGGGCAGGATCCGCGCCGCCGCCTCGGGGTCGCGCGCGGCCAGCTCGGCGTGCAGCGCCGGGGCCCCCCGCTCGGCCAGCGCCGCCTCCCAGCGGGCCCGCACCCGCGGGTCGGTGCCCGGGAAGCGCAGGTCGTCCAGGACCGCGCGCACGTACAGCCCGGAGCCGCCGACGAGGACGGGCACGCCGCCGCGGGCGCCCACCTCCTCGAAGGCGGCGCGCGCGCTGCGCTGGTAGGTGGCCACGTCGGCGGGTTCGCGGACGTCGAGGACGTCGAGCAGGTGGTGCGCCACCCCGCGCCGCTCGGGCGGGGTCAGCTTCGCGGTGCCGACGTCCATCCCGCGGTAGAGCTGCATGGCGTCGGCGTTGACGACCTCGCCGGCGCGGCCGGTCCGCTGCGCCAGCAGCAGGGCCAGGGCGACGCCCACGTCGGACTTGCCGGTGGCGGTGGGGCCGACGATCGCGAGGAGGGGTTCCGGGTGGCCCACGCAGGCATGGTGGCAGACAGTGGTGCGCAGCCGCGGCCCGTGCCGCCGCACGGGGGTGGAGCTCACCGGCGCGGACTGGTAGGACGGGCGGCAGCAGCAGCGACCAGGGAAGGAAGCACTCGTGGGCACCATGCAGTTCCTCAAGGGCAAGCTGACCGAGGCCGCCGGTCAGGCGTGGGAGGCGGCCGACCAGGCCCGCGGCCGGGTCGGCTCGTTCGCCGCCGAGCACTCCTCGAGCGCGGGCGGGGCGATCGACAAGGCGGCCTCGTTCGTCAACGCGCGCACCGAGGGCAGGTACGCCGACAAGGTCGTCAAGGTGGGCGAGTTCGCCCGCAAGGGCGTCGACCTCGTCGCCGAGCAGGCCAAGTCCTCGCCGTGGACCGGTGGCGGCACGCCGATGCGCGGCGGCGCCGGCGGTG
>NZ_JAAALL010000266.1 GCF_009906315.1 Kineococcus vitellinus | reverse complement strand
GCGCTGCTGCACCCCGCGCTCGCCGGCGGCGCGGGGTGCAGCAGCGCCTGCTCCATGCCGACCGGGTCCGCCGCGCCGCTCAGGCCGAGCTTGCGCGAGCAGGAGGGCCAGGCGCGCCAGCCCTGCCGGGCGAGCACGCGCTCGGCGGTGACGATCTGCTGCTCGCGGGTGGCCAGGTCGGCGCGGGGGGCGAACTGGCCGCCGCCGAAGCCGGTCCACGTGCGGGAGCTGAACTGCAGCCCGCCGTAGTAGCCGTTGCCGGTGTTGATGCGCCAGTTGCCGCCCGACTCGCACTGGGCGAGGCGGTCCCACTCGGAGACCGGGGCCGCGGACGCGCCGCCGGCGGTGCCGATCACGGCCGCGCCGGTGGCGGCCGCCGCGGCGGTGGCCAGCAGGGCGCGGCGAACGGGGCGTGCGGACACGAGGGTGCGACGGATCGCAGACATGGAGACCTCCAACGCCTGCGAGGTGAGCTGTCGGGTTCGGGTCGAAGGTTGTTGACCCGGCCGCGCGGACGCGGCTTCACCCCGAGGACTCCCGGTGCACCGTCGGTGCGCCGCTCGTCCGAGGAACCATGGGTCCCCCGCTCCTGCCCCCTGGATCTGCTACCGGCGCGGTGGGCAGGACTCGGCGTGTCCGCTGCCGTGCCCCTGACGGAGTCGGGGACGGCTCGACGGTAACAAGACGGAGGCCTCCCGTACACCACCCGGACGCCCGGACGTGGCGCACGTCACGTCCGGGCGCCGCGGGTGCGTCAGCTGTTGGCGAGCAGCTTGGCGACGGCTTCCTCGATGCGGGGGGTGAAGTCGCCCGCCCGCTCGCCCGGCTGGCCGTGCAGGGGCTCGCCGAACGTCACGCTGACGGGCGGGCGGCCCTTGGCGGGCCAGTTCCGGCGCGGCGGCATCGCGTCGAAGGTGCCGCGCAGCGCGATCGGCACGACCGGCACGCCCGCCTCCAGGGCCAGGTAGGCCGCGCCCTTCTTGAAGGGGCGCACCTCGCCGGTGTAGCTGCGGCCGCCCTCGGCGAAGATCACCAGGCTCCAGCCGTCGGCCAGCAGGCGCGAGGACGCGCTCGCGCCCGGCCCGCCGCGCCGGTCCAGCGGGAAGGTCCCGATGACCAGGCCCGAGGGCGCCGAGCGCCACCAGACGTCGAAGAAGTAGTCCGCGGCGGCGGCGATGGCCACGCGGCGCCGCCGCCGCGGCCCGAGCGCCTGCAGGATCACCGGGGCGTCCAGGTGCGAGGAGTGGTTGGCCACCAGCACGGCCGGCCCGCCCAGGCGGTCCAGCACCTCCGCGCCGTGCACCGAGATGGACAGCTCCGCGCGCAGCACCGGCGACAGCAGCGCCCGCTGCAGCACGGAGCGCACGGCCGTCGCCGGGGCCGAGCGCACCCAGTCGTTGCGGTGGACCCGGCGTCCGCCCTTGTCGTCGCCCGGGTCGGGAGCCAGGCCGGAACGCCTGCGCCGCAACGGCAGCGCCCGCACGATCCGGTTCGGCCGGGGGAGCCCCATCAACATCGCCATCCTTCGGTCCTCGACACCGGCGGTCAGTGACGGTGAAGAGCGCACGAGGCGCATCCTGCCACGGACGGGGTCAGTCCGTGCCGGCCAGGACCTGCTGCGGCACCCGCAGCCGCCGTGCCGGCGAGGACGCCGCCCAGTCGGCCACGGGCCAGCGCGAGGCCCGCGCGGCCCGGAACAGCGGCACGTCGGGGGAGACGGCCGTCGGGTTGCCCACGGTCCGCAGCAGCGGCACGTCGGAGTGGGAGTCGGCGTAGGCGTAGCTGGCCGACAGGTCCGCCCCCTCCACCTCCGCGTAGCGGCGCAGCCACGCCGCCCGCGCCTCGCCGACCAGCGGCGGGGAGGTGAGGAAGCCGCTCGCCCGCCGGTGCCCGGCAGCGTCGCGCTCCTCGTCCAGCTCGGTGCACACGACCTCGTCGAAGAGCCCGGCCAGCGGGCGGGTGACCTGGCGCACGTCCCCGGTTATGAGGATCGTGCGGTGCCCGGCGTCGCGGTGCGCCTGGATGCGCCGCAGCGCGTCGGAGGAGACCTGCTCCAGGAAGCGCGGGGCGAAGACGTCGTCGACGTGGGTCTCCAGGACGTCCAGGTCCACCCCGGCGTAGCCGCGGAACAGCGAGCGCAGGAAGCTGCCGCGGTCGCGGCGCTCGGCGGCGATCCAGCCCGGCAGGTGCCGCATGACGCGCCCGAACTCGGCGATGCGGGCGGGGGCGTCCAGCTGCGACAGGCGCAGGCTCAGGTAGGTGTCCACGACCGTGCCGGGCAGCAGGGTGCCCGCGAGGTCGAAGACGGCCAGCACCGGCGCGGCGCCCGCCGCGACCGGCTTCGGCGGGCGCAGGCCGGTGACCTCGGCCTGCTTGCGCCGGCGGCGGATCTCCTCGTACTTGCGCATCTGGGTGGTCACCGACGGGCAGTGCGTCTTCTCGAAGTACTGCTCCCAGTCCACGACGGCGGTGTCGAAGCCGAACAGCTCGACGTCGGCCGGGTCCAGGGAGCGGTGCAGCGCGAGGGCGTTGTCGTCCACCAGGCGCAGCTCGGCCTCGGTGTAGGCCTTGTAGAGGTCCATGTAGCGCCGGGCGAAGTCCACCTGGCCGCGGGCCTTGTCGAGCTTGCGCGAGGCCGCGCGCACCCGCTCCGAGCGCGGGGCCAGCGCGAGGACCCGGTCGCCCAGGCGGGCCAGGCGCTCACCGGTGCGCACCTGCCGCTCGACCTTGTCGACGCCGGGGAAGTCCCACGTCGGCAGCACCTCGGGGGAGGAGTCGAAGGGGTGCTCGGTGAAGTAGGCCCGCACGTGCTCGTAGAGGTCGCGGAAGGTCGTGGGGTTCCGGTTGCCCGAGGACACGTGGTAGTAAGCGGGCTGCGACAGCGGCGGCGGGGTGGCCGAGGCCTTGAGGATCGCGTTGACGACGTGGTCGATGGGCACGATGTCGACCACCGAGTCGGGGGCGGCCGGGAACTCCGTCAGCTCCCCGCGGCCGTAGGCCAGGATGATCGGCTCGGCCATCTTGAAGCCCTCGATCCACCCCGGGTAGGGGTGCTTCAGGGCCGACTCCACGATGCTCGGGCGCAGGATCGTCGTGGGGACCACCGGCGCGGCCAGCTCCTCCACGCAGCGCTCGCCCATCGACTTGGTGAACGTGTAGCAGTCCGTCCAGCCCAGCGTGCGGCCCCGCTCCTTGCCGGCCGCCTTCTGCTGCTCGGCGACCCACTGGCGGCGGCGCTCCTCGGCCGCGGCCGCCACCGTCAGCGGCCCGGCGCGGCCGTGGTCGCGCTCGGCGGCGCGCAGGAAGCGGCGCAGCTGCGCGTCCAGGCGGGAGTCCTCCTCGATCCGCTCCGCCAGCCGCATGCCGGCCGCGGTCTCGGCGCGCCAGTCCACGGTGTGGTCCACGGCCCGCTCGGGCACCGCGCCGCGGCGGCGGCCGCCGACGTAGGCGGTGGAGATGTGCACGTAGTGGACCGGGCGCCCCTGCGCCTCGCTGACGGCCAGCGTGCGCTCCACCAGCTGCCGGGTGCCGAGCACGTTGGTCGTGAAGGCGTCCTGGATCAGCGGGTCGAAGGACACGTCGCCGGCGCAGTGCACGACGACGTCGATGCCCTCCGGCAGCTCCGGGACGGCGGCCAGGTCGCCCTCCAGCGCCTCCACGCGGGTCTTGAGCAGGTCGTCGGCCTCGCCGGCGGCGTGGAAGATCTGCTTGCGCAGCACCGAGCGCAGCCGGTCCTCGCCGCTCTGACCGGGCTTGGGGCGCACCAGGGCGACCACGGAGGTGCCGGGCAGGTCGACGAGCAGCCGCTGCATCAGCGCCTCGCCGATGAAGCCGGTGACCCCGGTCAGCAGGAACCGCTTGCCGTCGAGCTGCTCAGCCAATCGCACCGGGGAATCCTGCCACGACCGCGGGCCCGCCCCGTCACGCCGTCGGCGCGCCGTGGCCCCGCCGCGCTCCCGCCGCGTGTCCCGGCGTGCTCGCGCGGGGGCGCTCGGGCATCCTGCGGGGAGGTCCCACCCGCGAGGAGGCGGTCGTGAGAAGGCTGGACATCCGCTCGACCCTGGTCTGGAGCGCCGTCGCGGTCGTCGGCGCGGTGGCCTGGACGGTCCTGGCGCTGGCCCGCGGGGAGTCGGTGAACGCGCTGTGGATCCTCTTCGCCGCGCTCGCCTCCTACGCGATCGCCTACCGCTTCTACGCCCGCTTCATCACCTACCGGGTGCTGCGCGCCGACGACCGGCGGGCCACCCCGGCCGAGCGCCTGGGCAACGGCGTCGACTTCGAGGTCACCGACCGGCGGGTCCTCTTCGGCCACCACTTCGCGGCGATCGCCGGCGCCGGCCCGCTCGTGGGCCCGGTGCTGGCCGCCCAGATGGGCTACCTGCCCGGCACGATCTGGATCGTCGTGGGGGTGATCTTCGCCGGGGCGGTGCAGGACCTCACCGTGCTCTTCTTCTCGATGCGCCGCGACGGCAAGAGCCTGGGGCAGATGGTCCGCGAGGAGATCGGCCCGGTGGGCGGCGCGGCGGCGCTGGTGGCGGTGTTCGCCATCATGATCATCATCCTGGCGGTGCTCGCGCTCATCGTCGTCAACGCCCTCGCGGACTCCCCGTGGGGGGTCTTCTCCATCGCGCTGACCGTCCCCATCGCCCTCTTCATGGGCGTCTACCTGCGCTACCTGCGCCCCGGCCGGGTGCTGGAGGCCACCGGGATCGGCGTCGCGCTGCTGCTGGCCGCCATCGTCGGCGGCGGCTACGTGGAGCGCTGGGGGCTGGCCGAGGCGCTCACCCTGAGCCCGGAGACCCTCGTCGTGGCGCTCGTCGCCTACGGCTTCGTGGCCTCCGTGCTGCCCGTCTGGCTGCTGCTGACGCCGCGCGACTACCTGTCGACCTTCATGAAGATCGGCGTCATCGCGCTGCTGGCGGTGAGCCTGCTGGTGGCGCGGCCGGTGCTGGCCAACGACGCGGTGACGAGCTTCGCCCGCGAGGGGGACGGGCCGGTCTTCGCGGGCTCGCTCTTCCCGTTCGTCTTCATCACCATCGCCTGCGGCGCGCTCTCGGGCTTCCACGCCCTCATCGCCAGCGGCACGACGCCGAAGATGGTCGCCAAGGAGCGCCAGGTCCGCCTCATCGGCTACGGCGGGATGCTCATGGAGAGCTTCGTGGCGATCAGCGCGCTCATCGCCGCGTCCGTCATCGACCAGAGCCTCTACTACGCGGTCAACTCCCCGGCCGGCGCCACCGGCGGCACCCCCGCCACCGCGGCCGAGTTCGTCAGCGGCCTGGGCTTCGCGACGACGCCGGAGGCCCTGGAGGCGGCGGCCCGCGCGATCGGCGAGGAGAGCGTCGTCTCGCGCACGGGCGGGGCGCCGGCGCTGGCGCTGGGCATCTCGCAGGTCTTCCACACCGCGTTCGGCGGCGGGCTGCAAGCCTTCTGGTACCACTTCGCGATCATGTTCGAGGCGCTGTTCATCCTCACGGCCGTCGACGCGGGCACCCGGGTGGGCCGCTTCATGCTCCAGGACACCGTCGGCAACGTCTGGAAGCGCTTCGGCGACCTGTCCTGGCGGCCGGGCAACGTCATCGCCAGCGCCGTCGTCGTCGCGGCCTGGGGCTACTTCCTCTACGCGGGCGTCACCGACCCCCTGGGCGGCATCAACCAGCTCTTCCCGCTCTTCGGCATCGCCAACCAGCTGCTCGCCGCCATCGCCCTCACGCTGGCCACGACGCTGCTCGTCAAGCACGGCCGCGCCCGCTACGCGTGGGTGACCGGCGTGCCGCTGGCCTGGGACCTGGTGACCACGATGACCGCCAGCTGGCAGAAGGTCTTCTCCGACGCCCCGACCATCGGCTTCTTCGCCCAGCGCGCCCGCTACGCCGACGCGCTCGCGGCCGGGGAGGTCCTGGCGCCGGCGCAGGACGCCGCCCAGATGCAGCAGGTCGTCACCAACTCCACCGTCAACGGCGTCCTGCAGGCGCTGTTCGCGGTGCTCGTGCTCGTCGTCGCCGTCAACGCCGCGGTCGTCGTGGTGCGCGCGCTGCGGGCGGGGTCGCTGCCGACCCGGGAGGTGCCGGCGACGCCGTCGGCGCTCGTGGAGCCGGCGGGGCTGGTCGTCGACGCCGCCGAGCGCGCCCACCTGCGGGAGCTGCGCGCGGAGCTGGAGCGGGCCGCCGGCGGGGTGCGCCGGTGAGGCGGCTGGTGGCGGGGGTGCGCTGGTACCTGCGCGAGATCGGCGGG